>JAGDMS010000050.1 GCA_017860575.1 Deltaproteobacteria bacterium | reverse complement strand
CGCGATCTGGCAAGGGGCCGGCGCGGCAGATGCGGCAACAAGGGAAGGTGCCGGGGGTTTTCTACGGCCCCAAACGGCGCCCGGCCATGATTGCCGTCGATGCGAAGGAGTTCTCGGAGAAGGTCAGCGCCCTCGAGGGCTCACACCTGATCCGCTTCTGTTCGGACGCGGCCGATATCGGCAGCAAGGTTGCGCTGGTGAAGGCGGCACAGCTCCATCCGGTGACGGGCGCTGTATTGCATGCAGACTTTTACGAAGTCGACATGACGGAGAAACTGCGCTTGCGTGTCCCCCTGCACTTTACCGGCAAGGCCGTCGGCGTGGCGCTCGGTGGCATCCTGCAGCCCGTCCAGCGCGACGTGGAAGTCGAGTGCCTTCCGGGGGACATTCCCGAATTCATCAACGTGGATGTCAGCGGCCTGGACATACATGACTCCATACACGTCAGCGGGCTCCAGGCACCGCCGGGTGTCCGCGTGTGCTACGAGACCGACGCAACCTTGGTCACCGTCGCGCCACCGACGGTCGAGGAGGTCAAGGTTGAGGAAGGCGTGGTGGCTGAAGGCGCACCGGGCGAGGCTGCGGCAGCGGAGGAGGTTGGCAAGGCCGAAGGGGAGAAGAAGGGCTGAGTCGCCTGACCGTCGATGTACACGGTGGTCGGGTTGGGCAACCCCGGACATGAGTATGCCGGCAGTCGCCACAACGTGGGGTTTGCGGTGGTGGACGAACTGGCGCGGCGTTGGAAGGCACCACTCGGGACGGCCCGCCGCGGCGTACGCGTGGCACGAGCGATCGTCGCTGGAAAGCACATTGCGTTAATGGAACCGCAGAGGTACATGAACCGAAGTGGGCCCGCACTCATTGGCTCAGGTCGCCACATCAACGTGGCGCAGTTGATTGTCGTCCATGACGATCTCGACCTGGAAGTGGGTTGCGTGCGCGTGAAACGAGGTGGCGGAACCGCTGGACATCATGGCCTGGATTCGATCGTCGAGTGCTTCGGCCGTGACTTTACCCGGGTTCGGGTCGGGGTGGGTCGGCCCCCGCGGGAACGCGGCGCAGTCAGTCATGTGTTGTCAAGGTTCTCTGGCGCGGAGCGCGAGGTTATCGCGGCGGCGATCACGCGGGCGGCGGACGCGGTCGAATGCATTCTGAACGAGGGTGAAGAACGCGCGATGAATACGATTAACGCCGTGGCCGCGAAGCGGCGGTCAGTGGCAGCTGAGCCAATTGGGAGGAATTAAATGCATCGATACGAAACATTATTCATCTTGCACCCGGACCTGCCAGAGGCCCAGGTGCGCGAGACCCTCGACCGCGTGCGCCGGCTCATCGAGGGTATGCAAGGCCAAGTGGCGGATCTGCATGAGTGGGGCATGCGGGAACTGGCGTACCCTATCGAGAAACAAGCGCGGGGAATTTACGTGCTGGCGCAGTACAGTGCACGTCCGGAAGTGGTGAAAGAGTTGGAACGCACAATGAAGCTTGCGGATGAATTCCTGCGGTTCGTTTCGGTCCGCATCCCCGAGAAGGGGGGAGCCCGCCGGCGCGCCGCGAGTGGACCACAACGGACGGTAGCGGAAGAGGCGCCGACTGCGGAGCAGGGGAGCTGATTATGGCACCAGGGAAAAGTGGTGGTCGACGCGGCCGATCGGCTGCCGACGATAAGACGGCGTTCCGGCGGCGGGGTCCGGTACGCCGGAAAGTGTGCCGGTTCTGCGCCGACAAAGAGACAGCCATCGACTACAAAGACACGCGCGCGTTGTCCAGTTTTGTCACAGAGCGGGGCAAGATTGTTCCGAGCCGGATTACCGGTAACTGCGCGAAGCACCAACGACAACTCACGACCGCGATCAAACGGGCGCGGGCCATCGCCCTCCTGCCGTTCACCACGGTGCACGTTTAATGCGATTCGCTTCTGCATCCCGACAGCGTGGCGTGCATGACGCGCACGCCGCTCTCCGACTCGCTCTGGCCGTCATATTGAGCGGAGGCCTATACGTGGCTGGGATCTGCCTGGCCCCAGTGGCGACACCGATGCTTCTCCTCGTGCCGCTTCCAGGACTGGTCCTTGCCGTTGAGACCATCGTGGCGCCCGTTTGCTGGCTGGTGCTCACCGCAAGCGCGGTGGGCTTGGTGCTCGGGAGCGGAGCGGTGGTGGGCTGGATTTTGTTGTTTGGTGTGCCAGCCGCTGCTCTGGCGCTTGGCTTTCGCCGCGCATGGTCGTTTGAGGGGACCGCGCTGACGGGCATGGCTGCTTGGTTGACCGGCTTGGTGATCTCGACGTTCCTTGCGCACGGCGATCTCGCCAACTCCATCAGTGCGGTGCGGGAGCAACTGGGCCGCGGCGTCGATCTGGCGCTGTCCAGCTACAGCACAATCGGAATACCGGACGGAACTGTTGCGGCCGTTCAGACGGAGCGTGATGTTTTGGTCGCCGGCTTACTCGAAATCCTTCCAGCCCTGGTGGTGTTGAGTGGGGCCCTCGTCGTGCTTGCAAACCTGGTATTGCTCCGGCGGTGGGCAAAGGGGACGCACGACATCGACCTCCGTCTCTGGCGGACGCCCGACCGGCTCATCTGGGCCCTCATCGCGGCGGGATTCGCGATGTTTGTTCCCTTCGATCTGGTAGCGCTGGCAGCGAGAAATGTGTTCATCGTTCTGCTGGGGTGCTATTTCTGCCAGGGCCTGGCTATCGTGAGCTACTTTCTGCAGCGTTTTCGGTTGCCCTACGGCGTGCGGATCGCCAGCTACGCCTTGATTGCGGTTCAACATATCGTTGCCGGGCTCGTACTGGCCCTTGGCGTGTTCGACTTGTGGGGCGACTTTCGGCGCCTGAGTGTAGGCGCCGCAGACATGCAGATCCCGGGCGACGGGGAATAGGAGAGACCAAACAATGGATGTGATTCTTCGCGAGGATGTTCCCGACCTCGGCAGCGTGGGTGACATCGTGAAGGTGAAGCCCGGCTTTGCGCGGAACTTTCTTTTGCCACGCGGCCTTGCGGTGGTTGCCGATCGACGAAACGTTCACGTATTGGAACATCAGAAGCGCGTGGCGGCAGACAAGCGCGAGCGCGATCGCCGTCATGCGGAAAGCCAAGCGCAGCGGCTCGGCAGTATGCGTGTGACCATCAGAGCCCGTGCCGGCGAGGAAGGAAAGCTCTTCGGATCGGTCACGAATCTCGACATCGAGAAGGCGCTTGCTGAGCAGGGATTTGCAGTCGAACGGCGTCGCATTCGCCTCGAAGAGCCGATCAAGTCGATCGGGGAGCATGTCGTCCCCGTGCATCTGGGTGTCGGCGTTACGTCGCAAGTGACCGTGCTGGTGGAAGCCGAGTCGTAGCCGTCCACACCATGCCCAGCGAAAAGGCCAAGGAAAACAAAACCCTCGTGGCCCAGTGCAGCGCCTGCGGCAAATCGATTTCGGCAGAACTCATTCACGGCGTGCTCGTCGAACGTGCCGGCAGACGAACCGCCATTCCCATATGCGATGCCTGCCGCGAGCAAGGGTGGCAAGCGCCGGCTGACGATGCGTGACTCGCGTGTGAGCGGGGAGTTTCCCGGGCAGGGCCGCGTCCGGCGCTCGTGAGGATCGCCACGCACGAGCACAGTGCGCGTCCTTGATTTCCTAGCGCAGCCCCGCATCTTGCCGGGCCTCAGCCTTGCGCAGGACGCGTACTTTCTCCACGGCGTGACTGCGCCTTCCGCCCCCCGCAGACCACTCCTGCGGGTCTACGACGTACCGGGCGACGGTATTGCGCTTGGGCGCTATCACTTGCCGCCCAAGCCGGTGGATACTGCCGATGGGCCTTGGTTGTACCGCCGCCGCAGCGGCGGGCGCGCCGTCCCCTTCGGGGAGGGGTTTCTGGGAGTGGCGCTGATCCTGCCGCATCGCTCTGCGCTCCTCTCCGTCGATCCGTTTGCCCTCGCCCCACACCAGGTGCTGAATCGTTACGTGCGTGGCATTCTCGACGCATGCAAACTGCTGGGCCTGAATGCCTTCTATCCTGGGCGCGACGCGGTTACCTCGGGCGGTCGTGTCATGGGGCTCATCTCGTTCGAGGTGGATGGCCGCGGGGCGACGCTCGTCGAGACGATCTTGGCCGTCGGTAGGGATTTCAGCCTGCTGCCACTGCTGCTCGACGTTGCCGATCCCGAGGGCGCCATCAAGGCGGAGATGCCGGAGGCGACTCATATGACCTGCGTTGAGCGTGAACTTGGAAGAACCGTCGAGTTTGAGGAGTTGGCGGAGGCGGTGCGGCGAGGCTACGAGCAACAGTTCCAACTGACCCTCGAACCGCACCTGCTGGCAGCGGCAGAACAGTCAGCGATCGACGCGATCGCGAGGGAGCGGTTTGCGGCAGATCGCTGGCTTCGCGCGCGGCAAATGCCCCCCGGTCCATGGCGGCATGCAAGCACCCGCGGCCAGCTCGGGATCTTCGAAACCTATGTTGACGTGGCACAAGGCTCCGTGCGGGATGTCCGGCTTGCCGGCGATTTCATTGCGAATTCACCGGCGATGGATCAGTTGGAGTCTGCCTTGCGGGCATGTGCTCCGGAGTGGCATGCCATCCATGCCATTGTCTCCGCGGTGTTTGCGCAGCCCGCGAACTTTATGCTCGGGATTGGAAAACTCAGCACGATCGCGGACACGATCATGCGGGCCATCGGGACGTGATCACGCATCGTCAGGGAATGGCGGGACCGGTTGAGAAGTGTATCGGGCGAATGCAAGCGATCGCTCGGCGCGGTAGGGCGACCAGCGTTGAACTTGCGGTGCTCGCGGATTGGCTGGGCAGTGAGTGCAAGGTCATCCAGCGCTGTGCCGCTCGGACGCTGGCGGCGTTGGACCGACACCGATCGGTCGTCCATCCGCTGCTCCTGCAGCGACTGCGGGACAAATCGGTGCACGCGCAATGGGGGGCGCTGTATGCGCTGGCATTGATGGAGCGATTGCCCGTAGATGCGCTGCCGATCCTGCTGCGGGCTCTGGGATCTCAGGATGGCGATGTACGTTGGGCTGCGGCCCACATGCTGGTGAGGATGATGGGGCAGCCGGGTGTTGCGAACGCCGTGCGTGCGGTTGCGGGTACCGGCGGGGCGGCGCAACGAAAGATGGCGGCGTACTGCCTGCGCGACTTCGGGTTGTCCACATCGGAAACGGAATCGGCGTTGCTCGGTCGTCTGATGGATGAACACCCGGACGTCCGGCTGGCGGCCGTTGCGGGACTATCGCGAGTCGCCTGCGACCGCGTGCGGGTGACGCGCGAACTCATATCGTTGATTTTCAAAGACCCGCATCAGGGCGTGCGCCGCGCGGCGGCGGTTGCCCTGGGGCGGTTGGGTAACGGTTCGCCGGATGTGATAAGTGCGTTGCGGCGCGCGGCGCGCGGGGCGGACATTTCGCTTCGGCGGGCCGCAGAACGATCGCTCTTGGTGCTGCGGGTTTGAATGCAGCGCCGGGATCTGGACCGCGCCTGGTGGGGGTGTTGGTAGTCTTTACCTTGCGTCGGCCGCGAGGCTGTGGAACCTTAACGGACGACAGACACGCGGTGGCCGTTGTTTGTGCGTGAGCCAGCCATTCGGGAGAATGCTGCCGTGGTGCGGTGGTCGGGGCGGAGAAATCGACTGGGGACAACAGACGTTCGACGACGGAGCGTGCATGCCGTTTGTTATTGAGGAGGAGCTGGAAATCGCTGCACCTAGCGGCGTGGTGTGGGAGGTCATCACTGATCTGGCCTCCTACGGGCAATGGAATCCCTTCGTCGTCTCTTGCCGTTCGACCTTGGTGGTGGGGGACCGCATCGACATGCGGGTCAAGATTGTTTCATGGCTGGCGCAGCCGCAGCGGGAAATCATTCAAGATCACGTGCCTGGCCAGCGTCTCTGCTACGGTTTGGATGGCGGACGGTTGGGAGCGGTGATCAGTCGGCGCTGTCACGATCTGCAGTCGATCGATCCAGGGCGGACGCGCTACCGGTCCCGGTTCGCTCTATCCGGGTGGATGAGCCCCTTCACGCGCCTGTTGCTCGGCACGCGCCTGCAACGGGGTTTCCATTTGATGACGGCGGGCATTCGCAACCGGGCCGAGCAGCTTTGGAATGCGCGGCAGACGGCGGGCCACACCTAACCGGCAATCGGTGCCGAAATCGCGCGGGACGGTGAGCCGAGGTCCTTTTGTGCCGTGAAACGCAGAGGCATCGATCCTCTATTCGCTGCCGACGTCGACTCCGATGGACCGTTCCAGCGCATTTAAGCTGGCGCGCGCGCTGAATACGGAATCGAGGAAGTCGGTTTGGGTGGCGACGTAAGTGCGTTCGGCGTCGAGCAGCTCTAGGAGCGAGGCGGCGCCTATGCGGTACGATTTCTCAGCGGCGTCGACCATCACCTTGGCGTGATCGAGATAGCCGCTCTCGAACGTCAGCAAGAGGCGACGCGCGGAACGGTAGCGTTCCACCGCATCGTGGACGTCTTGTGCGATGTCCAGACGTAAGCGCTTGAGGTCCGCATCCGCTTGCCGCAGGTTCACGTCAGCCTTGGCAATCTCGCCCTGATTGCGGTTGAGGAGAGGGAGGGGCAGGCTGAACCCAAAGCCCACCGTGTTGCGGATGTTTCCGCCGGTCACGAACTCGCTGCGGGTGTAATCAACCCCCACCGTCACGTCCGGATATCGCTCGCGCCGAGCCAGATCGAGTGCCAGTTCCGCCTGTGCGCGCAGGCGTTGCGCCGCAGCCAGATCCGGGCGGTTGTCCATCGCCAAAAGTAGCGCCTGTTCGCCGTCAATTTGCGCGGTCGGTGCCGTCAGGCTTCCAACCGCCTCGACCCCGTGTGCACTGCCGATCAACCGGCCCAGGAGTTGTCGGCGCTCCGCCAAGGCACGCCGGGCGTCTTCCTCCTCCGCGAGGCGCTTGAGGTTTTCGAGTTCAACCTTGCGGAAGTCGACTTCCGCAAGGTCGCCGCTGCGAAACCGACGCTCGTTCAGATCGACGATCTGCTGATAGCGCTCACGGTTGGTGACGGTGAAATCGAGCAACCGCCGGTCGTGAACGACGCCATAGAAGGCGTCCTTAACCGCCGAGCGTAACTGCCGCAGGGCGTCGCGCTCCTCCTCCTTCGCCGCGGCGATGCCGGTCTCCGCACCCTGGAGACGCAGACGCCTTTTGCCCCACAAAGCCAGCGGTTGATCGAGGCGCACGGTGCCACCGATCGTTTGCCCTGGCGACAATCCCGGCGGATTCGTCCGCCCCGCGGGGAGATCATTGACATCGATGCTCAGAGTGGGATTGGCGTACAGCCGTGCAGTCAGACGCTCGGCCTCCGCCTGGGCCACCTGCAGCCGAGCGGCGAGGGTGTCGGGGTTCTGCTTCTCGAGCAGATCGAGCGCTTCGGCCAAGGTTACCCGGTCCGGCGCTGGCTCAACGGCCGCTGCCCACGAGGCGACTACCATGACCAGGACACTTGCGAGCAGGGGACCGAAAATCCGCTTGCGTCGCGTTCGCTCGCAGCTCGTTTTATCCATGGGTCTTTCCCCTGTCCGCAGGATCGCCCGCCACCCACATGTACGCTGTGGGCAGCACCAGCAGGGTGAGCAACGTTGCAGAGATCAGACCGCCGATCACGACAATCGCCAATGGCCGCTGCACTTCGGCCCCGATCGCATGGGACAGGGCGGCTGGCAGAAACCCGAAGATTGCCAGCAGGCCGGTCATCAACACCGGACGCAGGCGGACCTGCGCCCCCTGCACCACGGCATCGCGTAGCGGCAACCCCTGCGTGCGCAGATCGTTGAAGTACGCCACCAGCAGGACGCCGTTGAGCACGGCGACACCGAACAGCGAGATGAAGCCGACCCCGGCCGAGATGCTGAAATGGGTGCCGGTGATGAGAAGCGCGAAGATGCCGCCGATCAGCGCAAACGGCACGTGCACCAACACCAGTGCGGCGTCCCGCACCGAGTTGAAGTTGCCGAAAAGCAGGACGAAGATGATCAAGATGACCGCGGGGACGATCAGTTCAAGCCGGCGCATGGCTCGTTGCTGATCCTCAAACCGCCCGCTCCAGACCAAACGGTAGCCTTCCGGCAGATGCACGGCCGCAGCCACCCTGCGTTGGGCCTCTACGACCATTCCGCCCATGTCGCGGCCGCGGACGCTCCATTTGACGGCGACCCGGCGCTGGTTGTCTTCGCGCAGAATCTGTCCGAAACCCGAGCCCGGCTCGATGTGCGCCAACTGCGTCAGCGGGATGCGCGCCCCGTCTGGGCTGGGCACCAGCAGATTCTCCAGCCCTTCCACCGAGGCCCCTTTCTCATCGCTGAGCTTGACGACGAGCGGGAAGCGGCGCTCGCCTTCCAGCAGGTCGGACACGCGCTTGCCCGCGGTGGCCGTTTCAATCGCGTCTTGTACGTCGGAGACGGTGATCCCGTAACGATTGGCCAGATCCCGATCGATCGGAATCCGCAACTGAGGCTGCCCAGTCAAATGATCAAAGTCGAGGTCATGGACGCCGCGGATCCTCGCGAGCACCTGCGCGATGGCGTCGGCTTTCTCCTGCAACACATTGAGGTCGGGACCGAAGAGCTTGATCGACAATTCGCCCTTCACGCCGGAGATCGCCTCGTCGACGTTGTCCTTGATCGGCTGCGAGAAATTGAACGTCACGCCGGGGAAGATGGCGAGTTGTTCGGTCATGGCGTCGATGAGGCCGCTCTTGTCACGTCCGGTTGCCCACTGCTCCCGAGGTTTCAGGCCGACGTACAGCTCCGTGTTGTCGGACCCATTCGGGTCGGTGCCGTCGTCCGGTGCCCCGACCTGCGAGACCACGGTGCGCACCTCCGGGAATCGCCCGAGGATCTCGCGCATCTGCCGCACGTACCGTTCGGCGCCTTCCAAGGAGATCCCGACGGGCAACTTGGCGCGGACCCAGATGTCGCCCTCGTCCAATTCCGGGAGAAACTCGCTGCCGAGGAAGGGAAAAGCCGCAAAACTGAGGAGGAGCAAAGCCAGCGCAATCGCCGCGGTTTGGCGTGGGCGCTCCAGCGTCCATTGCAAGCCGGGAACATAGATCTGGCGTGCCCAGCGCAAGATTGCACTGTCGTGTTCGGTCCGCACGTGTTGGAGCCCGAAGGAGCACATCACCGGAATGACGGTCAGCGTGAGCAGCAACGCTCCCAGGAGGGCAAAACAGATCGTCGACGCCATGGGAATGAACATCTTTCCCTCGACGCGCTGGAAAAACAGGATGGGAAGGTACACGGTAATGATGATGAGGACCGAGAAGAAGATCGGCGATCCCACCTCGCGCGCGGCGGCATAGACCGTCGGACGCACACGGGCGCCCGCCGGCTGGTGCGCGGCCACATGCCGATAAATATTCTCGACCATCACCACCGCGCCGTCGACGATGATCCCGAAGTCGATGGCCCCTATGGAGAGCAAATTGCCGGAGATGCCACGCACATCCATACATGTGAATGCGAACAGCAACGACAGAGGAATGGTCGCCGCGACGATCAGGGCGCAACGGATGTTGCCGAGAAACAGCATCAGGATGATGCAGACAAACAGTGCGCCGAGGAGCAGATTCTCCTCGACGGTGTGCACAGTCGTGTGCACCAGGTGGCTGCGATCGTAGTAGGGCTGGATCGCCACACCGGCGGGCAGAATGTCGCGCAGCTCGGCCAGTTTGGCTTTGACACGCTCCAGGACGACCGAGGCATTCTCACCCTTGCGCATGAGCACAATTCCCTGCACCAGATCGTCGTCATGGTCGCGCCCGAGAATACCCAGACGGATCCCGTGGCCGATGGCCGCATGGCCGACATCCTGGATGCGAATGGGGGTGCCGTCATGCGCTGCGACAACGACGTTGTCGATGTCCGCGGTGGATCCGAGCAGGCCCAAGCCGCGCACCATGTAGGCATAGTCGCCTTGCTGAATATAGCTGCCACCGGCGTTGGCACTGCTGGCTGCGAGGGCATCGAAGACCTGCTTGAAGGTCAGGTCATGTTGCTTGAGCTTTTCGGGTTCAAGCAGGACCTGGTATTGCTTGAGCCCACCTCCCCAGCTGACGACATCGACCACGCCGGGCACTTGTCGGAAGCGGCGTTCGAGCACCCAATCCTGCAGCGCCTTGAGCTCCAACAGATTTAAGGTGTCGCTCTTGAGCGTATACCGCAGAATCTCGCCAATTGATCCGCTCAGCGGGCCGAGGTCGGCATCGACACCCGGGGGCAGGGATGCGAGGTGCAGGCGTTCCAAGATTTGCTGGCGTGCGAAGTAGTCGTCGGTTCCGTCCTCGAATATGGCCCGGACGACGGAGAGGCCGAAGATCGAGGTGGAACGAACGGCGGTCAGCCGTGGCGTGCCGTTGATCTCGTTCTCAATCGGAATGGTGACGAATTTCTCGACTTCTTCTGCCGCGTGCCCGGGAAACAGCGCGATGACCTGCACTTGGACGTCGGAAAGTTCCGGATAAGCTTCGATCGGCAAACGCATGAAGGCAATGACACCCCACCCGATCAACAAAATGGTGAGGGCCACCACTACGAGCCGTTGCTCGAGTGAAAACGCGATCAGACGGTTGATCATCGCCCTCAGCTGTTGGCCTGACGGTCCGCTTCGGCCTTGAGCAAGAGTGAGCCATCGGTTACTACACGGTCGTCGGCCGCCAGACCTGCCACAATGACGATCCGGTCGTCCATTCTGGCCCCCAGGGAGACGGGACGGCGCAGGAAACGGTGATCGTCTACTGCGGTGAAAACGTATGGTTGCGCCGAGCCTTCACCGTGCACCGCGGCAGCGGGGACCGTCAGGGCGGTGTTGCGAGCCGGCGCCTGGATGGTTGCGGTGACGAACATCTCCGGTTTGAGCAGCAAGCGGCCATTCGCAACCGTCAGCCGTACTTTTACCGTGCGGCTATTCGTATCAACGGTGTCCCCGACATAATCGATGTGCCCGAGGAACTGTTCCTGCGGCCACGCGGCCGCATGAATGCTGACCTCCTCGCCGGGGTGCACCAAGCGCAGATCCTTCTCGTAGACATCGGCGGTGACCCACAGTTCTGAGAGGTCGGCGAGCACGTACAGATGCTGCGCCGGGTCCCCCCCCACAATTTGTCCCAAGGTCAGGGTGCGTTCCACGACCGTGCCGCCAATGGGGGCGGTCAGGTTGAACAACGACTGAACATGCAGGGCTTCGAGTGGGCGATCGAGCACCGCGTCCGGTATACCCAGTGACAGCAATCGTTCACGATCACGCCGGACCTCGGTCGTGGCTTTGAGGAGTTCGTCCTCCGCCTTTTGAACATCCTTGCGTGCCATGGCCTTGGCATCCCACAGCTGCCGGGCGAGTTCCTGGGTGCGCTGGGCGAGGACAAGATCGGCCCGCGCCTTGATGAACTCCGACGAGGCGGTGGCTAGTTCGGGACTATCAATCACTGCGAGAATCTGTCCGGCTTCGACGTGCGCTCCAGGGCGCGCGCGGATTTCAAGGACGCGGCCAACGAGGGGCGATGACACGTAGCTGAGTCGCTCCTGATTAAAGGCAGCCTTCCCTGACGTCCGAACCGCTGTCACCTCAACTGTGGTCTGCACCGGCTCAATATGGATTTGTCCGCCACGTACCAGATCCGGGTGTACGCGCAGTTCCCCAGGCAGCAGCGGGCTATCCGCCTGCCCGTGCGGGTCGGACTGATGGCACCCGAGGATCCCTCCCAGGAAGAGGGTCCCCAATTTGATCGCCGCTCTCATAACATTGACCGTCGCCAGATCCCTCCGACCCAGCCGAGTGATCCGCTAGCCACACCTCCTGGTGTGCAGCGGGACAGCAAGCCCCGTTCCACTAAAAAGCTCGCTGCCTCTGCGCGTGCAGCGTAACCTCCGTCGACGGGATAATGAATTTTTCCACTTGGATGCCGTCTCGTCTTGATGACAGCATGTCATGAAATCGCGACAACAGTATTGCTGGCAGACCTCTCACCGCAACGGTGAAATCGATTGAAATTCAATCCTTTAGACCTACTCGACGCAGACGGGGCCAGTGGCCCCAGGTAGTAGTCAGTGTCCCTATGGCGGCTAGACAGGATGGTATGCGCGTTGCTTCGCTCCGTGTGGAACCAACAACATGCTTGGCACGCTGAGAGCCTATCTGGACGCGTCGATCGAACGGCGCCTCGCCTTGGGCATGACGACGATGTTGCTGATTGTGCTCGGATCCTCGACATTTTTCTTGGTTCGTGCGGAGCGCGGCGAGATGGAGGAGATCCTTCAGGAAAAGGGAAAGACCGCCGTGAACATGATCAGCCCACGGATCGCCCGCTTCATCGGTTCGACCGATGCGACGGTGATCGCCAGGGAATTGGCCCCGGTCCTAGCCGATCGCGATTTCGACTATGTCTACGTCTTCGATGATAATCGGGTACTTGCCAACGCCAGTGACCCCGGCGTCCAGGAGGGCTCACACGCTCCACTCCCTGCGCTTAGTAATCTCGGAGCTGGCCACTCCATCAATCGTGAGTTGGGGAATTACATGGAGGTGCTGACTCCGATCACCGAGGGTGGCCGGACCGTTGCCGGGCTGGGGCTTGGTGTGTCCCTGGACCTCATGGCCCGGCAGGGGCACCGTATTCGCCTTCGATTGCTCGCGATCACTGCGGGGTTGATGGCGTGTGCGCTAGCCTTTGTCCACTGGTGGACGCGCAAGACCGTGGCGCCCTTGCTGAATCTGACGCGCAGTGCCGAGCGGCTCTCGGAGGGCGACTTGAGCGTTCGGGTGCCGGCCACGGGAGCCGATGAAGTTGGCACGCTGGCGGCAACGTTCAATCATCTGGCAGCCTCGTTGGAGCGCACGTTGCATGAGAAGGATCGCGCCCTGAACGAGAGCAACCGCCTGTACCGCAATCTGAAGATTGCACGGGCGCAACTGGGGCAGGCTGAGCGTCTGAGTGCCGTCGGGATGCTGGCGGCTGGCGTGTCGCACGAACTGAACAACCCATTGGGCATCATTCTCTCTACGGCGGGCAACGTCCGGGAGGGCCTCGGTCACAGCAGCGCGTTCGCCGAAGACATCGAGATCATTGAAGCAGAGGCGCAGCGGTGCAGGCGTATCATTCAGGGCTTGTTGAACTTTGCTGCCACCGGTGAGAGCCACCCGCAGGCCGTGGAGATCAATGCGCTGCTGCGGGAGACGGTTGCGCTTGTCCGGCGGGATGACCGTGCGCGCGGCCTGACGGCGGAGTGGGCGTTGGATCCGCAGCTGCCCGCCCTCTGGGTGGATCCGCGACAACTGCAGCAGGTGTTCCTCAACCTCTTACTCAACGCCGCCGACGCCATGGAGGGAACGGGCACGGTCTGCGTCCACACGGGCGAGTCGATCGAGGGTGACCGGCGGCAGGCGCTGATCGAGTTTCGCGATCACGGCGGCGGAATCGATCCAGCCGATCTCGATCACATCTTCGACCCGTTCTACACGACGAAGAAAGGCGGCGCCGGTTACGGTCTGGGGCTCGCAGTCAGCTACGGCATCATCGCCGCGCACGGAGGCGAGATCGCCGTCGCGTCGGAGCTAGGGCGGGGCAGTGTCTTCAGCATCCGCCTGCCCTTGCAGCGGGATCCCACCGAGACGGACGCTGCCGGCAAGGTGCCGTGACATGAGTGACAAGCTGCTGCTGCTCGATGACGAGGTCAACTTGTGCCGCTCCCTCAGCCGGGCGTTGTGTCGCGATGATCTACAGATCGAGAGCTTCACCCACCCGACCCAGGCTATGGACGCCCTTGGCCACAGCTCCTATTCCGTGGCTCTCGTGGACCTCATGATGCCCGGAATGAACGGACTGGAGTTCCTCCGCGAGATCGGCCGGCTCAGTCCGGGCACTGTGGTGGTGATCATGACCGCGTATGCAACGATTCAAACGGCCGTCGAGGCCATGCGTGCAGGCGCGTTCGATTACCTGCAGAAACCGTTTACCAACGAGGAGGCGCGCCAGCACCTGGACCGTGCGCTGCAGCATTTCCGCTTGCTGGAGGAAAACCGCAATCTGCGCGGCCAGCTCGTTAGCCGCTACGGCATGAGCAACATCGTTGGCGTTAGCGCGGCGATGCAGGAGGTCTTTCGGGTCGTGGAGAGCGTCGCCAATTCCAGCGCGACGGTCCTGATACGCGGCGAGAGCGGGACGGGCAAAGAACTGATTGCGCGCGCACTGCACGCGCGGTCGAGTCGGAGCGCGGGGCCGTTCGTCGCCATCAATTGTGGCGCAATCCCGTCGGAATTGCTCGAGAGCGAGCTGTTCGGGTACGAAAAGGGTGCCTTTACTGGTGCGCACAGCAGCAAAAAAGGCATGCTGGAACAAGCGGATGGCGGTACCCTGTTTCTCGACGAAGTGAGTGAACTGCTCCCCCAGTTGCAGGTGAAGCTGTTGCGCGTGTTGCAGGAGCGTGAAGTGCAACGGCTGGGCGCTGACCGTGCCATCAAGATCGACGTGCGGGTGATTGCCGCGACCAACGCTGACCTGAATGACCGGATCCGCACGGGAGCCTTTCGGGCCGACCTGTACTACCGCCTCAATGTGGTCTCCCTGCGCATCCCGCCGCTGCGCGAACGTGTGGATGACATTCTTCCGCTCGTACACCACTTCCTGCGCAAGCATGACCAGTTGCATCGCCTCACGGGCGTGCATCCACTGGCGGCTCCGCTGCTGCGCCGCTACCCTTGGCCCGGCAACGTGCGAGAGCTGGAAAACGTTATCGAGCGGGCGACGCTACTCGCCACCGGCCAGGAAGTCACCGTTGCCGACCTACCGGCGGAACTTCACGCCGGTGGTGAGTTCGAGCGCACGGTTCCCGCGGGGAAAAGCCTGAGCGCTGCGCGCGAGGAGTTCGAACGCTACTTCCTTCTCGATTGTTTGCGGCGCCACAATGGGAACGTCAGTCGCGCGGCTCGCGAAGCCGGATTACATCGGCAGAATTTCTATCAGAAATTACACAAATATCGCATCGAACGAAAAGATTACCTGACGTAGGTCAGCCTCCGGTTTGAATTCCGCTGGGGTTTGTGGTTTGTCAGGACCCGTAAGTCATTGCCCGCCTGAGGTCACATTGGTGCCGAACAGTTCGTCGTTGCCGCGCGTCGGTTCTCCGTCGGGAGAGTCCGCTATCGAGTCCGCAAGCGGCACGGTGGAACTGTCGGTCGTCATTCCCATATTCAATGAAGCAGAGAACTTGCCGTTGCTGCACCAGCGCCTGACACAGACGCTGGTCCAACTCGGACGACCGTACGAGGTGTGGTACGTCGACGATGGCAGTAGCGACCGTTCGCTCGAGATCGTGCGCTCGCTGGCCGCGGATGACAGTCGAGTCGGTGTGATCGAGCTGACCCGCAATTTCGGCCAGCATGCCGCAGTGCTTGCGGGGTTCGCTGCCGCGCAAGGAGAGATTGTGGTCACGCTGGACGGCGATCTTCAGAATCCCCCCGAAGAGATCCCGCGCCTCGTGGGCAAATTGGAAGAGGGGTACGAAGTTGTCGGTGGCTGGCGCGAGGACCGGCAGGATCCCGCCTATCGCCGGTTGGCGTCCGACCTGATCAATGACCTAACGTCCGTTACCGTCGGCGTGAAGATGAACGATTACGGTTGTATGCTGCGCGCCTACCGGCGCGACATCGTGCGCCAAATTATCGAGTGTGACGAACGCTCCAGTTTCATACCGGCTTTGGCAAACTCGCTTGCCAAACGGACGGCAGAGATTCAGGTCGGCCACTCGGACCGCTGGAGCGGCCGCTCCAAATACACGCTGATGAAGCTGATGCGGCTCTCCTTCGATCTGATCACTGGCTTCTCGCTGCTGCCGATTCAGATGGTGAGCCTTGCGGGCATCGTTGTCGCCATGGCGGGCATGGGGTTCGGCGTGTTCCTACTCGTGCGGCGGCTGTTTGTCGGCCCCGAGAGCGAGGGGGTGTTCACCCTATTCGCCATCTTGTTTGTCTTCATTGGCATCCTCATCCTTGCGGTCGGCATGGTCGGTGAGTACGTGGGCCGCATCTACCTCGAAGTGCGCCGGCGTCCCACCTACCGCATTCGTGCCATACATCAACGCGGCCGGTGACGGTCATGCGGTCTGTCGTCTTTGCCTATCATGATATCGGCTACGTCTGCCTGCGGGAGTTGTTGGATGCCGGGGCAAGCGTGGCGGCGGTCATCACGCATGACGACGACCCCGGCGAGGCCATTTGGTTCCGGTCTGTCCGCCAGCTTGCGGAAGCCCATGGCCTGCCGGTGTTTGCGCCGGACACCGTAAACACGTCCGAGTGGGTGGCGCGCATCGCTGGTTGGAAGCCGGACTTTCTGTTCTCGTTCTACTTTCGAAAGCTGCTGAGCAACGATATCCTGGCGCTGCCGGCGCGCGGTGCACTCAATCTCCATGGATCGCTCTTGCCCAAGTACCGAGGACGCTGCCCGGTGAACTGGGTCCTGATCCATGACGAGCGGGAGACCGGTGTCACCCTGCACTACATGGTGGAAAAGCCTGATCGTGGTGACATCGTTGCGCAGCGGGCGGTGCCGATTACCGATGCGGACACCGCGTTGACGCTGTTCCACAAGCTGACCGAGGCGGCGGCCGCGCTCATGCGGGAAACCTACCCGCTGCTGTGCGCGGGGCGTGCTCCACGCAGGCCGCAGGATCAGACGCAAGCGAGTTACTTCGGGGGCCGCAAGCCAGAGGACGGTCGGATCGCGTGGGTGCAATCGGCGCGGACGATTTTCAATCTGGTGCGTGCCGTGACGCATCCCTATCCAGGGGCCTTCACCACCTGGCAGGGGCGGCGACTCTACGTGTGGGAGGCGGAGCCGGTCGCCGGGACGAGCGGCGCACCGGTGGGTACGGTGCTGTCGACGACGCCCGCACTCATCGTCCAGACGGGGGCGGGCTCTGTCCACCTGCGCCGTCTCCAGCTCGATGGCGGGTCGGAAATGCTTGGCTCGGACTGGGCCCGGCTCTATGAGATCCAAGAGGGGGCGCAGTTCGGATGAAAGTACTACTCACGGGTGGCGGTGGATTCGTTGGCTCGCATCTGGCCGACGCGTTCGTGGCGCGCGGCGACGAGGTCTTCGTCCTCGACATGGGGTCGGTGAAGAAGGTCCGCCATCTCCTCGACAATCCGGCATTTCACTACATCCACGACAGCGTCTTCAACATGGAAATCCTCGAGGGCCTCATCGCCAAGTGTGACCTCGTCTACCATCTCGCCGCGGTCGTCGGGGTCGAGTACTACGTCGGTGATCCCTACGAGGTGTTGAATGTCAACGTGAACGGTACCCAGAACGTGCTCAAACTCGCGTTCAAGCACCAGAAAAAGGTCGTCTTCAGCTCGACCTCCGAGGTCTACGGTCGCAACCCCAAGGTGCCGTGGCACGAAGACGACGACCGTGTGCTCGGATCGACCCGGATCGACCGTTGGTGCTACTCAACGTCGAAAGCGGTCGGCGAACATTTTTGCTTCGCTTACCACAAGATCGGGCTGCCGGTGACGATCACGCGTTACTTCAATGTGTACGGACCGCGTCTCGACAAGTTGGACGTCGGCCGCATCATCACGATCTTCATGGGGAAGCTACTGCGCGACGAGCCGCTGACCGTGATCGGTGACGGTGCGCAGACGCGCTGCTTCACCTACATCGACGACGCCGTGCGGGCGACTGTTGCGGCGGGCGTCGCTCCCGGGACCGACGGCCAAGTGTTCAACATCGGTACCGCGGTGGAAACCAGCATCGCCGAACTGGCGCGCCTGATGATCGAAATCAGCGGTGCCAAGTCGAGCATCAAGTTCGTTACCCAGGAATCCGTGTACGGTTCCAGCTACGAGGACATTCCCCGCCGCGTTCCTGACAACACCAAGATGCAGGAGGTGTTGGGCGTGCATGCCGAGACCCCGTTGCGCGAAGGCCTGTCCCGCACCATCGACTGGTTCCGCAATACGGCGCGGCAGTCGTGAGCGGGCTCCTACTAGCCGTCAAGGTCGACGTGTGCACCCACGCCGGCTTGAAGCATGGGGTGCCCGCGCTCATGCGCCTGTTTGACGAATTCAATCTGCGCGCAAGCTTCTTCGTTTCGTGTGGGCCCGATCATTCGGGGCGAGCCATCCGACGGATTTTCCGGCGTGGCTTTTTGCGTAAGATGCGGCGCACCAGCGCGGTCAGCACGTACGGCTGGCGCACCGTGCTCTACGGTACGCTCCTGCCCGGACCGCAGATCGCCCGTTCCTCCCCCGAAGCGCTGCGCGCGCTGACGCGCAGCGGGCACGAAGTGGGGATGCACGGCTACGATCATGTCTATTGGCAGGACCGGCTCCCCGGCTTGCCGGTCGAGGCGGTGGCAGTGGAAATCGAGCGTGGCCGGCGCGCATTCTGTGAAGTTCTCGGGGAGAATCCGAAGGCGTTTGGTGCCCCGGGGTGGCAATGTACCCCGGCGAGCTTTGCGGCCGAAGACGCGGCTCAGCTTGTGTACCACAGCGACACGCGTGGACATTCCCCCTTCTTGCCCGCGATGGGTGGACAGCACTTCCGGACGCTCGAGATTCCGACGACGACCCCGACACTCGATGAAACGTACGGGGAAGTTGGTACCAGCGCGCGTGAACTCACGCCGTTCTACCGCGAGCAGTTGCACCCGGGATTGAATGTCCATACGGTCCATGCCGAGATGGAAGGGATGGCGCACATGCCGTTGCTGCGCGATCTGCTCGAGGCGGTCCAGCCGGAGGTCCGGTTCACCCGCCTGATCGACGTGGCCGAACAGACGCGGGACGCTCCGGTGGCACAGGTGGCGATCGCA
>JAGDMS010000228.1 GCA_017860575.1 Deltaproteobacteria bacterium | reverse complement strand
GGCTGGTTTTGCGGACTCCCCGAGCTGCTCGCTGTCTTGGAGCAGCATGGCTGGGACACCGGGCGCCAGTCGCGCGTCATCGCCGTTGTCACCAAGGACAGGCTGATCGAGTACGTAGTCGTGTGCTTTGCCGGCTTGCGCATCGTCCGCGGCGAAGCGCATCCACAGTCATCGGCTGTGTCCGTTCGTCGTCTGCCGTAAGTCCCGACAACCAACTCAGGCGTGACACCAGGTTCGTCGCTTCACCGGATCTCTTCCGGTGGCCCGACCGAGGGGGAGCGGGTACCTGGCGCTACGCATCACGCATCGGAGGTTCCTTGATTCGCCTGCTCATTGCGGATGACTGGACGTTGTTTCGCCAGGGCCTGCGGGCCTTGCTCGAAGCGACGCACGAATTCGAGGTGGTCGCCGAAGTTGCCGACGACATGGAGCTTTACGAGATCCTTCGAACGGACCTGCGCGTCGACGTGGCGCTGGTCGACCCGGGCATCTCCGGATCAGACGGCGTCGAGCTGCTGCGTAAGCTGAACGTCATACGGTCGCGGCTACCAATTCTGGCTCTGGCGACGAATCGCGAACCGGGTTACGCGATGCATGCGCTTCGCATTGGCGCCGCCGGCTACTTCACCAAGGACTCCCCGACGCAGGGGCTGATCGAGGCCATTCGCCGCCTGGCCGTCGGCGGACAGTATCTATGCCCCGATGTCGCCGAACAGGTGGCTGGGCAGTGGCGCCGCGGCGAGGCGGGCGACCGCTCCCATCCGGCGTTGTCGGCCCGTGAGTCGTGTGTTTTGGAGATGCTGGTCCAGGGCAGGACGGGGTCGCAGATCGCAGCCGCCCTGTGCCTCAGCAAGAAGACCGTCAGCACGCACAAGTCCCGACTACTCAAGAAACTGCAGGCGCGAAGTCTCGCCGACCTGGTGCGCTACGCGGCGGAGCACAAGCTCCCCGTGACCACTCGCGCGACACGGGAGTGGAGGTCGGAGCCGCCGCCGGTCTCCTGACCGCCTGTCCGCTCGCGCGGACCCCCTGACGCATTCTTCGTACCCTGTCTCCGCGCCGCCCGCTGCTGGCGCCTCGAACGGACCGGCTATCCGCAGCAAGAACTCAAAGCGAGAGGCTGTCCCTGGCAGTGACCGCGCAATGCCTCTGGACTAGTCCGCACTGCGGGCAATTCTGCGCCGTTGGGTAGCGCTCTTCTTGGCGACCGCAGCCCGCCTAGGCGCCCGCGCGATCGTCGAGTCGAGGAACAGGTGCGCCAGATCGGCATCGCCCTCGAGAGCTGCGACGATCCGTGCCCAGATACCCTTCTTGCTCCAGCGCGAAAATCGCACATACGCGGTGTGCCACGGTCCGAAGCGCCTGGGCAGATCGCGCCACGGCGCGCCCGTCCGGGCGACCCAAAGCACGGCCTCGACGAACAAGCGGTTGTCGCGCCCCGTGACGCCGCGGTCATTCGATTTGCCCGAGCACAGCATTTCGATCCGCGCCCACTGATCGTGCCGCAGCATGTTCCTATCCATCCTCGCGAAGTCCACGGACCGGGAACTCGCATACATCCGTCATTTGTGAACAACCTCCGGGACATTTCCGAATGCATTTCGAGGCAGCATCCGAAGGCGCGAGGAGCACTCCGCCTACATCGCAGGCTCGGCGGTTCTCCTAGAGTGCAAGGGCAGTCGTCGGGGTCGCGGCCGGTGGGGTGTCGCGCCGCGGTCGGATTCGTTTCCGCGCCATGACGATTCGTGCCCCGTGATCGTCTTGTCGTCGACGTTCTTGGCCATCGTGCTGTGCGTGTTCCGAGTCGCGGCAGTCGGGCTTTCATAGCAGCCGATGCTGTCCCCGCAATTCGCCGTGCGACCACGTACGACTGCCCCCGACCCCAACTGCACAACCTGCTTCGGAGACCAAGATGAAGAGAATCGCATCACAACGCAAGGCTTTGCGCGGCCTGCTGAGCGTGGCCTGCGCGACGGCGATGAGTCTTTCCCTGACTGCCGCCGCCAAGCAACCGCCCGCGGTATTCCTGCCCGGCTACACGCCCGCGCAGCAGGAAGGCAACTTCCTGACATTTCCCGAGAGTTCGGTACTCCAGAACCCCACGACGGCGAAGGCCTATTACGACGCCATTGACCCGCAGGGCGCCAAGGTGACCTTTCCGCAATGGCTGGTGAAGGCCGGATTCATCGGGCACGAAAGCGACTGGCACCCGACCGGCGCGCAAATCATCATGCCGGGCAGGCCCACGGGGAACCATGCCGTCGACGACAACGTCATCTACACGGACTCCCATGCCATCATCGTCAACAATGCGGACCTGGGTTTCGTGCGCAACCAGTTCGTCCGCTGCTCGCCGAGTTGCACGGCGAAGAATCCCATCATCTACACCTATCTGGAGAACTACCCCTATCCGGCCTTGACCACGGAGCCCTTCGGTTTCCCCAACGCGGCCGAGGCCAAGGCGGCGATCCTGGATGCGAACTTCAGGGGCGAACTGGATCCGCAACGGCCGGAAGCGCTGCGCTCGTACCGCATCGCCGACGTCGCCTTTGAATGGGCGCCGCCGCCCGACGGTTCGTCGCCGAGGTCGCGCTACGGCCAACTGTACGCTTACATCTTCCACAAGGATGGTTCGGGAGCAATCACCGAAACGCGCAACTGGCCGAATGATCAAGCCTTTCTCGACACCCAGTTCAACAGCAGGGACGACGATCACTTCCCGCCCATACTGTTCAACCCGCTACCGGCGCAACGATACCAGGTCAAGGCCGGCGATCCTTTCGCGCCGGAACTGGACGGCCTCGGGGTCAAGCAGCATCCCGGCGTCTGCTTCATGTGCCACGGCGGCGATCCGCGGAACCTGACGAGTACCGGGCAGTATCCGAGCCAGGGCCGATCCTCGGGCTTCAAGTTCCTGCCGCTGGACATCGGGAATCTTCTGTTTACCTCGGACAACGATCCCGGAGACCCGTTCTCACGGGCAGCCCAGGAATCCAATATCAAGAGATACAACCAAGTGGTGTTGATGACGCAAGGGGCGGTCCCGCTCACGACCAACCTGAACGGAGCCTGGAAAATACCCACATTTACCGACGGGCAGGGCGCATTCCGGACGTCACATGCGATCGAAGCGATCCTGGGCTGGTACGGCGGCAGCGTGGCTAACCCGACCATGCCCGGTCCTACGCAGGACACCTCGTTTGTCCCGGTGGGCTGGCGCGAATCGGCACATGGCGGCACTGCGCCGGCAGGTTCGGAAGAACTGTATCTGAAAGCCGTGGGGCCGTCCTGTCGCGCCTGCCACTCCCAGCGCGAGAGCGATCTCGACTTTGGAACGGTAGCCAGTTTCGACGCCCACAAGAGCGACATTCTGGAGATGGTGCTGCAGCCCGAGTGCGACGCCAATCGCCCGCCGGCGGGCAAGGTCATCATGCCTGCCGCGTTCCGGACGTTTAACCGCTTCTGGCTGGAGGACCAGGACGAATTCCTCAAGACGCACTTCGGCTTCACCTGCGCAAACTAGACGCTCCGACACCCGGTTGCGAGGAAGGCGGTTCGCGGAGCCGTCCGCTGCGGAACCGGCTCCTGTCAGCGCCAGGCTGCCGGTCGACCGGGTGCATTTCGAGACCTCCTGCGGGAGGTCTCTTCCTTTGTCGTCGCAGTGCGGAAATGCGGCCTCCTGCGCGGCTCTGCCGGAATGGTCGCTGCGGTCGAAATCGCAGTTGTGACGCCCGGGGATGTGCTCGAGTGGACGGCCCGGACGCATGCGGCGACGCCCCTTCTTACTGCCGCATCCCGATCCGCACGACGGGCCGAGGGGAGAGGACCGGGATCGGACAAGTCCTACAACACGTCGCGGACCTGTGAGGTGCAGGCAGCGGCGTTGTGCCGCAGACATGCCACGCGCTTCCGCCACAATGACAACAAGGTTCCGGAAGTCGGCGCGGCACGGATCGGGGCACAGGTCCGCGGCTTGCGACGGTACGGCGCGGCGGGAGCCGCACCGCCGACGAGCGAACTGTCCAACTCCAACGGAGGAGGTCCATATGTCCAGGATGAATCGTTTCTATCGCGGACTGCTGGTGCTGCCGTTCATGCTGCTCGCCCTACCGGCGGCGGCGCAGTCGTTCCGCGTCCAATGTCCGAACGCCACGACGCTGCACCCACTGGTCAATGGCTTGCCCGATCCCGCGATCAAATGCCAGCAGATCTCCGGCGGAGACGGTTTCGCGACCATGGGCGACGGCACGCAGACCTATCTGTTCGCCTTCGGTCCCCTGTCCGGCTTGGTGGACATGGTGCACGGACTCCCAGGCACCGAACCGGCCAGCATATTCAACACACTGGCCCCGACCGACCCCGGCGTCGGCGATCCTACCCTGGCCACGACTTTCAATGGTGCAGTGGGGTTGTCTCGAGATCCGGAAGTTGCCACCAATCCGGACTGCAGCCTGGCGAGTCCACCGAGCTTTTGCAATCCGTCCAGCCCCGACTACGGGCTCGACGGTCACGTCGACCCGCGTGCCATCATGGATGTGGGTGTGCTGAACGGCAACATGCCGGCGCCGACGATGGCGATCAATGAGGACGACGAGTTCTTTCTCACCCTGACCAACGTCGGCATGATCATGCGGCCGGACCTGTTCGAGCAGCATACGGTCCACTTCCACGGTTATCCCAACGCCTCCTCGTTCTACGACGGCGTGCCGGATGCGTCGGTCGCGATCAACATCGGCGGCAGCTTTACCTACTACTACCTGGCACCCGACGCCGGCACCTACATGTGGCACTGCCACATCACTCCGCCGGAACACCTGCAGATGGGCATGGTCGGGCAGGTTTACGTGCGCCCGCGGCAGAACCGGGTGCCAGCCGGTGGCAGCCTCCGCGCCGGACTCGTCGCCCAGCAGACCGACCTGCGCACCGCTTCCAACTGCGCCACCGACATCCTGTGTTCGGCGCCCGTGCCGCCTGCCAACACCGTTACTCACGCCAACAACAAGAGCAACACGCCGACCCTCTACGCCTACAACGACGGCGACGGCTCCACCGCCTACGACGTCGAGTATCCCATCCAGATCCACGGCTTCGACCCCAACTTCCATTTCGTCGGCATGACCTTCAACCCGGAACCGTTCACCGACATGAAGGACAAGTATTTCCTGCTGAACGGCCGCAGCTATCCGGACACGATCAACGCCGCGCCGATGCACACGCAGGCCGCGGATGGCACCGAACACTATTCGCAGCCGCTGGCGACCCTCATCAACATTCCGGCGGGTGGCCGGGCCCTGCTGCGCTTCTCCGACCTGGATGCGCAGGAGATGCAGACCCTGGCCTCGGCCGGCATCCCGATGCGCGTGATCGGCTACAACGCCAAGCTGTTGCGGGACATGGACGGCAACAACATGGCCTATGACACCAATTCGATCACCCTCGGCGGCGGCGAATCGCTGGACGTGATTCTGGACGCCAGCGACACCACCAGGTACCCGGTGGGATCCACGTACTACCTGTATTCCCCGAACCTCGACCATCTCTCGAACGACGCCGAGAACTTCGGCGGCCTGATGACCGAAGTTCACATCTGCAATGCGGTCGACCCCGCCACCAAGGCCTGCAGCTAGGAGGAATTGCCATGCGCAAGATGAAGATCAAGATCATGACCGGGCGGTTCCTGCACATTGCCGCGGCAGGCTGCGCTGCGCTGCTGGTCACCACCGCACAGGCGGCGGCTCCCGGCATCACCGGGGGCACCAGCGCTCCCATCTTCGACCTCAGGGCCGAGGCTGCCCGCATCAGCCAGCCCGACGGGGCTACCGTCTACTCCTGGGGTTATGGCTGCAACAGCGCGCCAACGGGATTTGCGCCGGCAGCCATCTCTGGGGCCAACTGCCCGACCATGCAGATTCCGGGGCCGACGCTGATCGTCCATCAGGGCGACGTCGTAACCGTCAAGCTCACCAACAACCTGCCGGCCGCGGCAGGCAACACCTCCATCCTGTTCCCAGGGTTTGCCGTCACCGCGACCGGCGGGTCTCCCGGGATTCTTGCGCCGGAGGCTGCTAACGGCAGCACGGTGACGTACACGTTCACGGCAAGCACGCCAGGCACCCACGCCTATTACAGCGGCACCCAGGGTGATCTGCAGATCGAGATGGGCCTGTACGGCGCACTCATCGTGCTGCCGAGCACTATCCCGACCAACTGCACCGGGACGTCGAACGACCAAGCCAAAACCGACAACGGCGAAAGCGACTACCGGCTCGCGGCGGCCGCCTACAACCATGCCAAGTCCTGCTACGACCGCGAGTACCTGTTCCAGTTTTCCGAGATGGATCCGCGCATCCATAGTCAGGCCGAGCAGCAGGCGAATCTCGCCTGCGCACAGCCCAACGGCTGCATGAGCGTCGAGACCGAACCCTACCACCCGGCCTATTTCATGATGAATGGCCGGTCCTTCCCGGATAACGTGGATCCGAACTATGCCTCCCAGTACCCGCATCAACCGTACAACGCCAACCCACACATGCATCCCGGCGAACTGACGCTGGTACGGCAAATCGGCACCGGACGCTGGCAGCATCCCTTCCACGAGCACGCCAACCACCTGCGCGTCCTCGCCCGCGATGGCAACCTGTTGCTCACCAATACCTCCAATCTTGCAGGCCCGCTGCTGTTCACCACGACTTCGACCCCGGGCCTGGCCATGGACTCGCTTTTCTACTGGACGGGCAAGGGGCTGAACTGGGACGTATACGGACACGGCTATGCGGGTGACACCAGCGTATGCATCCCGGATGCCAACGGCTACTACACGAGCAATCCTGCGGCACCGAACTATTTCGAGTGGTGCGGAGACCATGACAAGGCGCTGGAACACAAGCCGTTCGGACAGGTCGGCAGCGGCGGCCCCGTCACTTTGCCGGACCCCAACATCCTGGCGAACGGACCCTGGTACGGCGGCAGCCCCTATCTGGGTCCCGAGGCCACGCAGCGCGCCGTAGGGGCGACGCCAATCCCGCCGTCCGGCACGGTCGCGAATAGCCCGACGGACGAAGCGGGGTTTGCATTCATGTGGCACTCCCACAACGAACGCGAGCTCACCACCAACAACATCTTTCCGGGCGGACTGATGACCCTCATGCTCGTCGATCCGCGGGCCTACAAGATTGACGAAGCGAATTAGGACAGAGGAGAAACAAAGTGCAAGCCAATCCATGCAAACTGATCCGGCACGCAGCCACTGCTGCGCTGACTGCTCTCCTCATGACCGGTGGCAGCGCTTTCGGCGGCACGCTAGCGCTGACCGCTGGCCCGACCACCGCGACCCTGCCGGACGGGCAGACCGTGCCGATGTGGGGCTACATCTGCGGACCGGCAACGAGCAGTGCCATCTCATGCACGGCCGCCAACGGTCTTCCCCAGGCCGCGCCCCCCGCGCTCCCTGCACTCCCGGCTTGGCAGCCGCCTGTCATCAGGGTTCCCAGCAGCGAGCCCCTCACCATCAGGCTAACCAACCAGTTGAGCTTTGCCGCCGGCAGCGGGAGCAACACCGTCCCAACCTCGCTTGTGATCGTGGGCCAACTCGGCGGCGGGCTGGGCAGCACGCCGAACCGGACGCTCAGTCCGGTGCATGGGCCCCAGGGCGCCACTTGGCCGATCGCCGGATCGCCGACCGGCGGTGCCAATGAGCCGACCTTCACGCCGCCGGCGCAGGCCGACCGTGTCCAGTCTTTCGCCACCGAAGTGGCGGCGGGCGCGTCGCAAGCACTCACGTGGTCGAATCTGCGGCCCGGCACCTATCTGATCGAGTCCGGCACCCATCCCTCCATCCAGGGCCCGATGGGACTCTACGGCGTGCTGGTGGTGACCGACCCGGCCAGTCCTGGCACCGCCTATGGCGTGAGCTATGACAAGGACGTGGCGCTGCTGCTCTCCGAAATCGACGCGGTGCAGAACCGCGCCGTCGACGCCGCGGTACATACCACCGGCTTCAGCGAGACCAAGGTCTGGTCCGGACAGCCCGGCAAGTGCGGGGATCTGCCGCCGTCGACCACCGCCACGTCGGAAGCCAACACCTGCTATCCGCCCGCGGTCAATTACGACCCGCGCTACTACCTGATCAACGGCGTCGCGTTCGACCGCGGTCACCCGGATTTGT
>JAGDMS010000006.1 GCA_017860575.1 Deltaproteobacteria bacterium | reverse complement strand
GATCGCGGAAAAAGGTGTGCTGGCGTGCGTCGGCATCGGCTTTTACCAGCCCGGATACGCCGCGGGCGAGATGGCCGCCCGCGTCTTGCTGGGTGCGAAGCCGAAGGACGTGCCGATTGCAAACGTCGCGACGAAGACGGTGGCGCTGAATCTCACGGTCGCCCAGCGGTTGCTGGCGAAGCCATGGAAGGTGGACGTGCTGGAATACATCAACGTGCTGGATGTGGAGGAGGGGGAGAAGGGCATCCGCGAGGGGTTGCGGGAATCCGGGTTGGTGGAAGGGCGGGACTACCACATTCGGATACGCAATGCGCAGGGGGATATGCCGACACTCGGGGCCCTGGTGGACGCGGCCATAAGCGACGGCACCGATCTCATCATGACCTTGTCGACGCCGACGTTGCAGGCGGCGGTGCAGCGGACGCGTGATCTGCCGATCGTCTTTACGTTCGTTGCCGACGCGATCGCGGCAGGAGCGGGCCGCAGCAACGAGGACCATCTGCCCAACGTGACCGGAGTGCCGACGACGAGCGCATACGGCGAACTGATTGCCACGGTTCGGGAGTGCCTGCCGGGCGTGCGCCGGATCGGGACGTTATTCGTACCCGCGGAAGTGAACTCAGTCTACAACAAGGACCGCTTGACGCAGACGGCCCGCCAACAGGGGATCGAGGTGGTGGCGGTGGCGGCCAACACCAGCGCCGAAATGTCCGATGCGGCGGCGGCGCTCTGCAATCAGCGGATCGACGCGGTGGTGCAGATTGCGGGCAACCTGACTACCGCGTCGTTTGCCAGCCTCACGCAGGCTGCGCGCCGGGCTCGCATGCCCCTGTTCGGCTCACTGAGCAGTGACAGCCTGTCCGGTGCCGGCGTGGTGGTGGCGCGTGATTACTTCGACGGCGGTCGCGACGCGGGAAAGATCGCGGCGCGCATCATGCGGGGCGAGAATCCGCGGACGATTCCGTTCCAACCGCTCGACAAGACGCGCATCATCATCAACCCGGTGGCGGCGCGGGCGACCAGGCTGACGCTGCCGGAATCACTGCTGCAGCGGCCCGGTGTCGTCGTGACCAACCAATGAGTATCGGAGAAGGGGAACGTGGAGATTTCCAAGCAGCAGGCGGGTGACGTCGTCGAGGTGCGGGTCAAGGGGCGCCTGGATGCCTATTGGGCAGACCATCTCACCCGCGGACTGGAAGAAGTCATCCGGGATGGTGCCGATCGCATCCGGCTGAACATGGCCGACGTCTCGTACATGAGCTCGGTCGGCATCCGGGTGCTGCTGAAATTCCACAAGCAGTTGCAGCGTTTGAATGGTTCGTTTGTGGTCTCCAATCCGTCGGACGCCGTGAAGACGGTGCTGGCGTTGGCGGGCCTCGAATCGCTGCTCGCAGCTGCGGCGCCGACGGCGGCCTCTGCGGCGGAGCGGCCGCGTGCGCGGATGCTCGAGCGTGACACCGCGGCATTCGAGGTGTTCGACGTCACCGCGGCGGGTGGGGTGCGCTGTCACGTCGTCGGCAGTCCCGAGCCGCTCTCGGGGGCGCGATTCGAGGCGCGCCACTGCCACCGCCGCGCGTTTCCCGAATCCACCTTCGGGGTCGGGCTCGGCGCGTTCGGAGGGGACTTTACCGACTGCCGCGCCCGCTTCGGGGAGTTCGTCGTGGCCGCCGGAGCCGCCGCGTATCTCCCGACCGACGGGACCAATGTGCCGGACTATGTGGTGTCGGCCGGCGCCCTCGTGCCGGAGCTGAACATGCTGTACGGGTTGGTGTGCGAGGGCAGCTTTGCCTGGCTGACACGCTTCGAGGCGAAGGGGGGAGGGAGAGCGTTGACGCTCGCGGACTTGGCCGATGCGGCTCTCGACATCGCGGCGTCGGACACCGCGGGTGTCGTGCTGGTCGGCGAATCCGCGGGCCTGATGGGTGCGGCGCTCCGCCGGTCACCGGCGCTCGAAGCGGTTGCGGCGGCTCCCTTCACCCATCCCCAGGTGCGCGAGTGGCTGTCCTTCACGCCGGAGCGCGCCTTTCCGCGCAGCGTGGCCCTGGTCGTTGGTGTGGTGACCCGAGCCGACCGTCCCGAGTTGACACCATTGCTGCGTCCTTTGGGAACGGCACCCTGGCCGGCCGGGCACTTCCATGCCGCGGCGTTCTCGTACCGGCCGCTCCAGAAAGGACGGATCAACCTGCGGCCGACGGTGGCGGCGCTATTCGAGGCCGAGACCCTCCAAGGCGTGCTGCATCTGCTCAATGACGACCGCGCAATCGTCGGCACCGGGCAGAGCGAGTTCGTGCGTGGCGCCTGCTGGATCGCACCGGTTACGGACGTTGCGCTGGAAAGAGACTGACATGACGCTGCTCCTCGGTGCCTGGACGATCGGGCTGATTCTGTCCCTGCTGGCGCTGGGCGTCTTCATCAGCTTCCGCGTCTTTGATTTCCCGGACATCACGGCGGACGGTTCCATCACCTTCGGGGCGGCGATTGCCGCGGTCCTGTTGGTGAAGGGGATCAGTCCGCTGTGGGCGACGGCGGCGGCTTTTTGCGGCGGCGTGCTGGCAGGGGCGACGACCGGGGTGCTGCACACCAAGTTCAGGATCAACGGCTTGCTGTCCGGCATCCTGGTGATGACGGCCCTGTATTCGGTCAACTTGCACGTGATGGGCAAGAGCAACGTCCCGCTGCTGGCGGTGAAGACCTTCCCACAGGCGGCCGAGGCCGTCGGCCAGCGCCTGTTCGGTGCCAGCGAAGTGTTGCACCTGTTGAATTGGGAAATTGCCGTCCGGGACGCGTCAGTGCTCATCCTGGTGATCCTGATCATCGCGGTGGTGAGCAGTGCGTTGTACGCGTTTTTCCGCACCAACCTGGGAACGGCGATGCGGGCGACCGGCAACAATCCGCAGATGATTCGCGCGCTCGGGGTCAACGTCGGGAACATGATCGTGTTGGGCCTGGCGCTGTCGAACGGCCTGATCGGCCTGGCAGGCGCGCTACTGGCCCAATATCAAGGCTTTGCCGACGTGCAGATGGGCATTGGTATGGTGGTGTGGGGGTTGGCAAGCGTCATCATCGGCGAGGCGCTGGTCGGGTCAACACAACTCGGGTTGGTGATTACCGGCGCGCTGATGGGGTCGGTGCTCTTTCGGCTGCTGGTCGCCATCGCGTTGCGTGCTGGTCTGAACCCGAACGACCTCAAGTTGATCACCGCCGCCTTCGTCTTCGCGGCCCTCATTTTGCCGGATTTCCTGGCGCGCGTGCGACCGAAGGGGGCACGGGCCGACCATGCTTGAGGTTGCGAACATCTCGAAGACGTTCAGCGCCGGTACCCCCAACGAGGTGCGCGCGCTGCAGCAAGTCAGCCTGACCGTCGATCCCGGTTCGTTCGTCATCGTGATTGGCACCAACGGCTCGGGCAAGTCGACGTTGTTGAACGCAGTCGCCGGCGGCTTTTTCGTCGACGCCGGATCGATCCGGCTGGCCGGACACGACGTGACGCGGTGGCCGGAGCATCGACGTGCGACCCTCGTTGGCCGGGTCTTTCAGAACCCGTTCAGCGGCACTGCACCGGACATGTCGATTGCGGAGAACCTCGCGCTGGCGGCGCGGCGGGGGTGCTGGCGCGGTCTGGGGTGGGCGCTACGACGTGACCTCGCCGACGCGATGCACGAGCGCGTGCGGCGGCTTGGCCTGGGCCTCGAAAATCGACTGGATAATGCGATGGGGACATTGTCCGGCGGACAGCGGCAGGCCATCACGCTGCTGATGGCGACCTGGTTGAAGCCGCAGTTGCTGTTGCTCGACGAGCACACGGCGGCGCTCGATCCCAAGAGCGCCGATCAGGTCATCCGCATGAGCGAAGAGATCGTTGCGCGTGATCAGCTGACCACCATGATGGTCACGCATTCGATGCAACAGGCGGCCAATCTTGGAGACCGGCTCGTGATGATGCATCGGGGGCGGATCATCCACGACTTCCTCGGTGCGGAGAAGCGACGATTGCGTGCGGACGACTTGCTGGCACGGTTCGAGGAGGTCCGCCGGGGCGAGCAGCTGGACGAGTCGGCCGCCGAAATGCTCCGCCGCGCGTACGTGTAGGGATCACCGGCCCGCTGCTCGCGACCGGGGACGCCCCGCTCTGCCGTGCGCCAGGTGCCCGCGCGCCAGCTGTCCCGCACGATTGCGGTACGGCGTCGTTACCGCAGCGCGGTGAGGGCGTCCTCGTGCGTACGGTAGATCGGAAAGATCGATGAGAAACCGGCGATGTCGAGAATCTCTTTGATGAGTTCCTTGGGTGCCGACAGAGCGAGCTTGCCGTCCGTGGGGGCCAACCGCTTGGCGGCCACGAGCAGGGTGCGCAGGCCGGCGCTGCTGATGTAATCCAGCCGGCTGCACTCCACCACAAAACGCCTTTCGCCCGCCGCAATCAAGCCGAGCAGCTTTCCTTCAAATGCCCCGGCGTTGGTGGCGTCAATCCGTCCCGCGATACCGAGAACGACAACCCCGTTCCTCTTGCTCTCCGTGATCTCCATGTCCGCCTTCTGCCGTTCGCCAGCCTGCCTCGCTAGGGGTTGGTTGCCACGGCCTTTTTCAACACCAGGACGTTCTTACCCTCTTCGCGCCGGTACGCCAACCGGTCGACCACTTGGCGCACGAGATGTAGGCCGAGACCGCCGACCGACCGCTCGACGAGCGGGGCGTCCAACGCCGGCGGGGCGACATCTAGCGGATTGAACGCTTGCCCGTCGTCTTCGACTTCCACCGTGATTTCCCCGGCGGACACGGCAAGGCGCAGCACGATGTCATGCGCGGCGCCATCCGTGAAGGCATACGAGATCACGTTGGTCAGAATCTCATCCAACGCCAGGTTGAGTTGGAAGATCACCTTGTGTGCGAACCCATGTGCCGCCCCGAACGCCTCAACCTCATGGCTGACCCGTTCGAGTTCGGCAAGCTCGTTTTTCACGACGATCTGCAGCTGGCTCATCCCTCGTTCCGTCTCTGGCATTCTCCTACGAGGCGCACCGGGTACGCAATGCGTCTTGCGCGCTGCGCGCTTGACGCTGTTGCGCGGCGTGTTCTATCGATGCGGGGTACACGAAAGCAAGGGTATGACGCCACTGGCGACCACCAGTTCGGTTGCGCGCCGCTATTTGTCCCTTTTCGTCACGTTGCGGGGGCGCCTGATACTGCTCGTCTGTTTCGCCACCGTCCCGGCGCTATTGTTCATCTTCTATGTCGCCGCCCGAGAGCGTCAGGCGACCATGGAACGGATGGAGACCGAGGCGCGTCAGCTCGGCGGCCTCGCGTCGCGGGAGCATGCGCACCAGCTGCAGGGCGCCAGGGATCTCCTGCTGCGTCTCCGGGAACCGCTAGCCTGCGACGCTGCCGGCACGGCCGCACCACCTTGTCCGGACTATCTGCCGGCGCTGCTGGCGGGACTGCCGCAGTTCGCGACCATCGCGGTGCTCGACGTTCATGGCGGACTGCTCTGCAGCGCGGTCGGTGTCGACCATCCGCTCAACATCGCCGGCGATCCCGCCTTCGAGCGCGCGCTGGCATCGGAGAACCCCGAGGTCGGATCCTACGTCTTCGGGCCGATCGTCGGTCGGCCCGTGCTGCGGGTAGCCTACGCGGTGCGCGATGCGGGTGGGGAACCATGCAAGGTCGCTTTCGTCGCCCTCGACTTGCGGTGGCTCGACCGGCTGGCGCAGCAGGCCAAGCTGCCCCAGGACTACGCCCTGCTCATCACCGATCGGGAAGGTCGGATCCTGGCTCGGTCCGGCGATGTGGAAGCCGGAACCCCGGGCGGGCCGCCCACGATTCCCGGGCTCCGACACGTGCTGCATCGTGTGGAGGGAGCGGTCCTGGAGATCGGCGAGCGGCACGTGAGACGATTCGTCGTCGCGACGCCGATAGAGGATATCAGCGGCGTGTTTGCGGTGGTCGGTCTGCCTTACGAACGCGTACAAGCCGAGGCGAACAGGGCCTTCTACCGGACGATGATCGGCCTGTTGTTTCTGACGTTATTCACGGTGACGGTGGGTATCGCGGCGGCCGAAGTGTCCGTCCTGCGCGTGCTGCGCGGCCTGTCCCACACGGCGCGCCGCTTCGGCGCTGGCGACCTTTCGGCTCGGGCGACGCTTCCCGGTAGCCAAGGCGAGTTGCGTGATCTCGCTGAGGCATTCAACGGCATGGCGGATGCGCTCGCCGCACGGCATCGGGAGGCGAGTGCGGCTCAAGAGCGACTCCGGGCCCTGTCGCAGCGACTTCAAGTCGCTCGGGATACCGAAGCTGGACGCATCGCGCGTGAGCTGCACGATGAGCTTGGCCAGGTGCTGACGAGTGTGACGATCGAGCTGACGCGGCTGCAGAGAATTTGCGCGCCCGACAGCAACCACGACTGCGCCCACGCCATGAAACAGTCCGTCGCCGACATGATAAAGCGGGTGGAAGGCGCGATCGAATTTGTACGCCGGCTGGCGTCCGAGTTGCGTCCCACGGTGCTCGACCGTCTGGGGATCGCGGCCGCTTTGCAATGGTTGGCGAGCGAATTCGAAGCGCAGTCCGGGCTCGCAGTCATCCTCGACCTGCGCCAGGTCGAGGAGCCGTGCAACAGCACCGTTGCCATGACCCTGTTCCGTGTCGCGCAGGAGGCGCTCACCAACGTGGTGCGCCATGCGGCGGCGACGGAGGTGAAGATCGACCTTGTTGGCAGCGAAGATGCACTCGTGCTCACCGTGCAGGACAACGGGCGTGGAATCGACCCGAGCATGACCGAGAGCAAGCACTCCTTGGGCATATTGGGAATGAAGGAGCGCGCCCAATTGGTCGGCGGATCATGTACAATCTCGGGAGCGGTGGGGAAGGGCACGACGGTGGTGGTGCGTGTGCCGCGGCAACCGCCGGATCATTTGGGGAACGGAGACTAGCGATGCGGATCCTGCTTGCCGACGACCACGCCATGTTCCGTTCGGGATTGCGACGAATCCTCGAGGACGAGTTCCGTGGCGTCGTTATTGGCGAGGTTGCAAGCTGCAAGGAATTGCGCGAACAGGTTCGGTCCTCGCCCTGGGACGTGTTGATCCTGGATATTTCCCTGGGAGAGCGGAACAGTCTGCACGAATTGCCGGCGCTGAAGCAGTTGCGGCCGGCCCTGCCGGTCATCGTGCTGAGCATGTACGGAGAGCGGCCGTTCGTCGTCGAAGCCATGCGCGCAGGGGCCTCGGCGTACCTGACGAAGGGGCGGCCGCCGGACGAACTGTTTTTGGCGGTGCGCACCGTACTTGCCGGCCGCCGTTACATCGGCGAGGCGCTGGCCGAGCAGCTCGCCGACCATTTGGCGATGGATACCGTGGGCGAGCCTCACGAGGCGTTGTCGCCGCGAGAGCTCGAGGTCTTCTTGCTCCTCGCATCGGCGCTCTCTGTTTCGACGATTGCCGAACGCCTCGGTCTGAGCGTGAAAACGGTCAGCACCTATCGAACCCGCATCCTCGAGAAGATGTCGTTCCGATCCAACGCCGAAGTCATTCAGTACGCGGTCCGGCACGGGTTGGTCGCGTGATTCTGTAGGACAGAGGCGGACACATCTTTTTTCTGTGTCCTACGCATCGGTCGGACCGAGACGGATACACAAGCGTGCAGTTTCAGGCGATCCTGAGACCGCATGATCAAGCGGCAATCGGAATCGCACGCGACCCTCGGGCGCGTCACGCAACGCGTCGAGCGGAGCATCGAGACACTGCACCCTTCGTATTTCGCCGCGGCGATGGCGACCGGCATCGTCTCGATCGCCTGCTGGCGGCTTGGCTTGCTGGCCGTTGCCGACCTGCTGTTCTGGGTGAACATCCCCTGCTACTGCTTGGTGTGGCTGGCGACCATCGCGCGGGCGGTCTTTTACCGCGACGCCTTCCTGCGCGACTGGACCAGCCACGCGCGCGGACCGGGCTTCTTCACATCGGTGGCCGCCACCTGCGTCGTCGGGCTGCAGTTTCTATTGCTGCGCGACGATCGGGTCGTCGCCATGGCCCTCTGGTGCCTGGCGGCGACCCTCTGGATGATCTGCACGTACGCGATTTTCGTGGCGTTGAGCATCCGGGAAGACAAGCCGTCGCTCGCCGACGGTATCAACGGGGGCTGGCTGCTGGCCGTCGTCGCAACCCAGTCCGTCTGCGTACTCGGGTGTGCGGTACTGCCGCACTATGTGGCCGATCGCAACGCCGTGGCGTTCGTTCTGACGGCGTGCTGGCTGTGCGGCGGCATGCTCTACATTTGGATGATCTCGCTGATCTTCTACCGGTATACCTTCTTCCGCTTCCTGCCGTCGGATCTGATGCCACCCTACTGGATCAACATGGGGGCGGTTGCGATCTCGACGCTCGCCGGGACCGCCCTTCTCGGTGACCTGGGCGACACGGCGCTCATCGCGTCGATCAAGCCGTTCGTGCAGGGTTTCACCATACTCTACTGGGCTACAGCTACCTGGTGGATCCCGATGCTGCTCGTCCTCGGCATCTGGCGTCACTTTGTGCGGCGCATTCCGTTGACGTACGACCCGCTGTACTGGGGCCTGGTGTTTCCGCTCGGAATGTACTCCGTCTGCACCCTCCGGCTGGTCGCCACCTTCGAGCTGTCTTTTCTGATCTGGGTTTCCCGCGGTTTCGCGATGGTGGCGCTGGCGGCCTGGCTGCTGACGTTTTTTGGTCTGTTGAGCAACGGTGTGTACTTGCTGGTGCTGACGGTGCGATCCGTTGCGCAATCGCTGCAATTAACCGAACGCTCTAGCGTTCGCGAATCTCTTATAGGAGGGCAGACATCATGATGAGCACGCACTCAACTTCCGGTTCCGTCGGAGCCGCGTCAGCGGGACGGGTTCCCATCCAAGAGGCACGGGCGACGCACGCCGATCGCGTGGCACGCGCACGAATGCAGCAAAAGGCTGGCGACAGGCTGATCCTCGCCGGCTTCGTGCTCACGGTCGTGGGCGTCATCCTGTATTGTGTCGCCTGCTTTGCGGGCGGGGTTGATGCCGGTCTGGCAGCGATTCTCTTCGACAATGTCGTGCCGTTTGCCAGGGCGACCCTCGTCGTGCTCGGCATCGGGAGCGCGCTATGGCTGGTCGGTTCCTTCATGTATCTCAACGGCACGATCACGGAGGACGAGATCGCCGGAGCTGAATGGAACCCGGCGGCGGGTGAACACGACGGCGAACGCTGATCCTGATCGCGAGTCCGGGGCTGCGCGGCCCCGGACTTCGCGACGGCTGTGCGGTCGAACACGAGCCGGGGGCAGCGTATTTCGAGCGGCTGTCAGGCGACCGCCTGGGCTTTCTCCACCTCCACTCTCGTTCCCCTATCGGTGCCGCCCGGCGTTCCAATCATGATCCGGCCCTGCAGGTGGAAATACCCGCCTGCCAGCTGTATCGGGTTCAACGGACTGGGCGTCAGCACCTGATCCGAACGCCCGTCCTTGAACTGAAACGGTTCCCACGCGTGGTAGATGATGACCTGGCCCGGTTTCACCGCCGGTGATACCTGGGCTTGAATCATGCAGTCACCGATATCGTTATGCAGGCGCACCATGTCGCCATCGGCAATGCCGCGTCTTTTGGCATCGTCGCTGCTCATGAACATGGCCGGCTGCCCGCGCTGCAATCCCAGCAGTTTCTTGTTGTCACGCCACGCCGCGTGGATCGACCAGCGGTTGTGCCCGCTCGTCAACTGCAGCGGGTAGTCACCGCCGATGGCCGGAAGAGGCTTGTGCACCGGCAGCACCTCCCCCAGCTCCTGGTAGAAGGGGTGGTCGATGTAGAACTGCATGCGCCGCGTCAGCGTCGGCCAGGGCATCTTCTTCTGGACATACCAGCTATTGGCCACGATCGGCTCGTGCGGATCGATATCCGCAGCGTTGCCGATGTGCGTCACCCCCATGCCCACACCGGTAAAGCGCTCGAAGCCTTTTTCCTTCAATTCCTTCCAGCTCTTGCCATTCAAATTGTCGGATAGCGCCAGGATCTCCTGCAGCAGATCCTCCGGGTTGTCCTCGGTGAAGCGACCCTGGAACGTGAAGTCATCGTAACATTCGTCCAAACGCCGCTGCTCACCGTGGCGATCGGCATACGTCGTGATGCCGCGCGCTTTGGCCCGCTCCTGAATCGTCTTCAGCAACAGACAGTGGAACACCCAATCGCTCTTCGAGTCGCCCACCGGTTTCACCGCCTCAACGGTCGGGTGGCTGAAGGGCGCAAGCGCGGTGCTCCACGCGATGTCGTTCCGCTCGTAATAGCCCGCCGCCGGCAGGACATAGTCGCTGTAGCGGGCGGTGTTGCTCATGCGCCAATCGAGCGTGACCAGAAGATCCAATTGGGGCAGCATGTGTTCGAGCAGCTTGTGGTAGCCGCGTACGCGGCGGAAGGTGTTGCCCCCGACAGAGAAAAAGATGCGTGGCGCTTTTTGCGGAACAAACTGCCAGCCCTTCTTCACCGCCTCCTGGAGGTACTCATCAAACTCGCGTTTGAGGCTCGGATCCCAGCGCTTGGCACTGCCGTACAGTTCCTTGAGGCCGCAGTGCTGATAGTAAAGCAAGGTGGGGGGGATCACGTTCCCACGCGCATAATCCTGGCGCGCAAGCTCGTACACCATCATCTCGTTGGTATACCCCGCCATCTTCATCTTGAGCATCTCGAGCGCGTTCTGCGCCGCCAGCATGCCGATACCGATCTTGGGGGCGTACTTGCCGCTGGCCAGGTTCAGCGGCTCGGCACCGGAGACGGACAGCATCGGAACCGCCGAGTAGCCCGCACCGTGCCTGCCGAACTGGCCAGCCAACGCAAAGACCAGCAGGATGCTCCGTTCCGCCTCCAGGCCATTGTAGAACTTGCCGAAGTTGGTCTGCGTGATGTTGGCGCACGCCCGCGCCTTCGCGATGCGCCGGGCCAAGTTGCGCACGACGGAGGCTGCCACGCCCGTGATCTTTTCGGTCTGTTCCGGTGCGTACTGCTGGAGTTGCCGCTTGAGACGCTCGAACACCGTGGTGACTTTCACTGACCCATTACGTGTCTTGACGTCGAAGATGCCCTCCAGCGCGGGTTTGACGCCATCCAGCTGCAGACTGCGCTTGGGCGCCGGGACGATCTTCTTCTGCACGGTATCGAACATATAGAAGTCATCGTCCGCACCCCCGGAGGACATATCGCTCCCGCGCAGCAAGCGTTCGGTATCGAGGCGGACCAGGAACGGCATGTCGGTCTGTTCCGCGATGAAGTCCGGCTTGTACAGCTTCTCCTCGACCATGACCTGCGCCATCGACAGGGCCAGAGCGGCATCCGTACCGATATTGACCGGCACCCACTCGTCGGCATGGAACGCGGAAGGGCTGTAGTCCGGCGCGATGGTGACGAGGTAGGCCCCCTTGTAACGGGCCTCGTAAATGAAGTGGGCGTTGGGAATGTGGGTGTAGATCGGATTGCCGCCCCAGATCAGGATCAGGTCACTGTAGAGCAGATCATCCATCGAACTGGTGAACAGCACCTTCCCGGTTGTGACAGCGACACCGGGGGCATGGTCACCCATCTCGGTGGTGTCCTCGAGGAGCGGGGTGTCGAGCAGATAGCCGCTACGCGTCAGGCCCAGGGCATGACACCCATTGCTCGATGACGAGCCCAGGTCCCAGTAGATCGAGCCGGGTCCATGCTCCTTCGAGATCATCGCGTCAATGAACTTGTCGGCGATCTCGGTGAGCGCCTGGTCCCAGCTGATCCGCGTCCACTTGCCCTCACCGCGCGCGCCAGCCCGTTTCAACGGCACCTTCAGACGGGCTTGATCGTACATGCGGTCGCTGTAGCAGACCCCTTTCTGGCACCCGCGCGGATTGAAATCCGGCAGATCGGGGTTGGTCTGCGGGTAGTGCGCGACCTGCTCTTCGCGCCAGACGATGTCATCCTTGACATACACGTTCCAGGCGCAGCGCTGGTACCCGCAGTTGGAGTGATGGGTCCCTCTCACCACACGGTCCCAGGTCCACTTCTTGCGGTAAATATCCTCGACACCACGGTACTCGATATTACCGGGTGAGTTGAGGCTCTGCGGTGTATCTGGCTGGCCCGGACTCTGGCTCTCGCCGCGGTGGAGATTCAGGAGTGTCAGTGCCAGCGTGCTGGCCGTGGCCTGCAGAAAGCCCCTTCGTGTCAGCGCCCCATTGAGGAAACGTTCCCCATTCGCGAAACCGGCATTGGTGCGCGAAGAGAATCGGTCGTCCTGCCGTTTGCTCCCGTCACTCATCGCTCGTCCTTTCCTCGCTCTACGCGGTGATTCGCAAGTCCAGATCCCGTTGCCGGGCTTGGTACATCGGCGCGGCAACGGGATCAAGCAAGCCTGCAGTGCGACGACGTCCGGTGGGTCGCATCGCACGGGCACGGTAGCATGACGGGGTACGGTGGGTATACTTTGCGCCCCGTTCCGATAATGGTATGCGGTTGGCTCCTGCGGTATCAGTAGGCGAACGTGTCCCGCGATGCTTCAGATCGGAGTGACGGTGGGCAACGGTGTAGCGGCGTGCAAGGGAAACGTATAGTGATCGTGGTCGCGGGTGTGGGGGGAACCGGTTGAACTCCATGCGCTCCAGCCTCGGCACGGACACGTCGGGAAAACGATGGCAGAAAAACGAATCGATCTCATCCAGGAATTCGTCGACCTTTATAAACAGGAGGAGATGCTGGCCTTCTTCGAGTTCCGCATCGGGGGACCGACCGGGACCGCGGGACTGTGCCGTATCTCCAAGCAGAAGGGCGCTGCTGCCGGCATGCGCTACCTGTCGCTCACTTTCATGGTGGATGCGCCCGACGAGAAGAGCCGAGCGGCGGCCGACTCGGCGTTGAATCGGATCGAGGACGCCGCGATGCAGGCGGCACTTCCGGCTGTCGCAGCCGTGGTTCCGATCCCCGTCATGATCCATGGCGGGGAGAACTACGTCCGGCAGGTGGACGTGATGCTACGCGAGCCAACGGAGGTGAACAACGCATTCGTCAGGGATCGGTTGCTCCCGGCGGTGTTCAGGCTCTCGGGGATCACTACGAGCGCAGTCGAATGGTGGGATGAGACCGCGCCGGCGGCGCCGTCGAACGCCACGGAGACTGCCGAGCAGCGCACGCCGCTGTTGGGGGCGCTGCTCGCACGCTGGCGCAAGTAGGGTGCGGAGGTAGTGCCGTGAAGACGGGGGTGCCCCAGATCGCAAGGATGCAAGAACGACCCTCGTCGTTGCGGGACGTGGTGTCCCTATTGCGGCCGACACAGTGGAGTAAGAACGCCGTGTTGTTCGCGGCGCTGATGTTCTCCAAGCATCTCTTCAATCTCGACGCCGTCGTGGTGGTGTCGCTGGGATTCGTTGCGTTCTGTGCGCTCGCAAGCGGCACGTATGTGATGAACGATCTGTGGGATTGCGACCGCGACCGTGAGCATCCCCTGAAATCGTTACGCCCGCTCCCGTCCGGACGTGTGCGGCGCGGGACCGCAGTGGCGATGGCTGTTGGTCTTGTGGTGGTCGGGCTCGCGGGAACGGCCCTGCTCAGCCGGTGGTTCGGTGTGCTTGCTGGCCTCTATTTCCTCCTGCAACTGGCGTACACCTTCTGGTTGAAAGAGGTCGTCATCCTCGACGTGATGGCCATCGCCTCCGGCTTCGTCATTCGTGCCGTGGCCGGCGGCGTCATCATCGCCGTGCCGGTATCGCCTTGGCTCATCATCTGCACGTTCCTGCTGGCGCTGTTTCTCGGTTTCTCCAAGCGGCGCCATGAGCTGATCTTGCTCGAAGCCCGCGCCATCGACCATCGTGCAAGCCTCAAGGAATACAGCCCGTATTTCCTCGACCAGATGATTGCCGTGGTGACCGCGTCGACGGTGGTGGCTTATGCCATCTATACCGTCTCGCCCGAAGTTCGCGAGAAGCTCGGAACGGACAAACTCTACCTCACCATCCCCTTCGTGCTCTTCGGGATCTTCCGCTACCTCTACCTGGTGCATCAGCGCGAAGAGGGCGGCAATCCGACCCAACTGCTGCTGTCCGACCAGCCGCTGCTTCTCGACGTGTTGCTGTGGATCGTGACCGCGGCGCTGTTGCTCTATTGGACGCCCTGATGTCGGTCTGCGGAGGCGGACTCGGTCAGGGGCGTGAGCACCGGGTGCTCGCATCGGTGGTGCTTGTATCAGCGAGAATCTCGGGTACACTTCGCCGGCGAAGATGAGCGTTGAGCGGTCTCAAGTCGAAGAGGGGTGAACCATGGACATCGGACGGGTGGGTATCTGGAACTTCACGTTGGAACTGCTTCCGGCGCGGCAAGCCCAGGAGGCTGCGGCCGAGATCGAAGCACTGGGATTCAAGGTCGTGTGGATCCCGGAGGCGATGGGGCGTGAGGCGTTCAGCCACGCCGGCTTGCTGTTGGCGGGGACGCGCCGCCTGGCAGTGGCTACCGGCATTGCCAGTATTTTCGCCCGCGACCCGGTGACCATGGCGGCGGCGCAGAAAACGTTGACCGAGGCGTACCCGGATCGCTTTCTGCTGGGCATCGGTGTGAGCCATGCGCCCTTGGTGGAAATGGTGCGCGGTCACCGGTACGAAAAGCCCCTCACCACCATGCGCAAGTACCTCGATGCCATGGATGCGGCGCCGTACACGGGCGCGGCGCCGACCACGGCGCCGGTGCGTGTGATCGGTGCGCTGCACCCGAAGATGTTGAAGCTGGCGGCGGAGCGCACCGCGGGCGCACACCCGTACTTCGTCCCGCCGGAGCACACCGCTGACGCCCGCCGAATCATGGGACCGGGCCCGCTCCTCTGTCCGGAACAGGCGGTGGTGCTCGAGACCGACGCTAGCACGGCGCGCGACATCGCCCGGGCCCACATGATCACCTACCTGGGTCTGCCCAACTATGTGAACAACCTCAAACGGCTCGGTTTCACCGATGATGACGTTGCCAACGGCGGCAGCAATCGCCTGGTGGACGCCATTGTGGCGTGGGGCGACGTCGACGCGATTGTGCGGCGGGTGAAGGCGCATCACGACGCCGGTGCCGATCACGTCGGCGTCCAGGTGCTCGATGCGGACGCGCGCGCCCTGCCGCTGCGCCAGTGGCGTGAGTTGGCCCCGGCGCTGCTCGGATAACGGTCGGGTTGCGGACGGTTTCCCGGCCCTTCGTTCCGGTGCGGGCGACACGCTGCGGCGAGTGGCGGGCGCCGGCGAGGTGGGGATCGTCTAACTGGCTCGTAACGGCCGCGCTTCCCTGGCGGCCCGCAGCGGGCGCCGGCGTTGGCGTGGCGAGACGCGTGGCCGTCGTGCGTGTTCCGCCGCACGCTGCAACGCGCGAAACGACGCGTCGATCGCCTCCACGAATTCGTGCAGGTCCGTCATGGCTTCCCAGTCGCCGTTGACGCCCCAGAAAAGGCCGCCATTGTAGCTGAACAGTCCAACCGCCACTCCCATGTTCTCGAAGAGCGGGACCACAGGGTAAACAGACCGCATCGGCGCGCCGCAGAGATAGAGCGGCACCTGGGGACCGGGGACGTTCGTCACGACCAGATTGCAGGCTCCCGTCCGCGAAGCGAAACGGACCACTTGGACCAGTAACGTCGGGAGCGTCCATTCGCTGACGGTCGTGAGTACCTGCGCTCCCAGCGCGTGCCGCGATCGCTTCAGATCGGCGGTGGTCCGCTGAATGGCCCGCAGGCGCGCGACCGGATCCGCGAGGTGCACCGGGATCGGTACGACAATCTCCGTCAACCGGTTCCCCAGGTGCCCGCGCTCCTCGTCGGTGCGGACGGTTACGGGTACCATCGCCCGGATTTCAAGCCCATCGGCAGCCAGGCCATGCTGCTCGAAAAATGCGCGTAGGGCACCGCTCGTGGTGGCGAGCACGACATCGTTGACTGTTCCGCCGAGCCCGTCGGTGACCGTCTTCAGATCGCGCAAGTCCATGTCCAACCAGTCGAAGCGCCGGTGCGATCCGACTTTGACGTTGATTGGCGTGTCGGACACCCGACTCAGGGCGGGGACGACGGCTTCCAACACCCCGGCGAGCGATGCTCCCAGTCTGCGCGCCGCTTTCTCCGGCTGGCTCATAGCGTCGCGTACGGACTGCCAGACCGTGGTGGCCTGCGTGGCGCGGCGTTGCAGTTCGTCCAGGACCAGACGTGCCTCGCTCGGATGCGAACGTGGCACCCACGGACGCGGAGGCGCAATCGCGGTGTCAGGGGTCGGCCGCAGGATCAACGACATCACGTCGGCGGCGGATACGCCGTCGATCATACAGTGATGACACTTTGACAGCAGGGCGAAGCGGTCCCCGTCCAATCCCTCGATCAGCCACATCTCCCACAAGGGGCGGGTGCGGTCGAGGGGCTGTGACATGATCCGGCCGACCAGCCGTTTCAGTTGGCGACCGTCTCCCGGCCGCGGAAGAGACGCGTGACGGACGTGATAGTCCAGCCGAAAGCGTTCATCGTCGACCCAGATGGGCAGGTGCTCCCAAGGAATGTACGCCAGGCGTTGCCGAAAACGCGGCACGAGATGCAGGCGCGATGCGATCGTGCCGCGGATCCGCTCGATGTCGATGCCGCCGCCATCCCTGCTCAAAGGTCCGGCATCGAAGATCATGACCCCACCAACTTGCATGTGGAGGTTCTCGTCCTCGAGTTCCAGAAATGACGCGTCCAGGGCGCTTAAGCGCTCATAATTGGTCACGGGTGACCTCCGGTCGGTGCCGAATCGCGTCTCGAGCCATAGGTATCGGTGAGACTAGCTCCGGAGCGATAGTGCGATCAACCCGCGCCCGCGATTTTGTGCGTCTCCTCGTTGCTGCGGCCCTTGCGGGCCGGGAGGGGCAATTTGAATGGGCCGGGTCCTGCTGCTATGAGAACGGGCTCGGAAAACTCACCGGGGTGTGATGGATTACAAGGACACGCTCAGTCTTCCCAAGACCGATTTTCCCATGCGGGCTAATCTGCCGGCACGGGAACCGGCGATCATCGCGCGCTGGGACGAGATCGGTCTCTACCAACAACTCTTGCAGGCCAATGCCGGCAAACCGAAGTACGTGTTGCACGATGGGCCGCCCTACGCGAACGGTCACGTCCATCTTGGCACGGCACTCAACAAGATCATCAAGGACATCATCGTCAAGGTGAAGTCCATGAGCGGATTCCAGGCCCCGTACGTTCCGGGCTGGGATTGTCACGGCATGCCGATCGAACACCAGGTGACCAAAGATCTGGGTGCGAAGGCACGGCAACTGAGCCAGTTGGAGATTCGCCGTCGTTGCCGTGCGTACGCCGAGAAGTACTTTGGCATTCAGCGGGAGGAATTCCGCCGGCTCGGCGTCATCGGGGACTGGGAGCAGCCCTACCTGACAATGGCGCCGGCCTATGAGGCAGCGATCATCACCGTGTTTCGTCAGTTGGTCGAAGGTGGCTTTATCTATCGCGGCCTGCGGCCGGTGCACTGGTGCCCGGTGTGCGCGACGGCGTTGGCGGAAGCCGAAGTTGAATACACCGACCACACCTCTCCATCGATTTACGTTCGCTTCCCGTTTTGCGGGACGGCCGAGGAGGCCGCGGCGATCGCTCTGCTGCCGGAGGACGCGGCGGAACTCGCGCAGCATTACCAGCGGTTGGCGGCGGTCATCTGGACGACAACGCCCTGGACCCTGCCGGCCAACCTGGCGGTGTGTCTGAACCCACATCTCGAGTACGTCGCGGTCCAGGTGGAGCACGCTGATTACGTGGTGGCGGCGCGCCTGGCGGATGCGTTCCTGAAGGCGACGGGCTGCCGGGAGACGGGACGGCGCATCCCCGTCAATCTCGCTGCGCTCGACGGGCGTGATGTGTTCCGTCACCCGTTCATCGAGCGTCCGGCGCGGCTCGTCTTTGAGTCCCACGTCACCGCCGACGTCGGTACGGGCTGTGTGCATACGGCGCCGGGTCACGGATACGAGGATTTCGCGGTCGGACAGAAGTACGGTCTGCCGGTGCTGACTCCCGTCGACGCGGCCGGTCGGTTCACCGCGGAGGCCGGCGCCTACGCGGGTCGTCCGGTCTTCGAAGCCAACGATGCGATTGTCGACGAATTGCGCACGCACGGCGCGTTGGTGCAGGTCGAACAGTTGCAGCACTCCTACCCCCACTGCTGGCGTTGCAAGAGTCCGCTGATCTTCCGCGCGACCGAGCAGTGGTTTTTACGCGTGGACCATGCCGACCTGCGTAGCCAGGCACTGATCGAGATCGATCGCGTGTCGTGGCTGCCCGCGTGGGGCCATGACCGCATCCATCACATGATGGAAACCCGCCCCGACTGGTGCCTCTCACGCCAGCGGGCGTGGGGAGTGCCCATCCCGGCCTTTCACTGCCGGCAGTGTCGCGCGGTGGCGTACACGCCGGATGTGATCCGGCAGGTCGAGGGGGTGTTCGCCGCGCGCGGATCGGACGCCTGGTACGAGCTGCCGAGCCGGGAACTGCTCCCGCCGGGCTTCCGCTGCGCCTGTGGCAGCGAGGAGTTCGAGAAGGACAACACCATCCTCGATGTGTGGTTCGATGCGGGCTGTTCGCACGAAGCGGTCCTACGTCAGCGTCCCCAGCTGGCCTGGCCCGCGGACTTGTACGTGGAAGCGGTCGACCAGCACCGCGGTTGGTTCCAGGTGTCGCTGATCACATCGGTAGCGGTTCACGGTCAGGCGCCATACCACAATGTGCTGACACACGGACTCATCCTTGACGAAGCGGCGAAGAAAATGTCGAAGTCACTCGGCAATGTCGTCGCTCCGGAGGAGGTCATCAAGGCCAACGGGGCGGAGATCCTGCGGCTGCTGTTTGCCTCGGTCGATTACACGGCGGACACCTGCTTTTCGAAGAAGCTGCTGCCGCCGTTGTTGGAGTCCTACCGGAAAATCCGCAATACCTGCCGCTTCCTGCTCGGGAACCTGTTCGACTTCGACCCCCAGCGTGACGCGGTGTCAGGCGACGCGTTGCTCGAGCTGGACCGCTGGATCCTGCAGCGCACCGCCGAACTCATCAGCCGGGTGCGCAAGGCTTACGACAGTTTCAGTTTCCATCTCGTGGTGCAGCAGTTGATCAACTTCTGTGCCGTCGACCTGAGCGCGTTGTACCTCGATATCGTCAAGGATCGGCTGTACTGTTCGGTGGCGACGGCGCCGGAACGCCGCTCCGCGCAGACGGCGCTGCGGGAGATTGTCGAGGCGCTGACGCGCTTGATGGCGCCGATCTTGTCTTTCACCGCCGAGGAGATCTGGACGCATTTGCCGGCCGACCGGCGGCCGCCGAGCGTGTTTCTGGCAGGGCTTCCGGAGCCGGCTCGGCAGGACGCGCAGTTGGCCGCGAAATGGGAGCGGCTGCTGGCGGTACGCGCCGCCGTCACCAAAGCCCTGGAGGAGGCGCGCCAGTCGGGATCGATTGGCCATTCACTCGATGCGCGCGTGCACCTGAGCGCGCGGAACGGCCTGCGCGCGCTGCTCGAGGGCGAGGTGCGAGATCTGCCGGCGCTGTTCATCGTTTCCCAGGTGCAACTCGTCGACGATCTTCCGGGGCACACGGTCAGTCCACTGCTTGCGGAGTTGAGCGTTCAGGTGGCGCCTGCGCTGGGGGGCAAATGCGAGCGCTGTTGGAACTACAGTGAAGCGGTCGGCCGCGATAGTGTGCATCCAGGACTATGCGAGCGCTGTGCCGACGTGATGAAGGTGATGGGCGCATGAACAAGTACGCGGTGGTCCTCAGCCTCGCCGGGGTCGCCGTGATCGTCGACCAGATCAGCAAGTGGTACATCCGTCAGCACTTCGCCCTGTACGAGTCCCTGAGCGTCATCGATTCCTTCTTCCGGATCACCCACGCGCGTAACGCGGGCGGCGCCTTCGGCTTGCTCAATCAGGGCGCGCGCGCCTGGCGCCTGCCCTTCTTCTTGATGGCGTCGTGCGTGGCCATCGTCGTACTGCTCATGTTCGTGCGCCGCGTACAGCCCGGGCAGTGGTGGCTGCTCGTAGCACTCGGCTCCATTCTAGGCGGCGCGCTGGGGAACCTGATTGATCGGATGACGTCGGGAGAGGTGACCGATTTCCTCGACGTCTACTGGCGCGACTATCATTGGCCCACCTTCAACGTGGCCGACTCCTGCATCACCGTCGGGATGGCGATCCTGGTGGTGTACTCGCTGGTAGTGCGCGACGAGCCACCCGCCGGCCAGCGGTGACCGACCGTGCGGCAATCGCGTCAGGCCGCTGGCGGCCCAGGCTGCGGCTCAGTTTCCGTCGACCGGGGCACCCAACGCGGCCGGTGCGTTCGTGACACCGGCGTTGCCGGCCAGCATGAGCAATGTCAACACATACGGCAGCATCAGGGGGAACTGATACGGGATCGGCAGGCCCAGTGCCTGGACGTGGAACTGCAGCGCGGTGGCCAGACCGAAGAGGAGTGCCGCGCCCACGATGCCCCACGGCGACCAGCGACCGAAAATCACGATCGCCAACGCAATAAAGCCGCGACCAGCCGACATGCCCTCGATGAACGTGTGGGCGTAGGCAATGGCCAGGTAGGCGCCGGCGGTTGCGGCTAGAAGCCCGCATCCGAGCAGCGCCAGCAGCTGGGTGCGCCGTACGGGGACACCCTGCGCCGCCGCGGCAGCGGGATTCTCACCGACCATGCGCAGCTGCAACCCGGGAATGGTTTGGTAGAGGCCGAACCAGACGAGCGGTACGAGCAGGAAGGCGAGATACCCCAGCAGCGTCTGTGAAAACACGGCGGGTCCGAGGATCGGCAGCGACGACAACACGGGCAGGGGCACAGGTGCAAAGCCGCCAACCGTCAGCGTGGCCCCGGTGACTCCGAAAACGGCCCGATAGGCCACGCCGGTAATGCCCAGCGCGAGCAGATTCAGCGCCGTTCCTACGACGATCTGATTGGCGCGATGAACGATCACGACGTAGGCGAACAGCAGCGCGAGCGCGAGTCCGCACACCCAGGCGGCCAGCAGCCCGCAAAGCGGCACCGTTGTCGCGTAGGTTGCCACCATCCCGGCGAACGCCCCCATGAGCAGCAGTCCTTCGAGTCCGATGTTGATGACGCCCGCTCGCTCCGCCAACAGTTCTCCCAGCGCCGCCAGCAGTAACGGTACCGCCATCGTCACCGTGGATTGGAGCAGGCTGGTCAGCAGTGGCGTCATCGCAGATGCACTCTCTCGATCGGAGGCTACGAGAGTGCGACCGAGACCGCAAGCACCGCGCCCAGAGAGGCACGCGGATGGCACAGCCAGTCCGCTGAAGTGCTTCACCGCGCGCTCCGCGCTTGGCACCTGTCGGGTCGTGGGGTAGAGAACCGTCAATACATCGCGGCAGTGGAGGCGGGTATGCGCAGACGCAGACGTTACCTTCTGATTGTGGTCATCCTCGTGGTGGTGGCAGTGCTCGTCGGGCGACGAGCCTTACGCGGGCCGACGATTCCCGCCAACAGTTACCTTGTCTTGGAAGTTGGCGGCAATTATGCGGAGGCCCCTCCACAGGACCTGTTCGGCCGGTTGCTGCGCCGGCGGATGCGAACCTTGATCGATCTGCTGGGCATCATTCGTGAGGCGCGGGTTGATCAGCGACTGAAGGGCGTGATCGTGAGAATCTCCGCGCTGGAGGTCGGCTGGGCCAAGACGCAGGAGATCCGTGACGCGTTGCTCGAGTACAAGCAATCCGGAAAGCCGCTGCTGGCGTTGCTGCAGCAGGAAGGGGGCGGCAACCAGGAATACTACTTGGCGACGGCCGCCGACCGGATCTACCTGTCCCCGGATGTCACCACACCGCTGACCGGTCTGGTGTCACAGTTCCTGTTTCTGGGTGGTCTCTGGGACAAGGTCGACATCCAGATGGATGTCGAAAAGATCGGTGAATACAAAACCGCCGGCGATGCGATTGCCGGCAAGGAGATGACCCCGGCCCATCGCGAAATGGCGGACGCGCTGCTCGACAGCCTCAATGCGCAGTTCGTCGACGGTCTCGCCCGTGGTCGCGGAATGGCCCCCGAGAGAATTGCCGCGCTGATCGAGCAAGCGCCCGTCTCGCCAGCCGAGTTCGAGAGGGCACAGTTGAGCGACGGCACCAAGCACCTGGACGACATCCACGAGGAACTCGGCGCAGAGAACACGCCGTTGGTACCCATGCGTGACTATGTCCAGGTGACGCCACAGAGCTTGGGCTTGGGGCAGGGACCGAAAATCGCGGTGGTGTACGCGGCGGGGACGATCGCCATGGGCGAGGGGGGCACCTCCGTGCAGGGGGAGACCGTTGGTGCCGACACGCTGTCGCAGGCGCTCAACGAGGCGGCCGGTGACGCCGATGCCCGCGCCATTATCCTACGCATCGACAGTCCGGGCGGTTCGGCCCTGGCCTCGGACGTGATCTGGCGTGCCACCCAACAGGCACGCACCAAGAAACCGGTCATCGTGTCGATGTCCGACATTGCCGGGTCTGGTGGCTACTACATCGGCGCCGGCGCCAATCGCATCGTGGCCCAGCCGGCATCGTTGACCGGTTCGATCGGTGTGCTGATGGCGCGGCCCAACGTCCGCGGACTGCTGGCCCGTATGGGCATCAACACGCAGACCATCAGCCGGGGCAAGTTTGCCGATCTGGAGGCGATGACGGAGCCGTTGACGGCGGCCGGTCGCCAGAAACTTGTTGCCGAACTGGACCACATCTACAGTGTCTTCGTCAGTCGCGTCGCGAGCGGTCGCCAGATGACGGCCGAGCGGGTGAATGAGATCGGTCGCGGGCGGGTGTGGACAGGTGCCCAAGCCAAGGACAACGGTCTGATCGACGAACTGGGTGGATTCCAGGTGGCGATCCGAGCCGCCAAGGCCGCGGCGGGGATCGCGGCGACGCAGGAGGTCGAGCTCGCCTACTACCCGCAGGCACACGGTTTCCTTGATCGCATTGGTGGGTTTCTGTCGGGCCATGCCGCGGTGGAACTCCCGCCAACATGGCAACACGTGCTGCAGCGGCTGCTGCCGCCGTTTTCCGAAGGGAGTTGGTTGACCCTGATGCCGGAGGTCGTGGAGATTCGCTGACGCCCGCGGTCCTCGGGTCGTCAGTCGGCTGACGGCTACTGCAGTGAGACGCCGAGCGGGCGTGTGACGGTGTCGTCAGCCGCTGTGGGCACGACGTCGGATCCTGTGGTCAGGACCGTTCCGTACGTTCGCTCGATCAGCCGGCGGACCCGTGCGACCAACTCGGCGCGCGCGAACGGCTTGCTGACATAGTCGTCGGTGCCGACGAGGAAGCCGCGGGCTCGGCTGGCCGCATCATTGCGCGCCGTGAGCATCAAGATGGGCACGAAGGCGGTGCGGACATTTCCGCGCAATTGTTGGCAGACCTCGAAGCCATCCATGCCCGGCATCATGAGGTCGAGTAGTACGAGGTCGGGTGGATCGTGGCCGGCTTGCTCGAGCGCCTGAATCCCATTTTCAGCGGTGCTGACCAGGATCGGAAGCCCGCTGCGCTCCAGTGCCAGGGAAATCAAGCGGCGCATGTCGGCGTGATCGTCAACGACCAGAGCGCGGAACTGACGCGCCGTGGTCGACGGGGTGACGACGGGGCCGAGCGCGGGGAGAGGTTGGAGTGTGGCCGGGGGTCCGGGTGCGGGAGCCTTGGGTTCCTGGACCGGCGCGGGGGCGGATATCCGTTGCCGCACCGGCGTGGCACAGTGCGGGCAGATCCGCCACTCCTCATCGAGCTGCACGCCGCAGTTCCCGCAGTTCCGGCGCAGGACGGTCGCACAATGGGGGCAGACGGCGAACGTATCCTCGACCGAGTGGTTGCATGACGGGCAACGAGGCTGCTGGTTACCGACATCCACAATGCGGAGGGCTTCGTCCGCGGTGGTCATACCGGCGCACACCCTGTGCGCGGCGTGGGTGGACAGGAAGACAGTACCATCGGCCCGCGCCTGCGCGCGCATCGCGCTTTCCAGGGCACGTTTCTCGATCAATCGACCCATGCGAGCGGTAATCGGGATCACCTCGAAAATGCCGATCCGACCGGCATAGCCTGAACCACGGCACTGCTTGCAGCCGCGGCCGCGGCGAAACTGATGGTTGCCGTCGTGGATCTCCAGTCGACGCAGCGCGGCGACATCCGGTTCGTCGGGTGCGGCGCAGTGTGCGCACACCCGCCGCACCAGGCGTTGCGCAATGACCAGATTCAGCGCCGAGGCCAACAGGTACGGTTCGATTCCCAGATCGAGCAGCCGTGTGATCGTGGCCACCGCGTCATTGGTGTGCAGCGTGCTGAGCACCAGATGCCCGGTGTGCGCCGCCCGCAGCGCGATTTCCGCGGTCTCTGTGTCCCGGATCTCCCCCACTAGAATGACATCCGGATCCTGCCGGAGGATCGAACGTAGGGTGCTGGCGAACGTGAGTCCCTGCCTATCGTTGATCTCGACCTGATTGACGCCCTCCATCTGGTACTCGATCGGATTCTCGATGGTGACGACGTTGCGCTCAGGCGCGACCACCTCAGCGATCATGCCGTAGAGCGTGGTGGTCTTACCGCTGCCGGTCGGGCCGGTGACCAGAACGAGTCCCTCAGGCCGTTTGATGGCGTGGCGAATCCAGCCGAGTTCACGCTCGGCAAAACTGAACTTTTCCAGGTTGGCGGGCGCTGTGCCGGAGTCGAGCACCCGCATCGTGACCTTCTCACCGTACTGTGTCGGAAGACTCGACACCCGCAGATCCACGACGGAGTCGCCGTAGCGAATTTTGATACGGCCATCCTGCGGGACGCGGCGCTCGGTGATGTCGAGTTTGGCGAGCACCTTGCATCGTGCGATGAGAGGGTCTTGCACCCACTTCGGCAGCCGCAAAAACTCCTCCAGCAGTCCGTCGACGCGGTTGCGGACGCGAAGCCCCGTGCTGGTCGCCTCGATGTGGATATCGCTGGCGCCGGTGCGCAAGGCCTCGCGCAGAATCGAATTGAACAGCTTGACCACGGGGGCAACGGGGCAGTCGCGCTCCAGCCCCCGGATGTCCGCTGCGGAGCCCTCCCGCAGTTCGGCGATCGGGGCGTCGCCGTCCCCGGGAATCCCCTTCAGGTAGGTGTCGAGCGCTTCCTCCAGATGGTAGAGATGATCGATAGCATCACGTACCGCCGTTTGTGCCGCGACGCCGATTTGCACGCGCTTGCCCGTGGCGAATTCGATGGCGCGAATGGCCGCGTGGTCGAGCGGATTCGCCATCGTAATGGTCAACGTTGGGCCGTCGACACCTGTGGGGACGGCCTTGTAGTGCATGGCCAACTCCTCCTTGAGCAAGGCGCCGATGGTCGAGTCCAACGCCACGGTCGGCAAGTCGACAAACGGCAGCTGCAGCTTGCTGGCGAGCGTCTTGGCTAAATCGTCCTCCTGCAGCACGCCCTTGTCGCGGAGGACGTCGATCAGGTTTCTGCCGTTCGCGAGATTTGGGAGCTGCGCTTCGGCAACCTGCGCCAGATCATTGGTGAGCACGCCGGTCCGCGCCAAGAATCGCAGCAACGCTAGATCGCCGTTTGTGTCGGCCATCAATCCCCCCGACCGCTGGAGGGCAGCAACTCGCATGCCACCTGCAACGACGCGCGGCATTAGCAAGCAATACGCCCTGCGTGATAAGTGGCTGACATTTTCGTACGGTTGCGCTGGTGCGTTCTCGTCTGTTCGGGCAAGCGATCGCTCTGGAAAGGTTAGGTGACACCGGATGGATCAAGCAGACAGTGTCGGTACAGTGCTGGCTCACGATGAGCTCCCGCGGCTCCTTGCCGGCTGGCTGGAAGCCCGTTGGCCTGGGGCTCAGGGGGTAGATATCCACGATCTGATCACGCCAAAGGAGACGGGATTTTCCAATGAGACCGTCATCTTTCGTGCGGCGTGGCGGGAGGCAGGGCGACGGCGCGAGGGGCGCTACGTCATGCGCATCGAGCCGATGAGCCCGCCGATATTCCCGCCGCAAACGGCGGAGCGCTTGCCTTCGGTGGAGATTCAGTATCGGGCCATGGCGGCGGTTGCGCAGCACAGCACCGTACCGATCGCCCCGTTGATCGGATATGAACACCGCTCGAGCGTGCTCGGACGGCCGTTCTTCGTCATGGAATACGTGGATGGCCGGGTGCCGTCCGACGTGCCGCCCTACAGCCAGTCGGGCTTTCTGGTTGAAGAGGCGACACCGGCGCAGCGGCGCCGGTTGGTGGAGAGCGGGCTCGAGGCGCTGGCGCGGATTCACCGCATCGATTGGAAGGCGGCGGAACTTGCGTGGCTGGTGCCGGAGGGGAGAACCCCTGGCCTCAGGTGGCAACTGGAGCTCTACCGCGACTATGCGCGGCGTGAACTGCATGGCCGCACGCATGCAATCCTCGAGCGTGCTTTTGATTGGCTGGAAGACAATTTCCCGGTGGAAAGCGACCTCGTCATCAGTTGGGGTGATGCGCGTATCGGCAACATGATTTTTGCCGACTATACGTGCGCAGCCGTCACCGACTGGGAGGCGGTTGCGTTGGCGCCTCCGGAGGTCGATGTCGGTTGGTGGCTGTCGCAAGACCGCGCCGCCCACGAGGGCTATGGCATTCCACGCCCGGAGGGATTGCCGACACGCGAGGAACAGGTTGCGTACTACAACGCACTGACGGGCCGTCATTTGAGGAAGATGACCTACTTCGAGGCGTTCGCGGCGCTGCGGTACACGACCGTGTTCATCCCCCTCGGCGAACGTCTCACCGCATCCGGCCGAGTGCCGCCTGAGATGAACATGTCGATCAACAACGTCGCGACGCAGTTGCTCGCCGATATTCTCGAGATCCCGTACCGCTGGACCGATCCGCCGCGCTGAGCGGCGGTCGGTGCGGATGCGGAGTCCCCAACAGACCACCGGGTCAGACCGCGGGCGCCATCGCGGCGCTACGGCCGGCCTTGCGGCCAAAGAAGGTGCCATCCCCAAGCGAGAGGCCGCTACAGTAACCGCCCGCGGCTACCCCGGACGTGGTGCGACCGGCGGCATAGAGACCGGGAATGATTTGGCCGTCGGGGTCCAGTACCTCACCGGTCGGCAGGGTATGCAGGCCGCCGAGCGTGAAGCCGCTGAACGTGGCATTGACCGAGACGTCTTGCGTGCTCAAGCGGCAGTCGAACGCGGCATAGGGTGGCGTCGACAGTGGCTGCAGCAACGTTGCGGTCTTGTGAAACAGCGGATCTTCCCCGCGTGCCGCAAAACGATTGTAGTATGCCACTGCGGCTTGTAGCGATTCCGTCGGGAGACCGATGGCGCGTTCGAGTGCAGCCATGCTCTCCTCCACAAAGGCGGCTTGCATGCCGAAGGCGGTTGGCTCGTAGATGGCCGTGTCGACGATGAGGAACATCTCGCCATCCTGGCGGAACAGGCCCTCCTGTGCCAACCGGCCGAAGTAGGTGTCCTCGTTGATGAAGCGCTGGCCGTAGCGGTTGACCAAAATACCGCGCATCAGGCGGTGGGGGGCGAGCGGGTACGCGACCTCGGCGGCATGCATGCGAATGACATCGGCGCCCGCACTCATCGCCATCCGGATGGCGCGGCCATCGTCGGTTTCAGTGCCGGTTTTGACGGCACAACGCGCGAGCAGGGGAACGTGGCGCTGCACCATCTCGGGATTGTTCACGAAGCCACCTGCCGTCAGGATCACCCCGCGCCGGGCACGTACCAGGCGCTCCGTCCGATCTTGCCAGACGACGACACCAACAACCCTGCGCGCATCATCGACGACCAAGGCTTCGCAGCGTGCGTCGCACTCGATGCGTGCGCCGCTGCCGTCCGCGGCTGCCGTGAGCTTCTGCATGAGGAGGCCGCCGGCTGACCCGACACACTGCGGCTTGTGCGCCCGCGGTGCCGGCTTGGCGATCCGGTTGAACGGGTAGCCATTCTCGCCGCCGGAATACGTTAGACAGTCATCGGTGGGCGGCTCCCACGGCTCCGGATAGAAGCTGTTCTTGAAGGGCACGCCATGCGCGACCAGCCAGTGAAAATGCGCCACGCTATCATCGCAATACACCCGAATCTTTGCTGCGTCGGGATCCGGTCCGCACGCCGCCATCAGAAACTTGAACATCTCCTCCGGCGTGTCCTCGAAGCCGCAGGCCCGCTGCACCGGGGTTCCGCCGCCCATATAAAGGAGCCCGCCGGCGTTTGCTGAGGTGCCGCCGCCACCGCTGGCCCGTTCGACGATCAGTGTGTCCGCCCCGGCTTCCACCGCTTCGATCGCGGCAGAGGCGCCGGCACAACCATATCCGACAACCACGACGTCCGCCTCTAGATCCCACCTGCCGACGTTGCGTGCGTTCCGGACGGCGGACGGGCGAGTGCGTTTCGTGGTAGCCATGCGATCTCCTTTGCTTAAAGGACGATTCATAAAACAGAATCGCGAAAAGCGCGAACGTCGCCGTGGTCTGCGCGCCGTGCAACTGCGACGACGTGTAGAATTTTTCCGAGAACATCCTCTGTGCCGGTTGCGGCAGGGGGACAGCTGGTTAAATTGGTCTTGCCGGGAGTGGACCGCCGGCGAGGAAAGGCGAGCAGAGGTCGGAAAGGAGCCGACCGAAGCTTTCTCGGATGTGCGCCGGTGAAGAGCCTCCGGTGAAAGCGCAGGGTGTGGAAGTTGAGTTTTTCCCCTGCGCTTTCCTTTTTTTGGCGTGCTATTCCTCCGGCACCGTCGGGCGGCTCGCGCGACAGAGATCGCCGTGCGGATCGCACTGGAAAGCGGCGGTGGGCGGGAACTTTACATTCCTGCGCAAAAGGTCTTCCGCGATCCAGCCGCTTCAGGTACAGAAAGTGTCTCGGGAGTTGGCGATGAAGATGGCCATGAGCCAGGTTGAGCCGTTTACGCTGCGGCGCTGGTTGGTGACGGGGCTACAGGGGGTCCATTGGTGCGCGACCTGGCAGTTCATGCGTCGCCCAGTGGCTGCTGTTGCAGGTTCGCTCGCTTTTTTCGTGTGCTGCGGTGGGTCGGCGATGGCTTCCCAAGTTGACGCGCGCGTTGCAAGCAGTCGCGTTGTTGCGGCTCCAATACCTTGTAGCGGCGACTGCAATAGCGATGGTGCGGTGACTGTTGACGAGATTTTGTTGCTGACCAGTATCGCCCTGGCTGAGGTCGACGTTGTCAGCTGCCCGCCGGGCGACGTGAGCCACGACAGCCAGATAACCATCGATGAGATTATCACCGCCGTCAACAGCGCGTTGAATGGGTGCGAAGCGCTGCCGGCGACGCCAAGCCCGACCCCTGCGGCAACGTCGACGCCGACCGGAGCCCCCACGGCCAGCCCGACATCGACGCCGAGCGGCATACCGACCGGAACCCCGACGCACACCAGCAGTCCCACGGCCGGCTCGACTTCCACGCCAACCGTCACTCCGAAGCCGACATCGCCGGTGTCGATGGGTCCGCTGATCACGTACTTCGGTCTTGCGGGGCAGGATAGGGGCCCCCTGCCGACCGTTGGTGCGGACGTGGAGGGCAACCCCATTTTCACGAAACCCCCGAATGCCAATGGCCGCGGTTTCTATATCGTGGTCGAGGCGGGATCGGGCTCGTCCGGTTCGCTGCCGGGGACCATGACCATCAATTCCGATCCTACGGGCCGGCCTGATCTGCAGATCCAGGCGGACCGGAAACTGGGCGACGGCAGCCTGCTGGTGTGTGATGCGGCGCCAGTCGGGCCTGGGCCGACGCCCACGATTACCCCCGGCGGTGTACCCCCGATCAATGCCTCCACCACGAACCAGCAATACATCACCGATGCGCTGAATGACTTCGGCTGTCGGTTCGTGGTCAAGCTCTCCTCGGACGAGGCGATCACGGAGCCGACGCCGCAAATTCCGCGGTTTGTGAATCCGCCTGCCAGCTTGCGGCAATACATCTCCCCCGAGCCGATCGGGTCGGAGTTGGCCCTGGATGCGGGGGACACGCTACTGACGGTCCGGGTGCGGGATCTTGCCGGCAACCTGGGCGACCCGAAGAGCATCGTGCTACGAGTGCCGACGCCGGCTCCGGCGGGTGTGAGCGAGACCATCGGCCCATAAGGGGACGACGGCGTTTGCCGCAGTTCTGACCCGGCTGCACGAGACCGGTTAGCACCGGTGGGGGGCTGCTCCCCTGAACCACAAACCGAGCGCTGTAACGCGCGTCACCGAGCTGAGGGCACGTACCACCGGCACCTGCGACAGCGAGAGAACCGATGAGTGCGAGCAGGATCGCGCTTGCCCCGCTCACGAATGGGAGCTTTCCCATGCGCTAACTCCTTGTGCTTCCGCGTGAGCGACCGTTGGCGTCGTGTTCTGGCGGATGATTAGGGCGCAGCGGGATTTTTCACAGGAGAAGGCTTCACTAGGGAAAACCCTATATTGACGGTTAGTTCCCGACCGTCTAGTCATGGGCGCTACCTTTGCAGGTTCGCGCGCTTCGGCGACCGCGTGCCAGAGCCCAGCAGCGACAGGTAGGCGGAGAGGAATTTTGACATGACGGATGTTGTGCATCTCTCATTTGTTGGCGGCGGGATTTTCCTACCGAACGATGGGCCGGCGGACCGACAGGACCTCGTGGATTACGTTGCCCACCTCCTGCATTCAAAACCAAACGTAGAAATTCTGCGTGCCGATCAACGGTGGATGGCGGAACGGACCGTAGATTGCTACGGTTGTACCCGTTGCGGGCGTGCCAGCACGACCGTCTGCTACGAAACGAGTAATGACGCCGCGGCGTATTGCCTTCGCTGTGCGCTGGAGACAGACGAAGACCGGTCCAATGGGGACGCTACCCCGGTTCGACAGCGCGGGCACAGTTCTCCGCTACCGCAACGCTTGCCGAGGGAAACAAGCCTCGCGGTGGGTTTAAGGGCCAACTAGCTCCTCCAAGTAGATATGTGCGAGTTGAAGGCGCAGTATCTTCCTGCGTCCCTGGTGTGACAACGCGAACCCGTTTACGATCCACCCTACGGATATCCCTCCTTTGGTGGGGCAACGGAGGGATTGCATGAACAAGCAACCCGTAGCGGCAATGCTGCTGACACTAGTGTTGCAGGCAGCATCGGCAGTCTTCGTCGCCGATAATGCGGTCGCGCAAGTGTGCCCGGGTGATATCAACGGCGACCAGCGAGTCACCGTGGACGAAATCCTCACAGTTGTGAATGTCGCTCTGCAGGGCTGTCCCGTCAGCAATGGTGCGCTAGCGCAAGCGTGTCCGGGAGACATCAATGATGACGACCAAGTGACCGTGGATGAGATCCTGACGATGGTAAATTGGGCCCTCCAAGGTTGCTACGTGGCATTGACGCCAACTGCGGCAGCAACGACAACGCCCACAGCCTCACCACTTGTCACACCGACTTTGCCCCCGCCGCCACCAACGAGCAGCACGACCGCCACATTGCTGCCGACGGCCACGCGACCCAGTACGCCCACACGGACCGTGACACCGGCGCTCACGCCCACGCGCACGCCGCCTGCAGCGCCGGCGTGCGCCAACGGAACGCAAGTGGGCCTGACTTTCACGGCTTCGCAGCGTCAGTATGTCGATACCGGGCTGTGGTGGTTCACCGGTAATACGATGTCCGTGGCGGCGTGGGTCTATGTGCCGACGACCGGTCACTACTTCATTGCGGGGCAGAGCGGCGGGATCAACCGCACCGCGTGGGAATTGTCCGTCTCAGCGAACGGTTATGCCTTTACGGTGAATGACAACGCCTTTGGCGTCCACACCGCATCAAGCGGCCTCCCACTGATGGCGGGGCAATGGCACCACGTTGCAGGCACCTTGGACGGGAGCACGCTGCAAGTCTACATCGACGGTGTCGCCGATGGCAGTGCCGTAACGTGGCCTGCGGGAGCGCTCATTTACCGCAGCACGACGGACGTCACGCTGGGGTGGGCGCCGGGCGATCCCGCGTGGCTGACCGGGACGCTGGACGACGTACGGGTCTACGCGATTGGACTGAGCGCTAGCCAGGTCGCAGCCATTTTCAGCGGCGGGTCGGGGCAGTGCGACGATACGGCCGGGGGTCTGCTCGCCCACTGGAAACTGGACGATGGGAGTGGTGCCACGGCGGCGGACGCGAGCGGGAACGGGCACACCGGCACGTTGTTCGGGACAACCCTTCCCGCATGGAGCGCAGGGTTCGTGTGTTGCCCGAATCCACCGACGCCGACACCGACGATAACGGCAACACCTACGAGGACACGTACCCCGACCGTGACGTCAACACCAACGAGGACGGCAACCGTTACTCCGACCTTGACCCCCACGTCGGTTCCGACGAACACCCCAACACCGACCCGGACACCAACGGCGACCACGACGCCGACGTCCGCACCTTCGCCGACCCCTTCACCCACACCTACGGCACCGGCGTCAGCCACCCCAACGCCTACGCGGACACCTACTGCGACGACGACGCCGACGTCCACCTTTCCGCCGACCCCGGCACCTACGTCTACGGCAACGCCGACGGGTAACCCAACGCCGACCCGGACACTAACCCCGACGAGAACGCCGACCCGAACTCCAACGCCGACGCGCACACGACGCGGAGGATAGCGTCGACCTCCGGTTCAGCAGGGGCAGGGCTCTGGATGGCAGCGTCTTCCGAGAAGTTCATGCCACCCTGGACGGTTCCGGTCTTGTCGGACACCGTGATGGGCGCGCCCGCAACCTGGAACGTCATACGCATCTTGGCGACAGCGTAGCGTGTCTTGTACCACACCAACCTCGGCGCAGGCGGGGATGCGTCGTGACACCAATCCCCTGCGGCGCGAAGGGGTACGCTGGTGACACCAGCTACGCGACGTATTCGTCAACCCGAGCGACGATGTTGAACGGCGCTTGCACGAGGCGCTCACACGGCGTGCCTATGCCGTGAGCCCGCGACGCCGACGGCGCGTCCACGGCTGTTCGTCGGAACTCTCGGAAGCGGGTTGCCTTGGATCAGTGCTTGGCCGCGGCGTCGCTTCGTGTTGTCGCAAGAGAAAACCCGATTGAATCCACCAACTGCCCAGCCGAATTGCCAGGCAAACCGCATAGCTGCGTCATCGTATCGTCACTCAGATAATGGAGGCAGTGTATTGTCGGGCAGGCTAGAGCGGTAGAGTATTGTCGCTCCGCAGAAAGCGTCACATTGTCGTTGTTCAGAGAAAAGCGTCGGCGCATCGTCGATCCAGCAAAAGCGTCATAGTCTTGTCGCTCCGGCGACGATTCATCAGGGGTGCAAGTTTGACGGCTGCCGCCATCACACCTTCGTACGCCCTGAGATAGCGGCATGTCGATTGCTTTTGTCGAAGGTGGGCAGTGCCGAAGGGAGAGGAGCCTACAATGAATACGTCGCCTTCCAAGCGGGATGCATCTCGGTGGACACTCATGATGGTGGGTCTTGCCATGGGCATCGCTCCACTTGGAGCCGCTCACGCCACCCTTCGAACCGTTGCCTATGTGACCAACACAACGACCAACGTGGTCCAGGTCGTTGATATCGACACTATCAATATTCTAACGGCGATTCCGGTGGGAAACACGCCTGTGGACATTGAAGCGTCGCCTGATTCGACAACCCTCTATGTCAGCAATCGGGGATCGAATTCGATCTCGGTGATCGCGACGAGTTTGAATGCGACGGTTGCCAATATTCCGGTAGGCGGGGCGCCCGAGGGTATCGCGCTGAGCCCGGACGGCGCCACCCTGTACGTCGCCAACACGTTTTCCAACAGCGTCTCCGTGGTTGACACGGCCAGTCGGAGCGTCCGCGCGACGGTTGCGGTAGGCAGCTTCCCCGGGCACATTGCCGTTGCCCCGGGGGGCACGCCAATCTATGTGACGAACCGGGCCTCCGGGACCCTCTCGGTCATCGATGCGACCTCGCTCACGGTGACGGGAGAAATCCCGGTCGGCGACTTCCCCTGGTATGTCTCTCTTTCTCCTGACGGCAGCATCGCATACGTCAGCAACGTCAACAACAGTGTGGTAACAGTCGTAGCGACGGCGACCGGCACAATCTCCGGCACGACCACTGTCGGGACGGCACCTTGGGCGGTGCTCGTGAATCCGGACCCGACGGTCGATGCGGTGTATGTCACAAATTCCGACGACGGTACCGTCTCCTTCCTCCGAAAGAGTGGCTCACTGGATCGTACCATCAGCATGGGTGCAACGGCATCGCCGTACGAACTCAACGTCACACCACATGGCAACTCGCTTCTCATTCCCAACTACGGCAGCGGCAGCTTGGTCTTCTATCAACTCAAGCCGAACTCGCTGCGCCCCACCGGCAGCGTGACGCTCGGCGGCACGCCCACTGCGGTCGCTAGCGTTATCCGCGACATCTAAGGTGTGCTCGTGCGGGCGCCGATGCCAGCCTCGTCTTCCCAGCGGCTGAGCGGCCAGGCGGGCCTCTCGTTGCTGGAGGTGCTCATCGCTGTCTCTCTGCTGAGCCTGGCTCTGATGCCCCTGGCCTACGTTCAAAGCAGTGGCGTGCGTAACGGTGTCCGGTCGTACGGATTCCTCGCGGCCTCGGCACTGGCGATGGACTTGGCAGATAAGGTCAACGCCATCCCCTATAGCGATCCCCGTCTCGCTGCGACCTCCGATTATGTGGCGCCCAGCGCGACCTTGAGCAATGCCAATCCGCTGGCGCCGGACGGCACCACCTGTAGCGGTGAGAAGTGCGGATACACTCGCACCTGGAAGATATCGGACAACACTCCGCTTCCGTTCACGAAGACCATCGCCGTCCGAGTGAGCTGGACCAAATACAACCTGCAGCACCGGGTCGTTTTTTCGACGATCCGGGCTGTCGGGTTCTGATGGCGCTCGCGATGATACCCCGACGCATCGACAATCAGCGTGGCATGAGCATCAGCGAGGTAATGGTGAGCGTTGTCCTGTTCTCCGTTGTCGGTGCCGCCACCACGGCGCTGGTGAGCGGCACCTTCAACTCGGTCGGCTACCAGTCTCGGATGGTCGATGCTCAGCTCGATGTCGCGACCGCGATCGTTCTCCTGCAAGATGACCTGCGGGCGGCGGGCTATATCACCGACGGCGTGTCCCAGCCGGTTTTTCAAGGGCTGGTTGCCGACACGCAGGCGGATAGCATTGTGTTTGTCGGCGACGTCAACGCTGACAACGTCTCCGAGCGCATCAGCTATGCGGTAGTCGATGGCAAGTTGATGCGAACGCAGGAGGCGTGGAGCGGTGTGGGCGGATGGACTCCGGCGACCCCGCAGCCGGTGGCAGCCGGGGTGACGGGATTCTCACTCACCTTTTATCGCGTGGATCCGTGCACTGCGGTCATCACCAAACAGACGGCGGAGGAGGTGCTGACCACCGGCACCACGACGTACATCTCAACCCGATTGACCGGCACCGGCACCTACAAGGGAAGCGTCGTCACCAGAACCCTCAAGGGCGATGTCGGAACGAGGCAAGCCAATGTCCTTCCCACCTGTTCGTAAGCCGAGGCAATTGATGACGGATCAGCAGGGCGCGGCCTTGGTCTTTGCGCTGCTCGCCTTCGTGCTGCTGACCGTTCTCGGACTCGCGGTATTACAGAACTCGGTCGCGAGCCTGCGGGTGTCCGGTATGGATCGGCTCAGTAAGGGCGCACGGTCGGTCGCGGCAGCCGGTGCTGAGTATGCACGCGAAACCCTGCGTGCCCAACTCCGCGCGGGCGCAACGCTCAATCAGAAACTTCTGGACGCGGCGAACAACGGCGACCTCATCGATGCCACCGTTTACTCCGCCTTGAACGGCTCGACCGGCCTTTCCAACGCGACCACGAACAAGCCACTGATCGCTCCTACGAGCTTCGCGTCGGGCACCTTCCAGGTCTTCCTCACGAATGACCGCACGGAACCCGGCGCACTCACTCAAGCGGCCAGCGTCAAATCGAAAACCGACACAAACAACCGGATCATGATTACGTCGGTTGCCAGCATGCCGGGCGGGGCGCTCGCCGCCGTGCAGGAACAGCTCAAGGTCTTTGATGCCTTTCTGGCGGGACGCAGCATGCCGGGCGTGCTCGTGTTGCCCGGCCCGTCCGTAAATTTTGGCACCTTCAGCAGCAACGCGCGCCAGGTGACCGGAGTTGACGTCGGTGGAAGTGGATGCTTTCCGACGGTCGCCGTCACCACGAACGCTGCGCGAGCGCTCGTTGATGCCGCTATCGTCGACAAGCGACCCACCTCCTACCAGAGCTGTCTTCCGTTTACGGGCACCGCAACGGAGAACTTCCTGCCGACTGCCGACAACCCCTACGATCCGGTGAGCGCCAATGTGCCGCTGCTCGTCGGCGATCCACGCTTGATTCGAGTGAAGTACCTCAAACAGCTCGTCAAGAGCGTCACGGAAGCCGCCGATTTCCATTCCTTGAGTGACCCCGGCTTTACCGGCGGCAGCACCAGCAATCCGAAGATCATTGCGATCGATGGTGATGCGTCGTTCCCCAACAACTGGACCGGGGCGGGCATCATATTGGTGACCGGCGCGCTGAAATTCAACGGCGGGTTTCAGTACGACGGCTTGATGCTGGCCATCGGTACGGGAAGCTACGAACACACCGGCAACGGTCCGGGATGGATGCGCGGCACCACGCTGGTGGCCAACATCAAGACACCCTGGGCCACGAATCCTGAATACGTGGGCATCCCATCGTACAAGGACGATGGCGGCGGGAACTCGCTGATGCAGTACAGCACCACCAACCTAAACCGGTACGCCGCGGCGGTCATGCCGCTGCAGTTACTCACCTTCCAACAGTTTCGCTAGCATGCAGCCCCTTCGGTCAAGTCACGGCTTTTCGCTGGTCGAGGTTGTCGCCACACTCGGCATTGTTGGAGTGCTCTATACCATTGCCGTGCCGGCGGTGAGCACGTTGCGTAATAAAGCCAGCCTGGTCAGCGCTCAGCGCGAGGTGATAAGCGCGCTCTACCGGACCCGTGGCGGGGCAATCGCCAGCAATACGCCGCGACGCATGGTGTTTACCCCACCCGCGTCAATTCAGGTGACCGACTTGAGTGGATCGACGACCTACTACACCGAAAACCTAGACACCTACGGTCCCGGCATCGCCATCGCGAGCGACAATCCAATCACCGTGACCTACGATGCGCGCGGGCTACTGAATCCGCCCACGACTGTCACGTTCAGGCTCCAGGACCCCGCCGGGGACTTCAAAACCGTTACGATCTATCCGACGGGCAAGCCCGTGGCGAACTAAGGCGTTGCCAACGGGAGGTGACGGTCCTTACCAACTATGATTGAGTGCCGAGCCCCGTTGTTCGTTGTTGGGTGGAGCCTCTTCGTGGTTTGCTGTTCCGCGGTCACGGCGCAAGTTGCATACAAGTGGACTGACGACCGTGGTGTGGTGCACTTTGCCGACTCTCCGCCACCGAACGTCAAGGCGGAGACGCGCGATATGTCCATCCCTTCCACGCGTCTGCTGCAGGGGCCGGAGAGTACGCCACGGATCGTAGACTCCGACGCTGGAACGACTGGACCGGACGTGACCGCGCCCGCTCAAGGGCCGGCACGGGTCATCGTAATTTCGCGCAACATGCAACGCACGGGAGCGTCGCG
>JAGDMS010000495.1 GCA_017860575.1 Deltaproteobacteria bacterium | reverse complement strand
CCTGAACGTATGCCGTTGACTCCAACTCACTGGCTGTAGTAGCACGCATCGTATCGGTTATCAGTGATTGAGGCGGTGCGCCGGCTATTGACACAGGTCGGGCTTCGCCGGGAGGCGGCGTATGAGGTTGCTCAAGCGGGTCCTTGCGCTCATCGTACTGCTCGCACTGGGTGCGGCTGCGTACGTGGCCGGAGCGTGGTTTGGTCTGTACGGACGACACGAGGGGCCCGGGACGGCGACGCCGGCACGGGTGCCCGCCGCGGTTGTGGCGGCGCGGGTGCAGGCCGAGGCGAACGCGGCACGCGCGGTCGGTGTTGCGCAACCGAAGCAGATCCTGTTCGGAGACCTGCACGTCCATACGACGTTCTCAAGCGATGCCTTCGCCATGGCCTTGCCGATGATGCAGGGCTCCGGCGCCCATCCGATCGCGGACGCCTGCGACTACGCCCGCTTCTGCTCAGGGCTCGATTTCTGGTCGATCAACGATCACGCCGAATCGAGTACACCGAAGCACTGGTTGGAGACGAAGGAGTCGATCCGGCAGTGCAATGCCATCGCCGGACACGATGCGCAGAATCCCGACGTGGCGGTGTTCCTCGGCTGGGAGTGGAGCCAGATGGGTCCGACACCAGAGGAGCACTACGGCCACAAGAACGTCATCTTCAAAGGCCTAGGTGATGATGAGGTGCCGACACGGCCGATCGGTGCGGGCGGCGTGGGCGCGGACGGTTCGCGGGCCGTCTTTGGCGCCGTCAAGCCGCTCACGGCGCTGTACGACTTCCGCTACCGGCAGCGCTACTATGACTTTACCCGGTTCATCGGCGAGGTGCGCAGCGTCCCCGTGTGCCCGCCGGGCGTCAACAGCCGCGATCTGCCGGCGGACTGCTACGAGTCCGCGGCGACGCCGCGCGATTTGTTCGCCAAAATGGATCAGTGGAACTTCGACACCGTCGTCATTCCGCACGGCAACACCTGGGGCATCTACTCGCCGCCCGGCACGAGCTGGGACAAACAGTTGACCCCGGGGATGAACGATCCCGCCAAGCAGTTTCTCATCGAGGTGATGTCCGGCCATGGCAATTCCGAGGAATACCGGGGTTGGCAGGACGTTGCCGTCGACAGTGACGGCTCGAAGCACTGTCCCGAGCCGACGCCCGACTACCTGCCCAGTTGCTGGCGCGCCGGACAGATCATCGAAGAGCGCTGCCGCCAGGCCGGGTTCGACGCTTCCGAGTGCGCCAGCCGGGCCGCGACCGCGCGGCAGAACTACGTGGACGCCGGCTTGCGTGGTGCGGCAACTGTCCCCGGGGCCCGCCCGGAGGAGTGGCTCGACGCCGGCCAGTGCAAGGACTGCTTCATTCCCGCGTACAACTACCGGCCCGGCGGTTCCGCGCAGTACGCCCTGGCCATCACCAATTTCGCTGATCCCGCGCATCCGCAGCGCTTCCACTTCGGCCTCCTGGCCTCTAGTGACAATCACAAGGCGCGGCCCGGAAACGGGTACAAGGAATTCGACCGCATCCAGACCACGGACAACAATACCCCGCGCGACGAGCGTTGGCGCGCACGGATGAGCAGACCGCCGGCGGCTCCGGAGCCCGTTTCGGTCGTGGTTGATCTCGCCAAGTCCGCGCCTGCGATCGGCATGCTCGATAAGGAGCGGCAGTCGTCGTATCTCATGACCGGCGGCTTGGTGGCGGTGCACGCCAACGGCCGCAGCCGCGACGCGGTCTGGGACGCGCTGAAACGCAAGGAGGTTTACGGGACGAGCGGGGACCACATCCTGCTTTGGTTCAATGTGCTCAACGCGGGGCCGGACGGGAGCGAGCTTCCAGTGCCCATGGGGAGTGAAATCCGGATGAACCGGCCGCCGCGCTTCGAAGTGCGTGCGATCGGTGCCCTGAAGCAGAAGCCCGGCTGCCCCGAATACAGCACGAGCGCCGCCGCACCCGGACGCCTGCAGCACCTCTGCAAGGGCGAGTGCTACAACCCGTCCGACGAGCGCAAGCGCATCACCCGCATCGAGGTGGTGCGGATCCGGCCGCAGATCACGCCGGGTGAACCGGTCGCGTCGCTGATCGAGGACAAGTGGCGGACGTTCGCGTGCGAGTCCAGCGCAGCGGGGTGCGCGGTGCAGTTCGAGGACCCGGACTTCGTGTCTTCAGGCCGCCCGGCGGTCTATTACGCGCGCGCGATCGAGGAGCCGAGTCCGGCCGTGAACGGCGGCACTCTGCGGTGCAAGTACGACGAGTCCGGCCGCTGTCTCGAAGTGCACCTGTGCGCAGCCGACCCCCACACGCCACCCTCGGATGACTGTCTCGACCAGATCGAGGAGCGTGCCTGGTCGTCACCCATCTTCGTCGATCTGCTTTGACGCAGGAAGTTCCGGCAGCAGAAACAGGCCTTGACGAATGGAGAAGTTTCAGTGGTTCACGCCCACAGTCGGCGCATCAATGAGAATTCGAGAAGGGAGGGGAACATGAAGCGAATGAGGAATGCCATCGTAGCGTCCGTGGGAGTGGTGGTCATGTCGGCGATCATCGTGCCGCAGCCGGTCTGGGCGCAGGCGACCAGGAAAGGAGCGGCCGCGCCGAAACTCGCCACGGAGGTCGAAGAAATCACCGTGGTGGCGCAGAAACGTGAAGAAAACATTCAAGAGACCCCGCTATCGGTCACCGCGCTGACCGGCGCGGCGCTGGAGGAGCGCGGCGTGACCGACGTGTACGGCATCACCGATGTGGCGCCAAACGTGCGCGTCAATTCGGTCGGTGGGAACATGCACGTCGGCATGCGTGGTGTGACGCAGGCAAGGCACGTTGTACGGGCGCAACACCATCGCGGGCGCGATCAATTTCATTACGAATAAGCCCACCGAGGAACGCTCGATTACAGCCAAAAGCGAGGTCGGCAATTACAATTACTTCAAGGGCCGGGCGACCGTTAACCTGCCACTGATTGGGAAGAACGGGTTCGTCCAGTCGGACGCCCTGGGGACCATCAGTCTGCGCGAGACCGTGGCGTACACGTCGCACGACGGCTACGTCACCAACCAGTCGCCGACGACCGTGCGGGCGACTGGCGACAGTGACTACGACGCGGTCAACCGCGTCTTTACGATGACCTCGCTGCGGTGGCAACCGATCACGCCCCTGACCATCGATTATTCCTTCGAATACCACAGGTATCGCAACAACGTCTCCGCCCAGCAGCTGACCTACATCTATCCCGGCTCG
>JAGDMS010000227.1 GCA_017860575.1 Deltaproteobacteria bacterium | reverse complement strand
TGGGCGCGAACAGCAACCCTATGGGGGCGGTCCTGCCGAATTCACGCTGGCCGCGGGCCCACGGCGCCGCACGTGGGGTACGCACGGTGGACGATCTTGATGGCCGTCCTGTGCTCCGGATGCGATGAACAGTGTGGACAGCGATCTCCGAACCGTGCCGGACATGCTCGCGTACTTCGGTGGGGGAACGGTACGCCACTGGGTTGACCGCATTCATGTCGTCGGGCAAGAGGTCTGGGATAATGGCGTCCACCAGATCGAGGGCGACAGAGGGCCCGGCGGTAGGTGACGCCCGCACGACCAGATGACTCGCGTGAACCGGTGAAGCGGATCGTCGAAGCACTGAGGAAACGGATGAGGCGTGCGCGCCACTACCCTCACCCGCTCGTTCAAAACGCGAACGGTGCCGACGAGCAGCGCTGCAACAAGTCCGCCCTTCTCGTGTATTTGCCGCGGGCATTCCACCTTGCGGCTGACGATCCTGCGTTCTTGCGTCACGCCAACCTGCGACGTTGCCGCCACATGGCCGCGTGCTTGGGCGAGTTCGGCTACGTGGTCGACGTCGTGAGCAAGGCCGATACGACGTTCCGCCCGCGACGGGACTACCACCTCATCATCAGTGAGCGGCTCGATTGGCAGGGGATCGAGCGGCGCTTTCGCGCCGACGCCATTCACCTCTTTCTAGCGACTTCGCTCAATCACGTCACGCACAATGCGAACGTCCGCCGGCGCCATGCGCGCCTATTGGAGCGGCGGTGCGCCCCTGTGCAAGTCCGGCGAGTCTACGGTGAGACGATGCCCGCGGTGGCGGCCTCGGATGCCATCCTCGCGGTGGGTAACGCCTTCACGGCAGGGACGTGGAAGGGTACCCTCGATGGTCCCGTTTACATGTTCAATAGCTTTGCGCTGCGCGCGGGGGTGCTTGCATCCGACATCACGAAGGACTTCGCCCGCGGCCGGACGCACTTCCTCTTCTTCGCGAGTAGGAGTCAGGTGCAGAAGGGGCTTGATCTGCTGCTGGAGATCTTCCCACGCCATCCCCACTTGCATCTGTACGTCTGTAGTGAGTTCGCGGCCGAGGCGGATTTCTGCGCCGCGTACCGCCGGGAACTGTTCGAGGCCCCAAATGTCCATCCCCTCGGCTGGACCTCGGTCAACAGCCCCGAGTTTTCGGAGCTGTTGCGCACCTGCGCCTGCGTCATTCACCCGACGTGTTCGGAAGGCCAAGCCGGCTCCGTCGTCCACTGCATGCACTCCGGCTTGATCCCCCTCGTCACCCGAGAAGCGGGTATCGACACGGACGATTTCGGCGTCACGTTTGCCGACGACAGCATCGAGGAAATTGAAAAGACTGTGCTCGACGTGTCGCAACGACCGCCGGAATGGCACCGCGAACGCGGCGCGAAGACGGCACGGATCGCGGCGGAACTGTACGGTGAAGAGGCATTCACAAGGAGGTGGCGGTCCATCATTACGGAGATCGCAGGAAAGGCTTGACCGTGAAGGGCTGCGCGGCAAGAATCGGGTATGCGAAATGAGGTGCTAGCGCGCCGGCTGGGACCACAAGCCCACCGCGATACCTTCACCCGCCTTCGATGTGCCCGCCGGAGGTCGTACCACCTTCATCGGCGCTGAAATGGGGTGGAACCCCTGCATCATCAGCGTCGCGACGCGCCACAAGCGCTACCCGGAGGCGCTCGTCCGCCTCCGCGAGAGCGTGCTCAGGAGCGGGTTCACCGGCGAATTCCTGTGCTGGCCCCCGGGGGTTCTCCCAGACGGCTGCCCGCCGCACCTCGACACTCCTTTCGCCTTCAAACCCTACGGCTTTCACGAAGCTTGCCGGCGAGGCAAGGACCTGGTGTTGTGGCTTGACGCCTCGTGTGTTGTGGTGCGGAAACTCGACCGTCTCTTCCAGACCATTGCCGACGAAGGACACGTTCTCTTCCGGAACGGAGACTTCGCGCTCGGTGAGTGGGCCAGTGACCAGGCATTGGGGCACTTTGAGGTGAGTCGAGAGCATGCCATGAGTATGCACGAAGTGAACGCGGCAGCCCTCGGCTTGAACATGAAGAACCAGACCGCCGTAGACTTTCTCGAACAGTGGTACCGTGCTGCGAAACAGGGCCTGCCGTTTCGTGGTGTTCGGGATGCCCTTGGCACCTGGGAAGATTACGCCGCCATCAAGTGGAATCGAGGGAACAAAGTTTCCGCAGACCCGCGGGTGCGCGGCCATCGCCACGACCAAACCGTTGCAGGCCTTCTGGCGCACAAACTGGGCATGAAGCTGACAACTCACGGCCTCCAGACGTACTCGCACCAGCGCTCGCGCATTGGGTTCCGGACGGTGATCGTCATCGATCGCGACGCGCAGCGGGGCTATGCCACGCTGACCCGCTTGGAACGGCTGCGCCGGGACCGGTATCTCGGCGGATTCGTGCCGCTCCTGCGGCGACCGCGGCAGGAGCTCGGCTGAGGGGCCGCCATGGCGGACGCGGGCGCAGAGGGGGCTGAGCGCGTCGGCACCCGTGGGAGTGTTGGCCGCTCACCGGCGGCGGCCGAGCCCCTGGTGTCGGTCCTGGTACCCGTGCGCGACCACCCTGAGGGCATCCGCACGCTGCTGTCCTGCCTGGAGGCGCAGACCCTTGCCCGTGATCGGTTTGAGGTCGTGATCGGGGACGATGGTTCGCGACCGGAATGTGTGCCACGGGTCGAGACCGTGGACGGCTGGCTGCGCGTCGAAACGGGGCCGCCGCGGACTTCGTACGCCGCTCGCAACCGAGCGGCGCGCGTGGCGCGCGGCGACATTTTCGCGTTCTGCGATAGCGACTGCTCGCCGCAGCCCACGTGGCTGGAGGAGGTTTTGGCGGCAATCGTCGATGCGGACGTCGTGGCTGGCGAGGTCACATTCAGCGCTCCGGCTCGGCCAACCGTGTGGGGCCTGCTGACGATCGATATGTTCCTCGACCAGGAGCGGAACGTTCGATTGTCGCGCGGCGTCACCGCGAATCTGGCGGTCAGGCGTCCGCTCTTCGAGGAATTGGGCGGCTTCGATGAGAGCCTCCCGTCGGGCGGCGACTACGACTTCGTCCAGCGCGCGGTGAAGCGGGGCGCGCAGCTGCGGTATGCAGCCGCTGCCGTCGTGCGGCACCCGACGATCGAGGATGGCCGCAAGTTTCTGCGGAAGGTTTGGATGACGAATTGGTGGTCCGGCGTCCGGCGTGCGCGCGCAGGGGATCGACCCGAGATCATCGGCGCGCTGGTTTTGGTGCCCATCCTCGGCGTGATGATTGCTCGGCGCAAGGCGCTCCGGCCGGTCTCGGGTCTGCACCGGCCGCGCCTACGCGCCTGCGGCGTATCGCCGCGCTGGCGCGACGACCTGCGCGCATTACCGCTCCTGTACTTGGTGGTCAGTTACGTTGCCGGCCTCGGACGCGTCCTTGGACGGTTAGAAGGCTGCCGGCTAGCGCGCGCGGGTGCGGCACCGACCTACGGATGCGCTTCGGCGGAGCTGCTACGCAACCAGACGGCCTGCGGCGGCAGGGCGAGATGATCGTGATCGCAAAGAAGGTGGGGCGGCTAGCGAACCGGTTGCTGCTCTTCGCACACTTCATCGGCACGGCTGTGGAGCATGGGTTCAGCGTCGCGAACCCGGCATTCGCGAGCTACGCGCGTTACTTCCCCGCCACTGCCCGCGACCTTTTCTGCCGCTTCCCGCCCCGTCGATCCGTGCCGTCGCACCGCCTCACCCGTGAATCGCTATATCGAGGGATTCTGCTGACAGGCGGCGTTCTCCACTGGCTGCAACGGCACGGCCGCGATGTCGGCCTGATCCGATTGCGCCGCGATCAATCTCTGGACTTGAACAGCACTGCCTTCCTCTCCGTCATCCGACGGCATCGCATCGTCCTTGTGCAGGACTGGTTCTTCCGGAGCCCTCACAATCTCATGAAGCATCGGGACGTGATTCGGTCCTACTTCACACCTTGGGAACATCACCTTGTGCGCGCACGCGCCATTGTGTCGCCGGCCAGAGAGCGGCAGCGGTTCCTCGTTGGCGTCCACGTCCGCCGCGGCGATTACAATCGATTCAAAGGGGGGCGGTTCTTCTACTCGTACCTGCAGTATCGGCGCGTGATGGAAAGTGTCCAGGCGGCGTTCCCGGCGGAGCGCGTCTCGTTCTTGGTGTGCTCGGACGCACCCGTGCCGCCGGGAGCCTTCGCCGGGTTTGACGTGCTGTATGGCAACGGCCACGAGCTCGAGGATCTTTACGCGCTGGCGGCGTGCGATCGGCTGATCGGGCCGCCCAGCACGTACAGCATGTGGGCATCCTTCTACGGCGGGGTTCCGCGCTACGAGATCGTCGATCCGGCGGCGCAGCGCCTCGAAGTGCGAGCGTTTCGTGTCGAGAGCGGTCTCGCCTACGCGGCGCTGCCCAGCGTGCCCGGCGGGCACTCCTGATGGCCGCAACACCGCAATCGGATTGTCCACACCGCTCGTCTGACGCAGCGGCGCTACTGGCCAGCGCGCGGTGGGCGCTTCGGTTGGCGTGGTCCACCAATGCGCGTCTGTTGGTTGCGGTGGCGGTGGTGGTGTTGGGGCGCGGGCTGCTGCCGGCGGTCATGGCGGTGACGGCACGGGGCGTGGTCAACGCTTCGGTGGCCGCCCTCAGCAGTGCCCTGCCGAGCATTGCCGGCGTGATCCCGTGGCTGCTCCTCGGTCTGACGGTAGCGTTATTGGACGGCGTCTCCACTCTTGCAAGCAAGCTCTTCAGCCAGCGACTGCGCGACGACCTGAACTATCGCGTCACCGGCGACATTCTCACCCACGCGGCGCAGCTCGACATGGCCTATTTCGAGGACCCGCGGTCGCAGGACGTGCTTGAGCGCGCGAAGCAGAACCCCGCCGAGCAAGTCGCCAGTTTCGTCACAGACGCGCTGGCATGTGTCGGGAACGGCCTTCAGATTGCCTCGCTCCTCGGCATCCTCATTTTCATTGAGCCGCTCATCCTCGTCGTGGTTCTTCTGTTCGCCGCTCCGTACCTGTGGTTCCAATGGCACCTGGCGCTACGGCAGTACGCCCGCGAGTACGCGCGCACGACCAAGCGACGCTGGAGCAGCTACTTCGTCGCCTCGCTCACCGAACCTGCCTCGGTGGGCGAGGTGAAGATCCTGGGACTGGCGCCGCTGCTCATCGAGAAGTTCCGCTCGCTGATGGCAGAGTTTCGCGACCAGGACCGCCTGCTCTATGTTCGCAGTTTTCGTGGGGGGGCCGTGTTCGTGATCGTCACGACGACGGCGATCTACGTTATGTTCCTGCGCGTCGCGCTGCGCGTTGTCGGCGGCAGCTTGACGCTCGGGGATTTGGCGATTTTCGGCGGCGCGGCCACGCGGCTGCGCAGTACGCTCGAGAGCCTCATCGGGTCGCTCACCGCCATCTTGCAGCGCACACTGCACATCTCGAACGTGACGGAATTTCTGGCGGTGCAGCCGCAAGCGATCACTGCCGCCGGCCGCAATGTCGCCGCCGTGCGCGCCGAAATCGTCTGTCGCAACGTGACGTTCACCTACCGCGGGAGCAAAGAGCCGGCGCTACGGGATCTTTGCCTCCGCATCCGGGCAGGCGAAACCGTGGCGTTCGTCGGCGAGAACGGGGCCGGCAAGAGCACGTTGGTGAAACTCATCGCCCGTCTATATGACCCCGACGAGGGCAGCATCTTGCTCAACGGTGTCGATTTGCGCACGCTGGCCTACGAAGCGGTGCGTGATCAGATCGCCTTCGTCTTCCAAAGCTTCGGCCGCTATGAAGCGAGCGCCGCCGACAACATCGCCTATGGGGACTGGCGGCGGCTGCTGGGCGACCGTCAACGCATCCGCGCCATCGCCCAGCTTGCCGGCGTCGATGAGATGGTAAGCGCGCTGCCGGAGGGATACGACACGCTGCTCGGCCGCAGTTTCGGCCAGACCGAACTCTCGGGCGGCGAGTGGCAAAAGATCGCCGTCGCACGCGCCTTTGCGCGGGACGCGACGTTACTGATCCTCGACGAGCCGACCTCCAACCTCGATGCGCGCGCCGAGTACGAACTGTTCTCGCGCTTTCGACAACTGGCGCACGGCCGCACCACCATTATCGTCTCGCACCGTTTCTCCACCGTCACCATGGCCGACCGCATCTTCGTGCTCGACCGCGGCCGTATCGTCGAATCGGGCACCCACCACGACCTCCTGGCGCAGGGCGGCACCTACGCACAGCTCTTCCAACTGCAGCAGCGCTCCTATTCGATCGACAGCAACCCGTAGCGCAAGCACGACAGCACCGCCCTGGGTCCCCGCGCGGGTGGTGCATGGTGCGCGACGGTTGCGGCTATGCCTGCTGGCCACGAGGGGGCGCTTGATTCCTGGCGTCAATCTGGTGGACCGCGATACCCTCTACGAGCGCACGAAGGGCCGTGGGTGATAGCTGCGATGCAGTCGCGGACGACTAATGGGGTAGCGCACTGAACCATACGCGATCGGCGATCGGCGAAACAGCGCCGCTTCGTCAGACGGTCAGCACGATCTTGCCGAAGAAATCGCTCCGTTCCATCAAGCGGTGAGCCTCGGCAATCGCCTCGAGCGGAAAGGTCACGTGCACCACGGGTCGTACCTGCCGGCGCTCGATCAGGCGCAGCAGGCCGGCCATGGCCTCCGCCATCTCTGCCTCGTCGGGGCGACCGACCCCCATGATCTGCGTCCCCTTGACGAACACCTGTCCGAGGTGCAGGTCGACGCGGTGGCCCGCGGTGACGCCTGCGGTCACGAAGCGGCCCCACGGGGCGAGACTGAGCATGGCGGCCTTCCACACCGGCGTGCCGACGTGATCGATAACGACGTCGACGCCGCGGCCGTTGGTGACCTCCGCTACGCGCACCGCGACATCCTCCGTGTAGTGGTTGATGGCGCACTCCGCGCCGAGGTCGCGAGCACGTTCGAGCTTGTCGGCGCTGCCGGCGGTGGCGATGACCCGGCACCCCGCCGCCCGTGCGATCTGGATGGCGAAGCTGCCCACCCCGCTGCCCGCGGCGAAGATCAACACGTCTTCGCCGGCCTTGATGCGAGCCTGGTTCATCAGCGCCGCAAACGCGGTCCGGCCGGCGGTAGGAATCGCGCCGCCTTCGGCGAACGAACAGTTCGGCGGCAACGGAAAGGTCAAGGCGGCGGGTGCCACCGCCAACTCGGCGTGTGCGTGAAAGCTGGACGACACGACCCGCGCCCCGACCGGGAACGTGTCCACCTCGGCGCCGATCGCCACCACCTCACCGGCAATGTCGCGCCCGCCGACGTGCGGCGGACACAGGGGACACCGCGTCACCCCATGCGACCCCTCGCGATAGTAGATGTCCACACGGTCCAACGAACTGGCCCGCACCCGGATGAGCACGTCCCGCGCTCCCGGCTTCGGGTCGGGCAGTTCTCCCACTTGTAACACGTCCGGCGGTCCCGGCTTTTCGTGAAATGCAGCCCGCAACGCAGTCGTCCTCCGTTAGTGCGACCTTTACCAGCACGGTGCGCCGCTCGGCAAATGGGGGATGCTGCCGGGCTGCGTGCGTCCTGCTTGTCGCCTATCCCAGATAGCATATTGTTAGAGATTGCGACCGATGATGCGGAGCGTGGTTCGGTGCCCGGGGAAGCGATAGGGTGGGTGTCGCGAGAAGCAAAGATTCAACAGGAGAAGGCCGCAACGATGCCAACGATTTTCAGCACACCGGCGGAAATGAAGACGGCCGTCGGCCGGCACCTGGGGTACAGTGATTGGCTCGAGATCACACAAGAGCGTATCAACAAGTTTGGCGAGGCCACGGGCGACCAACATTGGGTTCACGTCGACCCGGAGCGCGCCAGGAACGGCCCGTTCGGCGGGTGCATCGCGCACGGGTTCCTGACGCTGTCGCTGATCGGCATGTTCCTGCCGCAGATCCTCGAGGTCCACGGTATCCGCACGGGGGTGAACTACGGTGCCGACAGGCTGCGCTTTCTGGAACCGGTGAAGGTGGGTGCACGGATCCGCTGTGGCGGCGAACTCATCAGGATGCGAGACGTCAAGGACGGGGTGGAAATCATGGTCCGCCTGACCATCGAGCTGGAGGGGAGCGCGCGCCCCGCGTGTATCGTGGACAAGCTGAGCCGGTACTACCCGGAGTGAATCCTGGTCCGAAAATCTT
>JAGDMS010000049.1 GCA_017860575.1 Deltaproteobacteria bacterium | reverse complement strand
CGCAGGAAGGCGAGCATCTGCAGATCCGATTGTGCCTTCACCGCGTCGTCCCGGCCGACGACGTAGCCGGTGCGCACACAGGACCGCAGCGCCGCAGCGCTTTCGGCGCGGAATTGGGCACGGCGTTCGCGCCGCGGATCCGCGGATGCCGGCAGCAGCGCCCGGCCATCGACAAAGGGTGCGCCGGTGTCGTCGTAGCTGATCGTGCAGCCGGCAAGGTAGGGTAACTCCGCGCGCAATGTGCGCGGCGTCAGCGCCTCCCATGCGTGGCCGGCCTGTGCATAAATCACCGAGCCAACCGCCGAGCCGGCCCGCCGCAAGTCGGCTTCGCGGGCCGCGCAGCTGACCAAATCGTTCGACGCATCGTCACCGCCGCGCAGGCTCAACAGCGGTGCGCCGGTCGTGTGCTGAGTATGGAAGTCCTGGTGGCACGGACCGTAGTAATCCACGTGCGCCGCGAACGGGGCCACGTCCGGCGCCAGCACCTGCTTCACACGGCTGTCCATCGCCAGGCGCGTCGCCATGCCGCCGTAGGAGAACCCGACGAGCGCGATCCGCTTGGCGTCGATGGCGGGATGCGCGTTGAGCGCCCGCAGGGCGGCGTACGCGTCGGTGAGCGCGTCGAACTCGGTGACGGCGAGCACTTTCGCCGCATAGGGGGTGGTGTCGGTTACCCCCCGGGGACGATAGTAGTCGATCACCAACGCCGCATACCCATTGGAAGCCAACCACTTGCCGTATTCATGTTCCCGGCCCGGGGTGATACCCCCGCTGCCATGCACCAGGACGACGCCCGGGACAGGATGCCGGGCACTTGCCTTGGTGGGAAGAAACAGCTCTCCGGTCGCGGTGGTCTCCGGCGCCGAGAGATACTGGTGCAGCAGAATATCGAAATCATACGGCGTGCGACTGGGAAAATAGATGACGCCGGCAGTCCTTGCCGTGAACGTGGTTACCGGTGGCGGCTGTGGAAATGCGGGGAGCACAATCGGGGTCGGCGCGGGCCCCTCGCCCAAAACCGCCTGCGACAAAAGCAACGCCAGCGCGGCGCCGCTCAACAACATCGGTCTCCTCATCGTGCGCGGCTTATAGCATACCGATCTGCCGATTCATCCCGCGCGTGGGCGAGGCAGTCCACAGGGACGCGGGGATCACGCAGAGACTATATGCTGGAGAAAGCTTCGAGGAACGAATCCGCCTGCGGTGGGAGCATGCGCCGCGGGGCCGTCGTTGTCGTCGCCCGCGCTGGGGAATGTGGGTCACGGCGGCGCGTCGGCGGGCGCGCCTGGAACCTTCGCTTCAGCTGATCTGTCAGAAAGTACGAGCCGTGCCGAGTTCGCCGGTTGAGTACCCATCCGGCACCTTCGGCACCGGCTTCGCATGGCTGGGAAAAGTCCAGGATGACACTCCCCACGGCACGATGAGGAGGGGACCATGACGCGCACCGCCCGTGCTGGCCGGGAGCGTTGGGCCAATGATCCCCCTCCTTACCAAGGAGGGGGAAGGGGGAGGTCGAGTCGCCTTGGCCTGTCCAACCTCCCGTGGCCCCTCCTCGGTAAGAACTGTCGCTAGATTCACCCCTTGTGACTGCGATACGAACGGCTCTCGGCGGTTACCGCACTTCGTGCACGCTGTAAGCGATGCCCTTCACAGTGCGTCGTCCGTTCCCGACCGCCACGATGTCGTTCAGCCAGGCATACCTTTCCGCCGCCGTCTCGAAGAGCAGCAGGGTCCGCAGGTAGTACTCGGAAGGATCGACGCGGTCGATCTGCGCGGGATCACCCAGACGCACCAACAGGTCGGGCGCAATACGCCAGCGCCCGCTGTAGGTGACGCTGACCAGCGCCGCGTCGTCCGTCTCGAGGCAACTCCGGGCGTCTACACTCAGCGTCCCGTCGGAACGGAACAGGCCCCAGTCTCCCCCGCAGGGGAGGACGCGACCCCGCAGCCGCGCACCTGCAAAGGTTCCGCCGGCGATGGTGGCGATCGTCCGTTGACCGTACGGCGTATTTCCGACCATGTGCATGTTGCCGATTTCGAACTCGACCTCGAACAGGTGCGTGGTTTCGATAGCTCCCATACTCATTGCTCCCTTCGCAGACGCGCTCGCCATCCCCGACGTGCCGCATACCATCAGACCTCCCCACGTTTCCAGGGCAGGTGCGGCAGCGCCGTGAAACGGACCGGTTCTGCCCCGCTCCGTTGCGGTCCGCAGACTGGATCTCTCCGCGATCTTGGGTCCGGTGCCGAATCCTGCGTCGGTGTTCAAACCGCGCCGCACACCGTGGTACAGTGAACTCATGACGCGGAAGCGCAAGCGCCGACTGGGGCAGAAGGCGGGGTTGCCCCCCGGTACAATCGTGCACACGGGCGAGCCCGTTCAAAACGGCGTGGGGATCGCCCAGATTCTCTATAACGGGGAAGGGTTCGTGGAGCGGGATGTCGTCGCCGTCGAGGAGGCGTTCCCGGCCCCCGGGGAGCAGCGCACGCTGTGGATCAACGTCGATGGCGTGCACCAACCTGACGTGATCGAGCGCATCGGGAACCGGTTCGGGTTGCACCCGCTGCTGCTCGAGGACATCGCGCATACCGAGCAGCGGCCCAAGCTCGAGAACTACGGCGAGCACCTCTTCATCGAGTTCAATACCATGCACCTGGAGGCTGGGCGCGACGAGGTCGTCATCGAGCAGATCAGCATGGTGCTCGGCCCCACCTGGTTGCTTTCCTTCAACGAGCGTCCTCAGCCCTACGTCCGGACGATCCGTGACCGGATTCGCGCCGACAAAGTGCGCTACCGCAACTCCGGCCCCGACTACCTCGCGTACTCCATCATCGATCACGTCGTCGACAGCTATTTTGTCGTACTGGAGCAGATCGGGGACCGGATCGAAGCGCTGGAAGAGGAATTGATGGCGAACCCCACCCCGCACACCCTGCAAGCGGTGTATGGCATGAAGCGGGAGATCCTCCACCTGCGCAAGTCCATCTGGCCCTTGCGCGAGGTTGTCGGCGCGCTGCAGCGTGAGACGGACCTGGTGCGGCCGACCACGGGCATCTACCTCCGGGACCTCCACGATCACATCATTCAGGTCGTCGACGTGGTCGAAACCTATCGCGATACGATTTCCGGGATGCTCGATATCTATCTCTCGAGCGTGAGCAATCGCATGAATGAAGTGATGAAGGTGCTCACCGTCATCGCCACGACGTTCATGCCGCTCACCTTCCTCGTCGGCGTCTACGGGATGAATTTCCGTCACATGCCGGAACTCGACTGGCCCTGGGCGTACCCCGTTCTGTGGACCGTGATGATCGGCGTTGCGATCGGGATGCTTGCCTATTTTCGCCGTCGCCAGTGGCTTTAGGACTTGTCTCACGACGCATAGACCACAGACTTGGAGACGACAGACGGCAGCCACGACAGACAACAGACGACAGACGTACCCCCTTGTTGACCTCGGGGTTGGATCTGTTGTCTGCCCGTCTGTCGTCCGTTGTCCCGCAAGGCTTGAGACAATGCTTTGACTGACGGCTGCCCGAACGGGAAAATTTCGGTGCCACGGGACTGCCGGCGCTCCATGCCCGTTTGACAACCCGTTTCGCCGCTGCGTAGAAACGAACATCAATGAGCAGAGCGCTTGACGAGATCGAGAGGCGCATTGCCGCGCTCCGCGAACAGGGCCGCGACCGCGAGCTTGAGCCGCTGCTGCGGCGCGCCATCCGGCTCGCGTGCCGGGAGTACGGCGAGGTCCACCCCGCGCACGCCACCTTGCTGAATGATCTCGGCGGTCTCTACCGGACAACCGGTCGCTACCCGGAGTCGGAGGCGTGCTTCGTTCGGGCTCGCGACATCCTCGCCGCCACCGTCGGAGCGGACACCCCGGGCTACGCAACCTGTCTGAACAATCTGGCCGGGCTCTACCGCTTGACGGGCCAGCACGCAGGAAGCGAGCAACTCTTTCTCGAGGCGAGCGCGATCTACGCCAGGACGCTCGGCGAGCGCGACTTCCTCTACGCGAGCAACCTCAACAACCTCGCCTTGCTGTACCAGGACATGGGCCGGCATGATGAGGCGATCCGGCTGCAGGAGCAGGCGATGGAGATCGTGCGCTCGATCTCGGGTGAATGCACGGCGACCTACGCCACCAGCCTGTGCAACCTGGCGGCCACGTGCATGGCCAAAGGTGACCTTGCGGCGGCGGAACCGCTGCTCGATCGTGCCCTCGCGATCCTTCGCGCGACCACCACGGCCGACGACGTCCGCTACGTTGCGGCGCTAAGCGCCATGGCGAGCCTTCACTGCCGTCGGGCTCGCTACGCGGAGGCGGCGGCGCTGTACGGTCAGGTGCTGGAGACCTGCGCTCAGCGCTGGGGCACGGACCACCCCGCGTACGCCAGCGCCTTGGCCAGTCTCGGCGTCGTGCACGCGGCGAGCGGGCGGCGCGCCGAGGCCGAGCGCTGTTGCCGCGAGGCGCTGGCGATCCGCCGCCGTGTTCTGGGCGAAGCGCATCCCAGCACGCAGGATGCGCAAGCCGCCCTGGCCGCCCTGCGCGCGACGACCGTGCCGGACGCCCCCGCAGCACGATGACCGGGCTCGATCTGGCCGTTCGCTACTTCCAGGCCCACGGCGTGCCGCTGATCGAAACACGGTTCGCCGCGCACCGCGACAGGATCGCCGCCGGCCTGGTCGGCCCGGGCTCGGAGTGTTTCGGCTTCGACGATGAGCTTTCACGGGATCACGACTGGGGGCCGGGGTTTTGCCTGTGGCTCGCCGCGGACGATCACCGGGCGATCGGAGCGCGCCTCCAGGCGGCACTCGCGGATCTCCCACAGACCTTCGAGGGCATCGGGCCGCGCCAGGCGAGCGCGTGGGGCGGCGGCCGCGTTGGCGTGCTCGAGATCGGGGAGTTCTACCGCGGCCTGATCGGTCTCGACCGTGCGCCACGGAGTCTTGACGATTGGCGCCGCATCCCCGAAGCGTGCCTCGCAACCGCCACCAACGGAGCGGTATTTACCGACCCGCTGGGCGAATTCACCCGCATGCGTGATCAGCTGCTCGCCTTCTACCCGGAGGACGTGCGCCTGAAGAAGATCGCTTCGCGTTGCATGACCATCGCGCAGTCCGGACAGTACAACCTCCCCCGTTGCGGGCAGCGGCGAGAGTTCGTCGCCGCGCGCTGCGCCGAGGCGCAGTTCTGCGCGCACGTGGTTTCGCTGGTCTTCCTCCTGAACCGTCGCTACGCTCCGTTCTACAAGTGGATGCACCGCGCCGTGAAGGCACTGCCCGTGCTCGGTGCGGCAACGCACCACCTCCTGAGCGAGCTGGTCACCAGCTACGGATTCGCGAAGAAGAGCCGGATCGTCGAGGAAATCGCGGTCAGCCTGGCCGGTGAGCTGCGCCGGCTGGGGCTGAGCGATGCGCGGAGTGACTTCCTCGTCGACCATGGGCCGCGGGTTCAGGAGCGGATTCGTGACCCGCAGCTCCGCCGCAGCGACGTGTGGGTCGAATAGGATCGAGCGATGGACGCCCCCAAAAACGTCCTCGTCGTCGGCGGCAGCTACTTCGTGGGACGGGTCTTTGTCGAGGAGCTCCGGCGACGGCCCGGCTACGCGATCCACGTGATGAACCGAGGCCGCAGGCCGTTGCGACTCGATGGCGTTCAGGAGATCGCCTGCGACCGTCACGACCCCGCCGCCGTGCGCCGGCTGCAGCCGCCGCGCGAGTGGCACCCGGTGGTCGATTTCTGCGCCTACCGGCCTGACGACGTGGCGCGCCTGCTCGGCCATCTCCCGGGCACCGTCCGCCAGTACGTGTTGATCAGCACGGCGACGGTGCTGCGCGGCACATCGGCGCTGCCGATGAACGAGGACACGCCGACGCTGAGCGGCCCCATGCCCGGCCCGGGCGGCGACTACGGCTATCAGAAGCGGCTCGCCGAGCTCGAGGTGGAGCGCTGTTGTCGCGAGCGCGGCGTCGCCTGGATCTGCCTGCGTCCACCGTTCATCTACGGCGCGCACAACTACGCACCGCGGGAGTCCTACTTCTTCGAACTCGTGGCACAGGGCGAGACCATCGTTGTGCCGGCGCCGCCGCAGGCGCTGTTCTCGATGGTCTCGGTCTGGGATGTGGCCGGCGTCTGCATCGCCTGCCTCGGCAACGAGCGGGTGTGCGGCCGACCGTGGATCGTGTCCCCCGACGAATTGATCTCCTATGACCGCGTGATCGAAACGCTCGAAGCGGCCAGCGGGAGATCCCTCGAGGTGCAGCGGCAACCCGTCAGGGTGATCGAGGCGAAACGGCTGCCGCTCCCCTTTCCGCTGACCGAGCACCTCGTCTACTCGGGGGCGCGCCTGCGCCAGGCGCTCCAATATCAGTACCTGCCGTTTTCGCAGGGCATGGCGAGAACGTTCGAGTGGTACCGCGGACGCGGGACCCGCTAGCCTGGTTTCGGATCGATGCCCGTAGCGACCGGAGCGAACGGACTTGCGGCGATGAGCAAGGCGGTGGCCACCCGCGCATCGGGGGCCGATCTCGTCTTGCACAACGCCAGGGTGCTGACCTTCGACGACGCGCACCCGCACGCCGAACTGGTGGCCGTGCGGGGTGACCGGATCCTGGCCGTGGCGGCGGCGTGCGACCTACCGCTGTTCGCGCGGCCCGGCGTCGAACTCCTCGATTGCGCGGGTGCGACCGTCATGCCGGGCTTCAACGACGCGCACTGCCATCCGATCGGCCTGGCGCTGAGTCTGTTGGCCGTCGACTGCTCGCCCCCCGCCGCGCGTAGCATTGCCGAACTGCAGGCGCGCATTCGCGAGCGCGCGGAGCGGTCGGCGGAGGGATGCTGGATCCGGGCGGCCGGCTTCGACGACGCCAGCCTCGCCGAGGGACGTCCCCCGACCCGGTGGGAGCTGGACCACGCCGCGCCGCGACACCCGGTGGTCTTGGTTCACGCGACCGGCCAGCGTTGTGTGCTGAACAGCGCGGCCCTCCACCTCGCCGGGATCACCGCTTCCGGTCCGGGCTCCGTGGAGGGCGGGATTCGCCGGGATCTCCGCACGGGTGAGCCGACCGGACTGGTCATTGGCAGGGAGGAGCGTGTGGCGCGCGCCATCCCCTCACCCGACGCGGACGAGATCGCGCGCGGCATGGCGCGCGCAAACCGCATCTACCTCGCGCAGGGCATCACCTCTCTCCAGGACACCAGCTGGACGAACGGATTGCAGCAGTGGCAGCTCTGGCAACGGCTCGTCGCTGGCGGTGCGGTTGCACCCCGCGTTTCCATGATGGCGGGCACCGAATCGCTTGAGCGCTTCGGCGCGGCCGGGCTGGCGACGGGAAGCGGTAACGGCAGCCTGCGCCTGGGCGCCCTGAAGCTGGCGCTCGACGAGAGCACCGGCGCGTCCCACCCGCCTCGCGCCGAGGTCAACGACCTGGCGCTCCGCGCACATCACGCCGGATTTCAGGTCGCCTTTCACGTGAGCGACGCCCGGATGCTCGAGGTGTCGCTCGCCGCCATTGCCTTCGTCCGTGCGCACTGTCGCGTCCATCCGCATGGTGCCTGCGACGCTCCCGGTTTCCGCCTCGAACACTGTGCCGTGTGCCCGCCCGGCTTGCTGCCGAAAGTGCAGGCCAGCCGTGCAATCGTCGTGACGCAGCCGGCCTTCCTGACGGGCTTCGGCGGAAGGTACCTCGATGCGGCTTCGGCGCAGCAAATCGGTTGGTTCTGTCCCATCGGATCCCTCCGCCAGCGCGGCATTGACGTTGCCTTCGGGTCGGACTCGCCGCTGCTGAGCAGCGATCCGTTGGCTGGGATCCAGGCCGCCGTGGTGCGCCGGACCGACACCGGACGACCGCTCGCACCGCGCGAGGCCATCGCCACACGAGACGCCATCGCGATGTACACGGTCGCGGGTGCGCGGGCGTCGCTGGAGGCTGACCAGAAGGGGTCGATCCGCCCGGGCAAGCTCGCGGATCTGGTGCTCCTCGACCGCGACCCCACGCAGGTTGCTGCTGAGGAGCTGTCGACCGTGAAGGTGCTGCGGACGATCGTCGGCGGCCGGCGTGTCTGGGAGGCGTGACATGAGTGCAGGAGCCGGCAAGTGACGGGGCGGGCGGTCACAATGGAGTCGGTGTCAGCTCGGCGAATGACGCGACGAATGGGGCGATGCGGCGCGGCAGGAAAGGAGCGCAGGTGTCCAGCAAAGATGATCTGATCGCGAACATTGTCCAGGCCGAGTGGGAAATGTTCCAGAAGGTGCCCAACGTCGGCGGGCCGGCGGGGTGCCAGCAGGATCCGAAAACCTTCGAGATTATGCGCTCGAGTCAAGCCGCGAGCTGGTCGGAAGCCGCACTGGAGAGTTATCTGGACGACCTGGTGACGGCACAACGGCACGGGAGGAACTTGCTCACCGAAAAGTACGCCAGAATGATGGCGTCCACTGCGCCGGCGGAGTATGCGGCGCTCGAGCCCTTGCTGCCCGTTCTTGACCCGACGGCTTTGCACTTGATCGATGCCATTGTTGAGGTGGTACTGGCGTGGGAGACGGATCTCTCAACCAAGTTCCCGCATGTGCTCCAGCGCGGACGCCCGCTACACGCCACGGAGGACCGACCTGGCGTGACCTCGGTCGAGACGTACCTGCGCGGCGAGCTTGCCAGCTATTCGCTGCGGACCCTCAAATTGTACCTCGGCAACGTCCGGGTGCAGGAAAAGGAAGGTGTCAATGGATCCGAGCTGGCCCTGAGCCAAACCGTCAAGCGCTACGGCTACGAGTCGTTAACGGCAGCAGAGCAACGGCTTGCGCAACGGGGCCGGAGCTGAGCCGTGGCGCCGACGTGCGGGGCAGGCGATGGGACCGATCGGCAGGGGTCGAACGATCGCCCGCGGCCAGCTATAGTCGCCCCGATTTTCACCAAAGAAAGGATGAGCAGGCCATGACTCAGGAAGAGATCCTCGCCATGAAGCCCGGGCGAGAACTGAATTCGAAAGTGGCTGAGGAGATCATCGGCCACCTGGTCGTGCAAGACGCGCTACTTGGGGACCTCGAAGGCCTGCTGGATGAGGACGGGAGCCACATCTGGAACAACTTGCAACCCTACTCGGAGGACATCGAGGCGGCCGACCTTGTGGTGGACACGATGATTCGCCTGGGATTCGAGGACGCGGTCTGCTGGGCCGACTTCGGCGACGGCGCCTTCACGGAGGCCGAGGCGATCTGCAAGGCGGCCCTCCTCGCCAAGCTGCACCCGATCAAGCCCTGCCAGTGATTGCGTGCGAGGGACGTCACGCGGCCGCACGACGTGCTGGCCGGATTGTGCCAGGGTACGTCATGCACGTCGACGGCGCGGGTAGCGCCGGACGCGGAAGCCAGGCCGTCAGCCAATACGGTCGAAGACGTCTGCCCACTCCAGCTCGCTCCACCACTCCCGTTCAATCCCCTCACACATGTCGCCGAACGCGGGGCAGGTCTAGCAGGGTCTGAGAAAGGGGTTGGAGATGCACGCCGACATGGGGGGCATCGCGTTCGCGGCGAGTGAGCGTCGGACGTTGGCCAATGCAGGAAGGCCGGTGTGAACGATACCTGGATCGCATTAGGGCTTACGGTGTTTGCAGGTATGGCCACCGCGGTGGGCAGTGTCATCGCGTTCGCTGCCCAGAGAACCAATTATCGCTTTCTCTCGGTGGTGACGGGGTTTTCGGCCGGTGTGATGCTCTACGTGTCGTTTGTGGAGATTTTCGTCAAGGGGGTTCAATCGCTGGTGCAGCATTATGGGGATTACTGGGGGCCCTGGGTCAACACAGCCTCCTTCTTCGGCGGGATGTTGCTGATCGGCCTGATCGACAATCTGATCCCTTCCGCTGAAAATCCGCATGAGACACACTCGGCAGCGGAGAGCAGGCCGCTGCGTGATCCAGCTGCCCCGATCCCGGACTTCGAATCCGCGGGGACCATTCTGTTGAAGACAGAGGGGTTGCACGATCACAGCGCCCATCACCATAAATTGATGCGTTTGGGGCTGTTCACCGCGTGGGCCATCGGGATCCACAATTTGCCGGAGGGTTTGGCAACATTTCTCGCCGCCCTGCACGATCCAAGCCTGGGTGTGGCAATCGCGGTGGCTGTTGCGTTGCACAACATACCGGAGGGGATCAGTGTGTCCGTTCCGATCTTCTACGCCACGGGGAATCGCCAGAAAGCGTTCCTGTACTCCGCGCTCAGCGGATTAGCCGAGCCGGTCGGTGCGGCCATCGCATACGTCGCCATCCGCTTCTTCGTTGGGGATGCCGGCGGAGTGATTCCGTCCCAAGTGATGGGAATACTCTTCGCAGGTGTCGCGGGCATCATGGTGTACATCAGCCTGGATGAATTGCTTCCGACAAGCAGGGCCTTCGGGAAGGGGCATGACAGTCTGTTTGGGCTTGCGGCCGGGATGTTGGTGATGGCGGTGAGCCTCTTGCTGATGAAATAGGGACGACAGGCAGGTCAACTTTCCCTTGCCCGCCTGGAGGTTCTCGCCGGGGGCGGGCCACGATTTCCAAGATTCGCTACTTGGCAGGGGGTTCACCTGTGATGCCGGTGCCGCTATGTCACAGGGAGACAGCAGTTGCGCAAGGAAACGCAGAGATGCGCGAATTCCTCGATAGAATTGCCGCGGTGGTCGGCCCACACGGCCTGGTCACCGACGAGGCGACGCTCGAACCATTCCTGATCGACTGGCGCAAGCGCTACATCGGCAGGGCGTTGGCGCTGGTGCGGCCCGCGTCGACCGCCGAGGTGGCCGGGGTCGTGAGGCTGTGCGCCGCGGAGCGCACCGCGATCGTCCCGCAGGGGGGCAACACCGGTCTCGTCGGCGGGGCTACACCGGACGCGTCGGGGACGCAAATCATCCTCAGCCTGTCGCGCATGAACCGCGTGCGCGCTGTCGATCCGCTCAACAACACGCTGACCGTCGAAGCCGGCTGCCCCCTGGTCACGGTGCAGCAAGCGGCCCGCACGGCGGACCGCCTATTTCCCCTGAGCCTCGCCGCCGAAGGCAGTTGCGAGATCGGCGGCAATCTCTCCACCAACGCCGGCGGTACCGCGGTGCTGCGCTATGGCAACGCCCGCGAGTTGACGCTCGGTCTGGAAGTGGTGCTCGCAAGCGGTGAGGTGTGGGACGGCCTGCGCGGTTTGCGCAAGGACAACACCGGCTATGACCTGAAGCAATTGTTCATCGGCGCCGAGGGAACGCTCGGCATCATCACCGCCGCGGTGCTGAAGTTGTTTCCACGACCGCGCGGATGGGCCACCGGGATCGTCGGGCTGGACTCGCCCGAGAACGCGCTGATGCTCCTCAGCCGTGCCCGAGAACGCTTCGGCGAGCGCCTCACCAGCTTCGAGCTGTTCTCCGATTTGTGTCTCGAACTGGTTCTGCGCCACTTTGCCGATAGCCGGGCGCCGTTGCATACGCGCCATCCCTTCTACGTGCTGATCGAGCTTGCCGACTCGTATGGTCCCGAGGTCGTGTGCGAGGAGCTCGAAGACGGCTTAGCCGCGGCGCTCGACGCGTCGCTGGCGGGCGACGCGGTGATCGCCATGAGCGAGGCGCAGACGAGGGAGATGTGGGCACTGCGCGAAAGCATCAGCGACGCCCAGGCGCGTGAGGGGAAGAACATCAAGCATGACGTGTCGCTGCCCGCATCGGCACTCGCCGAGTTCATCGCGGTGACCAGCGCCGCGTTGGAGCGGGCGCACCCCGGCGTCCGTGTCGTATGCTTTGGGCATCTGGGTGACGGCAATCTACACTACAACGTGTCGTCGCCTGTCGGCGTCGACGCCGACTCCTTTCTGGCCAACCAGGGGACGATCAACCGCATCGTGCATGACAGCGTGGCGCACTTTCACGGCTCGATCAGTGCCGAACATGGGGTGGGACAGCTGCGGCGTGGCGAGATTCTCCGTTACAAATCGCCGATTGAAATGGAGCTGATGCGCAAGGTGAAGGCAGCGCTCGACCCGCTCGGTATCATGAACCCGGGCAAGCTACTTGCCCGCACGAACTAGCGATGTGGGGCGCCGGAAACGTTGGTTTCGCTAGTTCCGAAACTACTGACGGAACTAACGAAACCGATGTCCCCAACGGAGTTGTGAACCAGTTCTCCGGTGAGTTCGGATGGTTCCGGTGGTCCTGCCCGGCTCCCCACCCGCGGCCACGCCAGGGGTGCACTTCGCAAGGGTTGGGGAGCGGTACGTCAGCGCAGGAGAAAGCTGTGCGGCTCTCCGAACTCTTCTACCTTACGCCGGGATAGGATCTTACGCAGACCGTAGCCGACCGACGCGACAATCACTGCTCCGAGAACATACCACATGAGACCCATGCTCCTTATGACGGGGGTTGTCCAGAAGCACACCTCGGGCGGGTTCCTCGTTCCCCCCGCGTCGGATTTGCTCCTGCGAGGACGATGCCAGATGCCGCGAGTTTATATTTCCAGGCGGCGGAGAGAAGCCAGAGCCAGGCCTCCCTTATCCCTGAGAGTCCGGATGGAACGTCGACCTAGACCAAATCATGGATGTGAGCACAGAAAATCACGATGCGCTTTGCGTCTTTTGCGTATGAGCACGACTTCCCGAAAATGGAACGCAGCCCACGCAAAAACGGGAACCGTGCCAGATCTGTTCCGCAAGGTGCGACGTGCGTGCGGGAAGGCGGGCGATGGTACGTGGCGCGCACTACACCCGTCAGCACCCGGTACCGTCTCGGCTCCTCCGACGCCACTCCTGGGTGGAAGAGGAGGGCGTGCCCCAAACGCTGGGCTCGGTGCGTTTCCGGGGCGAACGTTGCCCCTGGCAACTGCTCGGGCGTGAGGGGTGGTATCGCGGGCAAAGCCGAGGACGAGGAACTGTACGCGAAGGGCTCAACCGGGACAGACGCGGGACGATGGTACTTTCGGTGCCTTTGTCGGACGCGCTGGCCTCATTCGTACCAAAGGTACCTTCGTCCCGCGACCCCACTGCCGGGACAACGCACTGGTTCCGGTTCGGCAAGGGTGGCGACGGGCGTGGCACGTAGCCATGACGTGCTGAGTTCAGCTCGCCACGCACCCGTTCAGCGCGCGATCCACCGCCGTCAGAATCTCATCGACGGTGATCTGGTGATCGTGGTTCGCATCGCCGGCGGGGCAGGCATCTGTGCCAGAATTGCCGAGCGCGACGTTGACCATTTTAAGTACATCGTCGACCGTTACCTGCTGATCCATAGTACAGTCGCCGACACACGCGGTTGGCGTTGGTGTCGGTGTCACCGTTGGAGCGTTTGTGGGCGTCCGCGTTGCCGTGCTCGTCGCCGTTGCAGTGGGCGTTGGAACCATCGTCGACGAAGGAGTCGACGTGGGGGTGAGGGTAGCAACCGGCGTCACGCTTGGTGTCAGTGTCGCGGTCTGAGTTGGCGTCGGCGTGTGGGGATTGGTCGGAATCGGCGTAGAGGTGGGTGAACTCGTCGGCGACTGAGTCGCCGTCTGCGTTCGGGGCGGCGTCGCTGTCGGTGTCGCCGTCGCGGTCGGAGGCCGGGTGTTGGTTGCCGCAATCGTCGGCGTTGGCGTGCGAGAGACGCAGAGAGCCCCGTCTCCGCAGGTCGCCCCAAACACCACAGCGCACGCGCCGCACGTGCCGACGATCGGAGCGGCGCAGAAACCGCTGCACTGACAGCAGTCGTTCGCCGCAGGTGTGTTGGTGACGGTTGCGGTGGGCGTCGGCGTGATCGTCCGGGTCGGCGTGCTGGTCGGGGTTGGTGTGCTGGTCGGGGTCGGCGTAATCGTCGGCGTCAGCGTGATCGTCGGGGTTGCTGTCGGGGGATTGAGCACGCAGAGCTCGCCGCCCATGCAGGTTGCGTTGAAGACCGCCGTGCAGTCTCCACACGAACCGTTGACCGGGGCTGCACAGCTTGCCGGACACTGGCAGCAGCCTGGTAGCCAGTATTCGTAGGCGCCGATTGAGCAGGTGGTGGCGCCCGGCCCCGGACGGGGAAAACCGCGCTGGTCGAGGTTGTTCACGGGTGGCGCTGAGCAGACCGACTCAGCGCCGGCGTTGATTGCCGGGCTACCGGCTGAGAGCGCGATGGTTTGGGTCGGTCCACCATTGTTGCCGAGGCCCGCCGGGTCGAACGAGGGGTTGGTGTTGACTAGAGAGCCGTTGGCGGTGGAAAAACCGCATGTTGAGCCGTCGTCGAGGTTATGGCCCCCATCGGTGATGACGCCAGAGCAATTTCCGCCCGAGGTGCTCGTGGCGATGACCGTGTTGGTCACAATCGCAGTTAGCGTGCCGCCGGTGTTGCGGATGGCGCCGCCGGAGACGGAGGCGCTATTGCCGGAGAAGGTGCTATTGGTCACGCTCAGCGGCCCATCCTGGCTATAGATGGCGCCGCCGCTGCCGCCAGCGCTGTTGCGGGAGAAGGTGCTGTTGGTCACCGTCAGCCCGCCGTTGTTGGAGATGGCGCCGCCCAAGGTGGCGCTGTTGCCGGAGAACGTGCTGTTGCTTACGTTCAGCGTGCCGTCGTTACGGATGGCACCACCGTTGCCGACGTAATAGGCAACGTTTCTGGAGAAGGTGCTGTTGGTCACCGTCAGCCCGCCGTTGTTGGTGATGGCACCGCCGTAGGCCCCCGATGCATCGCTGATGATCAGGTTGGCAAGGGTCAGGGTCATCCCCGAGTTCACCGCGAACACCTGCGTGGCACCGCCACCACTGAGCGTGATAAGTGCGCCGCCGTCGATGCTTGTATCCACGGCGATGATTTTCTGGCTGGTGACGGTGATGGTGGCTGGACTGGCGCCGCAGCTGAACGTCACGCTTCCGCCGCCGGACAGTGCCGCGTTCAATGCTGCCTCGGTGCAACTCGCTGGGGTGCCTGTACCGACAATGCCCCCCGCCATGACTGATCCGGGCAACGCTGCGACCAGCACAAGGACTGCGATAACGAGAGGCGAGCGGCGTTCAGTCACGGGATCAGATTAGAGCACAAATCACGGGACATTTCGTGCGCAAATTACCGGGCGTGGGAGAAAATTGTTTGGTCCGTCACCCACGAGCGGGGTGTGCCGGCAGGTGTATAATCGACCCGATCGATCAATCGCGCGCTCACAACAGGCGTTTTCGTTCCTGAGCGACCCCTGAAGTAGCCGCACCGTTCAGCGCCCGAAACGCGCGGAAACCCGTGGGGGACAACGGGCAGAGCGCACTTTCGCATTTCGCCGGCTGGTTGACCGAACTTTGGGCGCTCGGTGCCGTTGCACAGTACCATCGCCTGCCCAAGCCAAAGCGTTGGAGCCCGAAATTCTCGAGAAGTATGAAGCTGACCATTGAGAACGGCCGGCGCTGAGGAGCGCAAGGGGTGGGAGGAAACGGCGGCAGTGGCGGCCTTCGGAAAGCTGGCCGCGATGCCTCGCATGGGCCGCCGATGGCGGTCAGAGGAGCGGGCTAATGCAAGACGAAACAAGTGGTGTGATCGACACGGAGTGGCCGCCCGATTGGTGGGGTGAAGGAGGTCCGACAGGGACGTTCGGTCGTTGTGGTAGGATTCGAGGTCCTCGTGCAACATCCGGTGCCGGTGCTGCTTGTTGAGAACGATCACGTGGTCGAGTAACTCGCGCCGACAGCTCCCCACCCAGCGCTCCGCAACCCCATTCTGCCACGGGCTCTGAACGCTGGTCCGCACCGGCCGCACCTCCATGGGCCTCAGCACGCGGCAGACCTCGGCCGAGAAGATCGAGTCCCGATCCACCAGCAGGTCCCGCGGCGCGCACGTGAACGGCGGGCGCGGTGCGCCAGGGTGGCGCGTTGGTGGCGCAGGGCGAGATTATCCAGTACCAGCGCCTGTCGAGAGCACGCCAGGGAGCGAAACCCCCAGAGGGTGACCTTGACGAGGAGCGACAGCGCAAGATCATGCGAGGTTCTCTCTGTAACGGCAAGCGCCGACGGGAGCGCCGGATGAGTCCGGAGCGCAGGCGTTCGGATCTTCGGCTCAAATTGCGGCAGATGAGGTTTTCGCGAGGCACAGCCCACCACGCCTAGTGGCAGCAGGCCCCGAGGGTGTAAGCTACTCGCGTCTGGTGTCGTGCCCTTTCGCGGTAACAGGCTCGGCGCCCGCGGCGCATCCCGGAGGCGAACGGCAGGCGGGATTCACCCTCGCTAGATTACGCGACCGTTCCCGACCACACGGGAGACGCGACCCTCAATGTTCCCCCTTCCGCACCGTCAGCATCACCCAAATCTGATTACTCACAAAGTAACGGAAGGGCCAGTCGATGGGCTCACATGCCAACCCGGCGGCCTGGGCCAGCTCTTGCATCCGCTCCAGGGTGTAGGTGCTCGTGGTCGGGTAGATCCACTGATCGCCTGTGTAATTCTCCGTACCCATCTTGAATGTGGCTACAAAGCAACTGCCCGGATGCATCACCTGCCGGGCCTCGTTGAGGCAGGTGCGAATCTGTACTTGGGTGGCATGGCTAAAAATCGAATAGGCCAGTAGGTAATCGAACTGTTGCTTGAAGACACTCAACTGAAAATCAGCATTGTGTTCAAAGACAGGGCGCTTGATGCGCACGAGCTCCCGGCCAAGTTCCTTGTCTATCGCCGCCTCCAACAGCCATTTTTCCGGCTCCAAACCAAAATACCGTCCCGGCTGTAGATAGCAGATTAACAGCCGCCCGGCTCGCAGCCCGCCACATCCGATATCCAACACCGACTGGTGTTCCCTCAAGCCCAGCATCGTAAGCAGATTGAACTGGGAGGCAGCGGCCAGATCATGCGACCCTTCGGGCCCAACGAATTTGCGATAAGCCTCAGTATGGCTGGCAAGGTAAGCTCTCAGTGTGTCGGGCAGAAGCTGCGCCAGCCTATCTTTAAAGGATTGGGCAAACATGTCGTTCGATTCACGCTCTCGGCAATGGCCCTTCAGAATCAAGGGGCGGCGCCGAATATTCGCTTATGCGCCGGCGATGTCGTTGAGCCACCGGCTCCGTCCTCGCGGCAGCCACCTGCCGAAGTCACAGTAATGTGCCGCCCGGCCGACATGGCTTGCCGGAGTTCCATTCACCAGTGCCCCGCTTTCACCCGTGAAAACTAGTGCCCGCACCCTGCTCTGGCGTGAAGAAAATCGCCTCGGCAATAGTTTCGTCATAGACACTGCCTCTCTTGAAAGCGCGGGTGCAGTCACGACAGAGAGGGATTTCTTCCCAATCCCGGCGAAAGCGTCTGCGCGTCCGCCGATACAGTTCGCCGGACCAGTTATTCGGGAAAGAATCTGAGCGCAGGTCGCCGACAGCATATTTTTCATCCGGATCACAACAACAGGTGCAGATAACCCCGCTCCAATGGATTACCGCACAGTTCCAGAGGTTTTTGCAGGGGTTGTTCTTGACCGGGGTACGCCGGCGGTCATTTTCATCATATACAAAACGCCTGTATCGCTCGTTTTCAGGAATGCATTGATTGTCGCGGACGAGGGGGGCTCCGTGGTTAAAACTGGGGTTCATCGTTTTAAAGGTCAGCGCGTCAACGCCGAGCGATCCGGCCCGTTCCTTGATCGCGGGGATCTCGTGTTCGTTATCTTTCATTACGATGAAACGAAGATTGACGAGCGGAGTTTTGGATCTCAGGATGCGCTTCTGCTTCACCACGTTCCTGATACCGTCCAGGGCCGTTTCCAGAGTGCCGCCGCATCGGTATCGTTCGTAGCTCTCCTGGGTGATCCCGTCCACCGCAAAAATGAGCGTATCGAGCCCTGATTTGACCACCTTTTCTGCATTCTCCGCGTGCGCGAATACGTGTCCGTTCGTGCTCGACACGACCCGGATCCCGCGCTCCCTGGCATACGCAATCATTTCGAATGCCTGCGGATTGAAAAACGGCTCGCCCCAATTCCAGAGCAGCATGAGAAAGACAGAGCCCGCAGTTTCGTCAATCATCCTCTTGAAGAGTTCCAGGTCCATGTCCCCCGACGAACGTTCCATACCCCGAGTTACCGGGCAGATGGCGCATCTCAGGTTACAACGGTTGGTGGGCTCGACCTGGAGATGAGTTGGAAGACCCCACGGCCTTTCAGGTTTTACGTACAAAGATGCCTCGACCAAGATCCAGTTGAGCAGCTTGTTCAGCGGGACCTTATCGAAGTGGTAGGGTATTCCGTCGCAGCGGATTTCCACACGTCGTGTCGCCAAGGCCTTCAGCGCCTTCCAGGAATTGTGGGCGAGCCCTGCAGACATAGGTTATCCCCGTATTTCCACGATAAACAAATTCAACCCGGATGGATTAGCGCTGATCTGAGGGATAGACGACACAAAGGCTTCCTTGGTCGTCATCATAGTACCCCATAAGGCTTTTCCAGCGTCCCCCCAATCATGAACACACGGCCCCAGTGCGGTCGCGGTGTTGCGGCAGGTCGTAGCTTACTTAGCCGTGTCTTAAATGAAGTCGGACTTCATTCGTGTTCCTTGGCAAAGAAGGCCGCGGCTTTTTTATAAGGATCTCGCGCTCCCTGCAGCTGCCGATTCTCCCGCCGCAAGCGCACCAACTCTTCCTGCTCCGCGCGGGTGAGGGCCCCCGGGGGCCCTTGGCCCACTTCGATCTTCGCCTGGTGGATCCACCGCCAGACCGCCGATTCGGTCAGATCGAGTTCCCGCGCAACTTGCGCGATCGCATTGCCGCCCTCGCGGACCAGCCGGACCGTCTCGGCCTTGAACTCCTCGCTGAACTGCCGTCGCTTGCGCCCTTGCATTCCATCCTTTCCGGGGCACTGTGCCTCTCATGGCGGCTGTCCATCAAATCGGGGCAGGTCTGCGTTGCCGCTATCGGCCCACGAGCATGACGACACTCTCGCGTAGAGGGGTAACGCCTTGCCACCGAAGGCTCGCATACAACTATCATAGCAGGCGCCAGCCCATCGCCCTAACGCCGAGTCCTGCGCTAAAAATCAAACTGACCAACTA
>JAGDMS010000494.1 GCA_017860575.1 Deltaproteobacteria bacterium | reverse complement strand
CGTCGATTACCATCGCCACCGACAGCGCTGTACGCGTGGCGTACCGATTCACGGGCCTCCTTCCCAACGCGTTCTTTACCTTTGACTTCCATGAGGACATCAACTTGCCCTTCGACATCACCCTCGAGAACCGGGCGTCGCTGGGCGCGCCGATCGCGGAGACGTTCTACACTGACAACACCTGGAGTGGCGATGCCAGTGCCGGCGCCCAACTCGAATTGCTTAGCTATGATCTGCTTGGCACGAGTTTCACCCGTGCGTATGTCGGTCCGACGGGGGATGCGTTCGCTACGAGCACCTACCATTTCGATCCGCCGATCACCGCTACCTTACTGTCCGAACAGTGCGCACCGGTTCCTTTCCTCAGCTTCGAGTACCACTACAGCCTGAATGCCTGCTTCATTGACTGCAGGCTGGACGTCGGCATTTCAGCGGGGGTCTTCGTGTGTGTTGAGGTGTCCGCCAACACGTTCTCGACACTCGAGGAGGACCTGCGCATGACCGCGAAGGTCGTGCCTGACGCGACACTGTCCGTACCAATCAAAGTGGACATCGACGCGGTCGTGTGCAGTGGGGATGCCAACGTCAAGCCGCAGGCCGATGTGTCGCTGGACATTTCGTACGATCCGGCGTTCTGCCCGGACTGCGCGCATTTCGACGACCCGTGCCTCGACTTGACGGCATCGGCCCACTATCGGGTGAAGTGCCTGAAGAAGACGATCAAGGAGGGCGACATCGGCTTCGGCCACATCAAGTACGGGTGCAGCGGGTTGGGCAGCTCGAGCGCCAACGCAGCCATCCCCGGAGAAAACACGGACGACAAGCGCAAAGACGTGGCGACCGACGGCATGGGGCATGCACTTGCCGTGTGGGTGCAGGACGACAATTCGAATCCAGCCAGCCCCGACGCGCACCTCTACTACGCGTACCACGACGGTAATGACTGGAGCGGGGCACTCCGTGTTGCGGAGCAAGCTGCACTCCTCGACGCGCCGCGGGTCGTGTTCAGCGCGCCGAATCGGGCCGTCGCGGTGTGGGAACAGAGCAAGCTGACTGCGGCGCAGGCACTGGCCGCGGACGACACGACCCTGCTGAGCAGCACGGAACTCTTCTACGCCGTCTGGAACGGCCAGCAGTGGAGCTCACCAGCGGCGATCACCAATGACGACGTAATCGACAGTCGGCCGGTGTTGGCAGCAGATATGAACAGCGGCGCGCTGATGCTCGCGTGGCTGCGGGGAAACCCGGTGCCGGGCCCGGGCCAGCTACCGTTTGCGTTACACTACGCGACGTTCGACGGGAACCAATGGAGTGCGCCGGCACCGATTGATCCGACGTCAACTGCGTTTGATCGTCAAGTGGCGCCCGCCTTCGACGCCCAGGGGCAGGCATGGGCCGCTTGGGTGCGCGACCTGGACGGTGACATCAGCACCAGTGAGGATCGACAGATTATGCTGGCTCTGTTTGGCGGCGGCGCCTGGAGCGCGCCCCAAACCATCCCGAACCTGCCGGCCGGTCCGTACACGCCGTCCCTCGCATTCGACAATGGGAGCAACCCCATCCTCGCGTTTGTGGTGCCTGGACTCAATCTGGAGACGGGTCGGCTGGGCACCGGCGACGGCACCACCAGCCGGCTCTACGTGGCGCGCCGTGCGGGAGCCGCATGGCAGGTGGCGCCGATTGGCGACAACGTGCACGCCGAGCGGCCGATCGTGCGGGTCACCGGGGACAGTACCGCCGTGATCATTTTTCGCCAGTTCGGTACGGCAATGGATGTCCACCTGAGCGGCGATGTGGCTGCGGCGGTGCGGGATCTCAACGCCCCATCAGCCGGATGGACGTCAGGATTTCTCACGGCCGACGGGCAGACGAACTGGCAGGTGGCGTTCGACATCGATCGCCAGACGGGGAAGAGCTTCATTGTCAACACGAAGGAGGCGCCGGGCGGCGGCGTGGCAGCCTTGCAGCCCAGCACGCGGGCAGGTGGCAACGTCGCCTCGTCCCTGCTCGCGCCGGGCACCACGACCGTCGCAAGTATCGTGGTGCCATTTGCTGCAGACCTCGGCATCAGCGCGACGGACATCACGTTTTCCGATACCCATCCGCTGATCGGCGACCTGGTGACGATCACGGCCGCGGTGCACAACTTCGGCCTCAAAGCGACAGCCGCGGAGACGCCGTTCACGGTCGCATTCTTCGATGACGACGTTCTCATCGGTCAGCAGACCGTCGCTCCGGCGTTGCCGTTCAACTCCGCCATACCGGTGTCCACTGCATACACACCGCAACGCGGTGGCCTGCACAACATCCGTGTCGTTGTGGACAGGGACAACACCATTTCGGAATCGGACGAGAACAACAATTCGGCGGCCGCACAGCTTGGGCGCCCACCGGCTCCGCTCAATCTCAGCGGCTTTGCGGTTCCCGAGCGCGGCATCCAACCCGTGCTGCACTGGACCACGCCGCCGGTCCGGGGGCTCAGTCAGTATCGCGTCTATCGTTCCACGATGCCCGGCAGCGGTTACGAGTTGGTCGGCGGCACGGTCGACACGGATTTCGTCGATGCTTTGGCGAACCCGGGCGTGAGCTACTACTACGTGGTGGCGGCCCTGGATATCTACGGCACGCTTTCCCAGTTCAGCGAAGAAGCCAAGCTCGCCCTGCGGGCGGCGGTCTGTGCGGGAGACTGCGATTCCGACGGATCCGTGACGGTCGGCGAACTGCTCACCGGAGTGAACGTCGCGCTCGGCAACATACCGGTGGATTTCTGCACGGCCTTCGACACCAACTTCGACCGCCTTGTGACCGTGGACGAGGTGCTTGCCAGCGTCAACACCGCCCTCAATGGCTGCCCGGAATCCTCCACCTGACCCATGCGCCGTGCCAGGCGGGCCTTCGGTCCGTCTGCATCACAGCGCCACCCGACTCACCTGGTCGGCGCTGGTCTCCGCATTTTCTCTCAGCCTGGGGATAGCACTCCCCGCACCACTCCAGGCGCAGTCCTGCCCGCAACTCAGCGGTGTCTTCTCCTCCACCCAGCTCGG
>JAGDMS010000048.1 GCA_017860575.1 Deltaproteobacteria bacterium | reverse complement strand
CGCCAAGGGACTGCGTGATGAGCAGTTCATCACCTGCGTGCAGCATGACTTTCTGGCCGCTCGGGATCGCAACAGCTTCGCAATCACGTCGAAGCGCTACCGGTTCGTGGGATCGCATCGCCACCTCCTTCTCCCGTCGCCGGGACTGACTCGGTCGATACGGGAACTTGCTCGCCCTCCAACGCGGCGCGCATCGTGTGCCAGGCAAGGCTGGCGCACTTCACTCGAGAGGGGAACTGCCGGACGCCGGCGAAGACCGCGAGCTTGCCGAGCTCGACGGGTTGCGGCGCGTCGTGCCCGTCGGTGATCAAGTCGTGAAAACCCGCAAACAGTGCCTGCGCCTGCGCCAGCGTCTTGCCCTTCACGCTGGTGGTCATCAGCGACGCCGACGCTTTCGATATGGCACAGCCCGACCCCTCGAAACTGATGTCCCGGATGGCGCCGTCTTCCAGCTGCACGTACACGGTGAGCTGATCGCCACACAGCGGGTTGTAGCCCTCTGCCTTCCGGTGTGCCCCCTCGAGCTTGTGGTAGTTCCGCGGCTTCCGGTTGTGATCCAGGATGACGTCCTGGTAGAGATCGCTGAGTTCAGACATCACGCGAATACCTTCTTGACCTTGCGGATACCGGCCACCAGAGCGTCGATCTCTTCCTCCGTATTGTAAAAGGCCAGTGAAGCACGGGCGGTCGCCGGCACCCCGAAACGCTGCATCACCGGCATGGCACAGTGGTGGCCCGCGCGGATGGCAATTCCTTCACGGTCCAGCACGGTGCCGATGTCATGCGGGTGGACACCCTCGAGCGTGAACGACAGCACGCTGGCCTTTTCCTTTGCGGTGCCGATGATCTCAAGGCCTTCGATGCCGTTGAGCGCATCGGTCGCGTAGGCGAGCAACTCGTGCTCGTAGGCAGCAATGGCGTCGAGGCCGATGCCGTTCACGTACTCGATCGCGGTACCCAACCCGATGCCGCCCGCGATGTGCGGGGTGCCGGCCTCGAATTTGTAGGGGAGGGTGTTGTAATGCGTTTTCTCGAAGGTCACGAGACTGATCATGTCGCCGCCGCCTTGGTACGGCGGCATCCGGTCGAGCAGCGCGGCCTTGCCATACAGAATACCAATGCCTGTCGGCCCGAACAGCTTGTGTGCGGAGAAGGCGTAGAAGTCGCAATCGAGTGCCCGCACGTCCACCTTCAGGTGTGGCACCGCCTGCGCCCCGTCGACGAGCACGGGAACGTTCCACTGGTGCGCCAGGTCGATAACCTGCCGGATCGGATTGATGGTCCCCAGGGCATTCGAGACGTGCGCAATGGCGACCAGCTTGGTCCGCTCGTTCAGCAGCCCCTCATAGACGTCGAGATACAACTCGCCGTCGTTGTTGATCGTAATCACACGCAGCTTGGCACCGACCTGCTCGCAGAGGATTTGCCAGGGCACGATGTTCGAGTGGTGTTCCATCGCCGAGATCACGATTTCGTCTCCCGGCTTCAGGAATGTCCGGCCGTAGCTCTGCGCCACCAGGTTGATCGCCTCCGTCGTGCCGCGGACGAAAATGATCTCGCGATCATCGGCGGCGTTGAGGAAGCGGCGTGTCGTGGCCCGTGCCGCCTCGTACGCCTGCGTGGCGCGCTCGCTGAGAAAGTGCACGCCGCGGTGGATGTTGGCGTTTCCCGCCGTGTAGTAGCGGTTGAGCGTGGCGATTACGACCTGCGGCTTCTGTGTAGTAGCGGCATTGTCCAGATAAACCAGCGGTTTGCCGTGTACGGGGTGGCGCAGGATCGGGAAATCCTCGCGAATCTTTGCCACGTCGAAGCGCGCTGCCGCCGCGGTCGTCTCGGGAACGGGCACTCGGTACGCCGGCCTCATGGCGACTCCTCGGTGTCTGCTCTCGCTGGCAGTCTCGTCAGCACGAGCGCCTCGAAGCGGCGGCGCAGCGGTTCGCACCGCAGGCGATCCATCATCTCGCTCGCAAACGCCTGGGTCAGCAGGGCGCGGGCCGCGTCCTTGTCGATGCCGCGTGCGCGCAGGTAAAAGAGCGCGTCGGCGTCGAGCTGTCCGATGGTCGAGCCGTGGTAGCACTTCACGTCGTCGGCAGAGATTTCGAGCTGCGGCTTGGTATTGATCTGGGCGCCCGGCGAGAGCAGCAGGTTCTTGTTCGTCTGGCGCGCACTGGTCTTCTGGGCGTTGGGGCGGACGCGGATGCGGCCGTTGAAGACCCCGGAGGACTTCCCGCCGAGGATACCCTTGTACAACTCCTGGCTGCTGCAGCGGGGCTTCACGTGGTCGATGGTCGTGTGGTTGTCCACGTGGGCATGCCCGTTGCCGACGAAAAGTCCGTTGAGGGTGCACTCACTGCCTTCCCCATCCAGCACCACGGTGACATCGTTGCGCACCAGGCCATTACTCAGGGAGAAGGAGTGCAGCACGACGTTGCTGGCCCGTTCTTGGTAAACGCTGAGGGTGGCGACGTGAAAGACGGATTCGGCCTGCAGTGCCAGCTTGATATGCTCGACCACCGCGCTTGGGCCAGCCACCAGTTCAGTGACGGCGTTGGTGAGGTGCGTCCCCGTACCGAGGCTGACATAGCTCTCGAGAATGGTCGCCTGGCAGCCATCCTCTGCCACGATCAGCGTGCGTGGATGCGACACCGTCGGATCACCCGGCGCGGTGGACACATAGACCACGTGAATCGGTCGCTCAACCACGGTGCCCGGCGGGATGCGGAGAAACGCTCCGTCCTCGAGGAAGGCGGTGTTCAGCGCCAGAAACCCACTCTCATCGTCGCGCGCGAACCGCGCCAAGCGTGCTTCGATGAAGTCCCCATCGGTCTCAATCGCTGCCGCGAGACTGCTGACGTGCACACCGCACGGCAGTACCTCTAACGACGACAGCTCCGGACGGAACTGTCCGTCAACCAGCACCAGTCGGCTTCCCGCCAGCCCTCCCAACGTTGCCTGGTCCAGCCAGTCGGCGCTCAGCCCGTTACGGTGGTCTGCCCGGGCCGGCAGAAAGCGAACTTTGGTGATCGGGGTAACGTTGGTATACCGCCAGTCTTCCAGCCGCGTTGACGGGAAGCCCAGCTCCGCGAACCGGGCGATTGCTTGTGTGCGGATACCATGGACCCAGGTAGGCCCCCGGCTCGCTGCTGCTTGTTCGAGCTCCGCGAACGTCGAGAGATACGTGTCGACTGCTGCGTCCATTGCGTCACTGCAGGGTCGCCGCGAGGGGCGGCTGAGGCGTGCCGGCCACCTCTTGCTCGATCCACCCGTAACCCTTGGCCTCCAGCTCCAGCGCCAGCTCGCGATCGCCCGACTTCACGATTCGACCCTCCGACAGGACGTGCACGTGGTCCGGAACGACGAAGTGGAGCAGGCGCTGATAATGCGTGATGACGATCATCGCCCGGTCCTTGCGGCGCAACGCATTGACGCCCTTGGCGACGATCTGCATCGCATCAATATCGAGACCCGAGTCGGTTTCGTCGAGGATGGCGAGCTTCGGTTCGAGCATTGCCATTTGTAGAATCTCGTTGCGCTTCTTCTCGCCGCCGGAGAACCCTTCGTTCACCGACCGGTTCAACAGCGCCTGGTCCATGTCCAGGAGATTGCCCTTCTCCTTGATCAGGGCAAGGAAATCCATGGCGTCCAGCTCTTCGAGCCCGCGGTGCGTGCGTATGGCGTTGACCGCCGCCTTCAGAAAATAGCTGTTGCTGACACCCGGAATCTCGACGGGGTACTGGAATGCGAGGAAGATCCCTTCCCGGGCTCGGAGTTCCGGCGGCATGGTGAGCAGATCTCTGCCCTCGAATAACACCTCTCCTTGCATGACCTCGTAGGCGCTACGTCCGGCGAGGACGTTGGCGAGCGTGCTCTTGCCGGAGCCGTTCGGCCCCATGACGGCGTGAACCTCGCCGGCATGTACCGTCAGATTAAGACCCTGGAGGATTTCCTTTTTGTCGATGCTGACGTGTAGGTTGTTGATCTGTAGCATGCTGTATCCTTCTTGCTGCGAGGGGGTTTCAACCGCTCAGCCAATCGCGCCTTCGAGGCTGACACTGAGGAGCTTCTGGGCTTCCACTGCGAACTCCATCGGCAGTTCGCGAAAGACATCCTTGCAGAAGCCGTTGACGATCATCGACACGGCATCCTCAGCCGCCAGACCACGTTGCTGGCAGTAGAACAGTTGGTCCTCGCCAATCTTCGAAATGGATGCTTCATGCTCCACCTGCGCCAAGGCGTTACGCACTTCGAGGTAGGGAAAGGTGTGGGCGCCACACTGGTCGCCGAGCAGCAGAGAATCGCACTGCGAATAGTTGCGCGCCCCGGTGGCACTCTTCATGACCTTCACCAACCCGCGGTAGGTGTTCTGCCCATGGCCGGCCGAGATGCCTTTCGAGATGATCGTGCTCTTCGTGTTCTTGCCGATGTGGATCATCTTCGTTCCGGTGTCCGCCTGCTGATAGTTGTTGGTGAGGGCGACGGAGTAGAATTTCCCCACCGAATTGTCTCCCTGTAGGATGCAGCTCGGGTACTTCCAGGTGATCGCCGAGCCGGTTTCAACCTGGGTCCAGGAAATCTTCGAATTGACGCCCCGGCACGCCCCGCGTTTGGTGACGAAGTTGTAGATGCCGCCTCGCCCTTCCTTGTCGCCCGGGTACCAGTTCTGCACCGTCGAGTACTTGATCTCGGCGTTGTCGAGCGCAATCAGCTCGACCACCGCCGCATGCAGCTGATTCTGATCGCGGATCGGGGCGGTACAGCCTTCGAGGTAGCTGACGTAGCTGCCTTCCTCGGCGATGATCAGCGTCCGTTCGAACTGCCCGGTCTCGGCGGCGTTGATCCGGAAGTAGGTCGACAACTCCATCGGACAGCGGACGCCCTTCGGGATGTAACAGAACGAGCCGTCGCTGAAGACCGCCGCGTTCAGTGCCGCGAAAAAGTTGTCGGTGTACGGCACGACGGATCCCAAATAGCGTCGTACCAGATCGGGGTGCTCACGCACGGCCTCGGAGAAGGCGCAGAAGATGATGCCGAGTTCGGCCAGTTTCACCTTGAACGTCGTCGCCACGGAGACGCTGTCGACCACCGCGTCCACCGCCACGCCCGAGAGGCGTTCCTGCTCCCGCAGGGAGATTCCCAACTTGTCGAACATGACCCGTAGCTCTGGATCCACCTCATTCAGGCTTCCGAGTTGCTTCTTCGGTTTGGGCGCCGAGTAATAACTCATGTCCTGGTAATCGATCGGCGGATAGTGCATGTTGGCCCATTTGGGTTCCGCCTCGGACTTGGCGAGCATGTCCCAATGGCGGAACGCCTTGAGTCGCCATTCCAACATGAAGGCGGGCTCATGCTTCTTCCCTGAAATCAGTCGGACGATGTCTTCGTTCAGGCCTCGCGGTGCTGTGTCCGCATCGATATCGGTAACGAAGCCGTACCGATACTCCTGATGAGTCAGCTGCTCGATCGCGTCTGGTGTTGTCGTCATGGTGTCTTTCTCGTCAATAACCGAAGCGGGAAAGCGGCGTGGGCGCGGCGCGAAGTCGCCGGCTGCTGCGGTAGGGGCGCCGTCATGTCCGCGACGGTGAGACCGTCGAGCGCTCGCTGCACCGCCTGGTTGATTCGCCGCCAGTCGCTACGGACCGGGCACGCCGGTTCTAATTCGCAAAGACCAGGGGCATGCGCGCTGCATTCCGTCATGGCGATCGGTCCTTCGATCACGCCAATGATTGCGGCGATGGAGATCTCCTCCGGGCGCCGTGCCAAGCTATACCCGCCCTTTACGCCCCGTTGCGAGACCAGCAGCCCACCGCGCGAGAGGGCCTTCAGCAGCTTGCTGACAGTCGGCAGCGGGATGTGGGTCCGTGCAGCCAAGTCGCGCGCCGTGCGCACCTGTTCCGTGGCCCGTGCGAAGTACGCGAGCAGAACGATGGCATAGTCTGTAAGCCGCGCAATCCGAATCACATTGCTAAGATAGTACTAATTTGGTACTCTTTCAATCCCTGGGCGCTCCCGCCGCGCCGGTGAAGATCGCGGCGCGACTCGGATCCCCAACCCAGGGTCGCTGGATGGAATGACCATCCAGGATGTTCGTGTACGGTGTAGTATGAATGAAAGATTGGCATCTTTGATTGGAGGTGATGATTTGTCTGCCACCGACACCATAGCGGTCGTAAGTTTAGTGGCATCGGCCTGGCTTCTCCTGGCCGCACTGCTCGACTCGTTGAACGCACCCTCCACCGCACACCAAAACTGACGGTGGAAGCACGCTGCCATGAGCCACCACTTCACAACCGGTGCCATCCAGGAGCATTCCCACGAATCCAGGGGGTGTCCTGGATGGCTCCGCTCACGCCGTCATGCACACCTGCAGCCGGAGCAAATAGCCGCGCTCGAGGTGGCTGTCGGCACGAAACACACGCCCAAGAGCCCGTTGGCATCGACACCCATGCAAGACACGGGTCCGATTCGCTCTCCGCGTGCGGCCCGGGCGCGGCAACGCCAGCTCAGAACGCGTACCCGAGTTCCATGAAGAAGTTCTGCCCCTCGTTGCTGATCCCGTAGTCGAAGCTGACGGCGGTGGACAGGTTCCAGATCAGGCGGAAGCCGATGCCGCAGTCGGCGCGCCAGCCGTCGAGGCGCAGTTGCGTGCCGTCGAAGACGCGGCCGGCGTCGACGAACGGGGCAATCATCGGTCGGAGGTGTTGGCCGAACACGTACCCACCATCGTAGAGGCTCCAGCGCACCTCTGCGTTTGCCAGCACGGCAGATTCCCCAACGAAGCGTTCATCGACGAAGCCGCGCATGGTGTGGAACCCGCCGAGCCCGCTGCGGTCACCCGTGTTGAACGCCAGCGTCGGCATGCTGAAGAAGGGAACGTTGCCGAACTGCATTGAGTACAGGGCACGGCCCGCCAATACCAGCCGCGCGATGTTGGGAAACACGGACCGATACGCGGACGTCGAGAACGTCACGCGCTCGTACTCGAAGTCGGACCCCAGCGCTTTTCCGGAAAACTCGGCCACCACCTGCGCCAGCAGGCCGGAGTATGGATCGGGCTCGAAGTCGAGGGTGTCCACACTGAGGCCGAGCGTCAGCAGGTTCTCGAAACCCCCGTCACAGCCGGAGATCGTCCCCGCCAGGCAGTCGGTATGCATGCGCGTGGGCTGCTGGGTCGCCCGGACGCTGTGACCGGAGGCATCCTCGGCATCGACGCGGTTGCCGGTAACATCGTCGATGGCCGTATAACGCAGGCGGAGCCCAACCAATGGACGGACGATACCGCCGAACAGGTTCCGCTCCACCGTCACACCGAAGGTGGTCTGACGGGACTCGTAGTTATCGTAATCCGTGTAGGCCAGGCCGTTTACCTCGCGGCGCAAGGCGTCCTGGTAGCTGTTGTAGGTGTCAAACAGCCGTCCCGGCTCGCCGGGAAAGCGGAAATCCTGCATCGACAAACGGCCGATGCCGAAGTAGTTGTTGAACGGGTCGACCTCGTACCCCACCGCCGCCCGCAGCCGGTAGGCGCTGTTGAAAAGATTCGGCTGATCGAGGGCAGTGGCGTACTTTTGTACGCCACTGAGGGAACCCAAAGCGGTCACGGAAATCCGCTGGCGGTAGGGCGTGGTGCGGAAGAACGGATCGTCCTTCTGGCCGTTGTCGAAGAGGAAGCCGATTACGCCCAGAGTGAGCCCCGCCTGCCGCTCCCAAGCGATGGCGGGCACGGCGGTGACGAAATAACCCTCGCGCTTGTCCTTGAGCAAGAAGTCCGGAATGAGCGGCCGACGGCTGATAAAGTCCGGCCGCGGCACGATCGGTGGGAGCGTCCACCCCGCTTCGCTTGGAGGGGCGGCCCCCTGCGCGGGCGCCTGCTCTTGGCTGGGCACAGACAATCCGTCTGATACCGGAGGCCCCGGCGGGACTTCCCCCACGCCCGGCGTCGGAGCAGCGGCGGGGGGCGGTTCCGCCGCAACACCTCCACACAGCGCCAGCAAGCTGGCGGTGACAACAAGGTACAGTCGAGTCTGTTGTAAGACCTGGTCCCCCAATCAAATCTTCCCATCCGATGACACCGGGCTGTTTACCTTGCCGCGGAAAATCCTACAACGAACTGCGCCGGCACGGAAGCAAACGGACGGGACACAGCGCCACCAGCGCCTGTTCCGAAGAAATTGGATGGATTGAGAACGGGCCGCACCTGTAGCAAAATGAAAATGAATAGTCACAGCGAGGATTCGCCGCATGAAGGGCATCTACGGCATGCTGCGTGTGACGAATGCCTGTCCGGGCACAGCCCGTCGCTCAAAGGTCCCTGGAGCGATGATCCTCGCCGCGGTCGTGCTCGCCGCGCGGTCCCTCGGCGCGGATGTGTTTTCTGAGCCCCTGTGCGAGAACCTCCCCGACGTGAGCCCGGAGGTGAAGACCAGGGTGGCCCAGGTCGCCCCGGAACTCGCCCAGGTTCGGGTCCGGGAGCTGCCCGAGAGGACGGCCCTGGATGTGTTCGGTCGTGCGGCGGCGGCGGGCTGGGGGAGCATCGACGTCCTCTCGCATCCCACGTTCCGGGAGCCATGCACTTTCCATTTCTCCCGAGAGGCGCTCCGCGCCGTGGACGCAGCCTTCGACCTGCACCTCCTGACCGTGATTCGGGGACAGGACAGGAAGGGGCAGGATTTTGAGATGGCCGACATTTTCGCCGGCCGCGGCAAGGTCTTCGTCTTCTACGACCGCGACGGGATCGTCTACCGGGACGAGGCGCTGCGCCGTGACTTCAAGCTCGCTTCCAGAATTGAGTTCGACACGCCGGTGGCTGGTGTGCTCGAAAACATCCACGGGCTCTGCGCCAAGGTCTTCCTCTTTGGTTGCGTACGCGTCCGCTCCATGGTGAAGGCCGGCGAGGTGGTCGAGGTACGGGTGGGAACCTTCACCGCGAAGGTCCCGCTGACGCCGATCAAGGCTCGGGGGACGGCCGGTCGCGCCCCGGACGATAGGACATTCGATCGGCCCGACTAGTGCGCTGGAAGCTGTGTCTCAACAAGCGACGTGACGCCAGGAAAACTGACGTTTCACTCCTCGGCATCTTCGGGCGTACGCGACAGGGATATGTCGATGGCGACGGCGCAGTCACCGGGAGCTGGCGGTCTTGGCGCTTACACCGGCCGGACGGCCCGCTCTACCCCTGTGGGGCAACCATTCCGGTTACCGCCGTGCGTCAAGCTCTTTGTTGGGTCGCGAGCCCGGTTGCAGTTGAGGTAGGGTTGAGGTACGGGGCCGGCGACCGTCGCGAGCCTTCACAAGCCGCCTCGGCAGGCCCGGATGAGAATGGGGGGGCACAGCTTGCAGTGCGGCAGGCGCCAACGCCAGACCCAACTCGGCCTGGATCTCACCGAGGCGGGATTCCTCGTCCGGGGCGATGAAGGTGATCACGTGGCCGGTCGCGCCAGCCCGTGCGGTACGTCCGGCGCGATGGATGTAATCGGTCGGGCACCGTGGAACGTCGAAGTTGATCACGTGCGAAATGCCGCTGATGTCGAGTCCGCGTCCGGCCACGTCAGTGGCGACCAGAACCGGGCACTCGCCGCGCCGGAAGGCGTCGAGCGCCGCGGTGCGGTCCGCCTGGCTGCGGTCGGAATGCAGACTGGTGGCATTGACACCGCTGCGGGCCACCAGGCGGGCGAGGCGGTCCGCGTCTGCCTTCCGCTTCACGAACACGAGCACCGAGCGCATCTCGCCTGGGTGCAGCAGGGTCGCGAGCAGCGAGGACTTCCGCGCTTGCGCGACGCGGTAGGTGCTGTGCGCGATGCCACCCGCCGGCTGTTGCCGGTCGACCGTGACGGTCACGGGATCGCGCAGGATCGTGCCGGCGAGCTCGCGTATGCTGGCTGAGAGGGTCGCGGAGAACAACAGGGTCTGTCGCGCCGCCGGCAGCGACGCGAGAATGCGGTGCACGTCGGGCAAGAACCCCATGTCGAGCATCCGATCGGCCTCGTCGATGACCACGACTTCGACGGCGCTGAGGTCAACATACTTGAAGCGCATGTGGTCCAGCAGTCGCCCCGGCGTGGCGACAACGATTTCGCAGCCGCCGCGGAGGGCCCGTTCCTGCGGACCCATGTCGACCCCACCTACGACGGCGACCGCACTGAGGCCGACGTGGTAGCCGAGCGCGAGCACCTGCTCGTCGATCTGCATGGCCAGCTCGCGCGTCGGTGACAAAATGAGCGCCCGGCAGCCGGCATCCCGTCGCCCCTGCAGGCGCTGTAAGATCGGCAGCAGGAAGGCCGCTGTCTTGCCGGTGCCCGTGGACGCGCATCCGATCAGGTCGCGACCGGCCAGCACCACCGGTATGCCCTGCGCCTGGATCGGCGTCGGGCGCGTATAGCCCATGTCGGCCACCGCCTCAGCCAGGGCCGGAATCAGGTCGAACTCGTTCATTGATTTTATCATGATGTCTCCAAAGGTTGTGACGACGCGGAACGCGGCCGGTAGGGCCGCGAAACGGACTGCACGCGCGACTGTGGCGGCCGTGGGCCGCTCGGGACGAGCGAGACGCTCCGAGAGGAGGGCAAGGGAGCAGACAGCGGGACGTCGTGGTTGGGGTGGTTTGCCTCTCCGATCCGCCCCCTCGGCCACGTTTGCAGAGCCGGCGGAGCGGCGCAGCGGGGATCGAGGAGGGTGTACCTGAATCTATCGCACAGACCGTGATGAAAAGCGAGGGCGGAGGGCATCAGGCGGCGCCGGCCGCCACGCTGCGATGGCCACGGGCGCGACGCGGAACTGCGTTCGCGCGCCTTGCGCCTTCATCGCCGATGCGATAGCATTGAACGGAGTCTGTTTGAAGCCCCGCAGCGCGATCCATCCGGTAACCGTCAGCTCTTCCCACGTGTGCTCGGCGCGGACTCCGGAAGGAGACAGCGTGCCACGGCAACACCCCCACAGACCACCACGACGACGGTAACGAGGTGCGCCGTTTTTCACGGCGCCGTCCGGTGGCGTGGTGAACGTGCACGCGTGAAAGAGGATGTGGAAAAGCTTGGGTCAGGCGATCGCGCGGCATGGCCGATGGTTGCGGCGGCGAACTGGCATGGTGTGCGAACTGCTGCATGTCATTGCCGCGAAGCGAGAACGCTATCAGAGAGACAGCTGCCGGAGCGTTGCACGCGCACGCTTCTGGGCCGATCTGCGCGAGGGCCAGCGGCAGGCGGAAGCCCACAGTTCGCGGCAGGATCCGTGACGAGGGAAGGCGGTGTGTGATGGGACAATTCAGGGGGCCGAACCGATGCGACAACATGAATCATCGACGGTCGGAGCCGCCCGTCGGCCATTGCCCGCAGTGTGGCGATGTTGTGAACGCGCGTATCCGCGCCCGGCCATGTAGCGAGAGCGAGCACGCCGCGGCGCGGCGACGCCAGACCACTTTCTGTGTCGATTGCGGTGCGCAGTTGATCGTCAGTCGTTGAACGGTACGGCACCGCACAGGGTGCGGTCAGCCTTGCGCGACGGCATCAGCCTCGACAAGCGGCGGCACCTCACGCAGGCGGCGGAGGTAGGTGACGGCCAGCCACCATTCGCTGCCGTCGGTGTTCCGGCGGACCTGATAGGCAACGCCTTCCCGTGCTCGAGGCCGCCAAGACACGATTTCCACCTCTTGGCCGTCGACCAGATCGTTGGCGATCGGCATTCCAGCGCCATCGGTTGTTGGTACCGGACTCGGCGCGCGGCCGGCAGCCCGAGGCCAGTTGACGAAGGCGTACCGACCGATGGAGAAGACGGGGGTCTTCTTGGGGCGCTGCGACACCAGCTTGGAGGCGCGCATATGGCTCGGGCTGAATGGCATGGGATCTCCTGCGAGCCGTGAGGACGGCTGCGTTATGGTGAGACGGTTCGCGCCCGCCGGATACGGCGGGCGCGAACCCTGTGCGATTAGTAGCGGCCTCGGCCACCGCCTCCGCGGTTGCTGTCGCGCTCCTTGGCCTCGTTCACCTTGAGGGGGCGGCCTTTGAACTCCTGGCCGTCGAACTGCTGGATGGCCTTCTGGGCTTCGCCGTTCGAACCCATTTCAACGAAGCCGAAGCCCCGTGACTGTCCGGTCCCGCGATCGGTGATGACGGAGGCCGATTCGCACGTTCCCGCTTGTGCGAACAGATCCTCAAGATCCTTGTTGTTGACGTCGAAACCGAGATTGCCGACGTACAGTTTTCTTCCCATTGCATGAACTCCTTCTAGCTGGGTCGCCGCCACGACCGCGTTGCGTTTGGCTCGTCTAGACAGCGACACCTGTTGTCGTTGTCGTTGCTGAATGAGAGGTGCGGGAGGCGTACCAGACGCCGCAATGCTAGGCGGGGTTCTCGCGCCGGACAATCAGAGATGGACAAGATTCAAAATAGCAGCGCCCCCGCCTCGGTACAACCCCGGGGCTGCGGAGGTGGAGCCGAGCCCGGGGGTTGTCCGATTGCGGGGCATCCGCTGGTACGTTTCCAACCCCCGTACAGGCCTGCCGGCAGATTAGAGCGCGCCGCCATGCGACCGGCCCGTTTACAAAGCGTCAGCACGCCGAAGAAGGTCGCGTGGAGCGACTGCGTCTGGCGGCGACGTCTCGGGGCACGTGGCAAGCCGGACCGACGCGCTTCAGCGGTCACCGCTACGGTGACTGCCCGCGGTGTGACCGAGCGTGGAGGTGCGGCCCCGTTTGCCACCCCCGGGTCCGGCGGTGGGCCGAGAATCATCCCCGACGATCTCGATGGCGCCGGCGTCGATGAGCTTCTTGAGCCGCGGGTCGTCGACCGCTTTCGCGGAGATCTGCCCGGTCTTCCCGGGGCCGAGATGCAAGGTCTTACCGCCGGGTAGCGGGACGCTCAGAGGCTTCTGAGTCTTGTTGCTGACGGCGGTCATCGCTGCCTCCTTGACATGACGGCACTATCTGCAGCAGCCCATATCGTGCGCACTACCGCTTCGCCTTTGCGGGGCTCTGCGGGATGTAGCTCTGGCGGTCCTGTTTGGACTTTGCCGCGGCCGCGCCCTCTGCCTTGGCGAGATCCTTCTGCTTTTGGCCGCGCTGTTTCGATTTGGGTGACTTGTCGCCCATGGGAGCCTCCGTTCGATGGCCTAGACCGTGGGTACTACGATCGCAGTGTCGGGATCAAAGGGCAAGGGCCGAGCGGCAGGGGCGCAGCGGTTTCGCGGCCATGGAGACGGGAACGCAGTGCCTGGCGGGGACGTGGAGGGCGGCAGCTACATCGGTCCCGATGGAATTGGAGAGATGCGCGGCTGTCCAACTAAGGTACAGTCGAGCGCCCGCTCGCAGGATCACGAGGTGGCCGGAGAATTGTGGGGGATTTCGGAACAGCTGACGGGTGTGCGGTACGTCTGCTGGCCCGGCGGCCCCGTCTTTCGGGCTCGATCACGCGCGCGACGCTCGGTGGTATAGGCGGGCGGCCTCGGACCGGATACGCTTTGGGGTGCGTAGTCATACCTGCACCCGGGGATTCCCGCCCGTAGGAAACAGTGCCGCAGGTTGTCTACAATAGAGACCGCTACTGGCCTGGCATTGTTCTCGCTCGTTCAAGCGGCAGCGGCGGCGTCCTCGCCTCACAGTCCCTTTCTCTGAAGGGCGCCACTCAGTAACCGGTCCGGCACTGGTGAGTTCCATGGAGACACATAGCTACGAGCGACTGTCCGCTCAGGACAATTCCTTCCTGGTGATGGAAAGCCCCACCATGCACATGCCGGTCGGGTCAACCAATATCTACGAGGCAGGCCCCTTACGGACCCGCGAAGGCGGCATCAACATCGCCCTGTTCAAGAAAGGCATCGAATCCGTCCTGCACCTGGTTCCACGCTACCGCCAGCGGCTGATGTGGATCCCAATCGAGAACCGCCCGGTCTGGGTGGATGATCGGGAATTCAATCTCGACTACCACATCCGCCATACCGCCCTGCCCCATCCTGGCAGCGAGGAGGATCTCAAACGGCTGTCCGCCCGTGTCATGGCGCAGCAGCTCGACCGGGCGCGGCCCTTGTGGGAGATGTGGGTCGTCGAGGGACTGCAGGGTGACCGTTTTGCGGTGATCGGCAAGCACCACCACTGCATGATCGATGGCATCTCCGGTGTGGAGGCGACGCAGCTGCTACTCTCGCCAAGGCCGGAGTACGAGGTCCACGACGCACCCCGCTTCGTTCCGCACACGGCCCCATCCGGCTTCGAGCTGCTGCGTGACGCGCTCCTGCGGCGCGCCTGCCTGCCCGTCCAGATCCTGCGCGGCCTGCGGGAGTTCCGCCGTCACTCCAAGCACGGCGGTCGTCAGATCCGCCTCCGGGCACAGGCCGTCGCCGAGTTCCTCGGGACGGCGATGCAGCCCGCGCCGAAGACCCCCCTGAACGGTCCGTTGAGTCCGCATCGGCGTTTTGACTGGCTGAGCATGCCGTTTGCGCATTTCAAGGCTGTCAGTGGCGCCGCCGACTGCACCGTGAATGATGTGGTCCTGGCGACGGTAGCCGGTGCGGTCCGGGAGTTTCTGATCGCGCGCCGCGTGAACCCGGACGAGATCGATTTTCGGGTTTCCATACCCGTCAGCGTCCGTCGTAAACAGGAGCGTGGTCATCTGGGGAATCGGGTCTCGTCGTGGATCCTGCAGCTGCCGATCGGCGAGGCAAGTCCACGGACGCGCCTGGCGAGGCTGCAACAAGCTACCCATCAGCTGAAAGCGTCCCACCAAGCCCTGGCCCTCGATATGATGATGGCGCTGGCCGAGTGGATGCCGGCGGGATTGCTGTCCCTCGGCATGAGCGGAGCCGGTGCGCGGACCAACATGATCGTTTCGAACATCCCCGGCCCACGAATCCCGCTGTACCTGTTAGGTGCCAAACTGGTCGAATTCTATCCGCTGGTTCCGCTCTTGGAGAACACGGGTCTCGGGGTGGCGATCATTAGCTATGCCGGCAAGATGTGCTGGGGCTTCCACGCTGACTACGATTTGGTGCCCGACCTGCGGAGATTCGTGGAGATGATCGACGCATCGTTCAAGGAACTTGCCCAGGCTGTTGGCGTGGGTCTTGGTGGCGACGGGTTCGCAGGACCACGGCTGGAGCACAGCTCCGGCTACCGCAAGCGGGGGCGCAACTCGGGCGAACGGACGCGGAGGAGACCACCGGCTTAACCGGACTCGCAACGGGCGTGCCCGATCGGCCAGGGCACGCTGCAAGCGTTGCTCTGACCGACATGTCCCGTGAAGGTCATGCTGGCGCTGGCTTCTATGGTGCATCCGTTGGTCGTCAAACTTAAACCGTGAGATCCCTACAATCGGGGTCCCGTTCAGTTTGCTCCCAGAGGCGACCTTCGCCCAATGGTTGAAAAAGCTTCGGCTTGAGCGCGGACTGAAGCGGAAAGAGGTGAGCCTAGCCGCCGAAATGAACAAGGGCGTGGTGTATCTCTGGGAGCGGGAATACCGCCGGCCACGGTGGAGATCGCTGGAGCGGGCGGCGAGTGTGTTGGGGGTAACGGCGCCGTATATTGGACGGAGCGGAAGATGGTCCCCGAGTAAAAGGTGCCGGGTGCTTGAGAGCGAGATGATGCCTTCGTCCCCGTGTTGCCTTACTGAAACGCCCGCAGCGGCGCTGACGGTTCGGGATCGTGCGGAATTTTGTCGATTCAACTCACTTTGGTATGATAGCTAACTGTTTGAGGTCAGAGCACGTAAGATGATGTCATCGGCTTGGCCGGGAATCCCGGCGCTGTCAGCTGTAGAGCTGCCGCGGGGGGGGTGGGACGAGTGGTTGTTGTCGCGGTTGGGGAGCGCGCTCGATGCCGTAATCCTGCGGGCCATACAGCTCCGGTTGGATACTGTGGTGGCGCGACCGGAGGAAATGCCCGCAGTCCAGGCCGCCATCGCGCCGTATCTGACCGGAGAGCTGTGGGAGGATCCGCGCCGCTTCTTCTCCTTCGTGGACGCCCCGGTGGCCCCGCTCAGCGTCAGCAGCGAGTTCCGCCGTTTCGTCAACGGTGATGTCGTCATGGCGCGCGAGTTTGCCACGGCGTACCAGCCATATCGGTTTGCCGGCACAACAACGGCTGAGCCAACGGTGCCGCGAAAGGAGGACAAGGTCCTGATCGAGCACTGGCAGCACGAGCCCGGACGCGCGCGGGCCACGGTGCTGGCGTTGCACGGCTTCACCAGCGGCAATCCGCGCCTTGATGCATTCTTGCTCTTTGCAGCGCAGTGCTTCGACCACGGCCTGGACGTGGCGCTGCTCACCCTTCCCTACCACGGGGCGCGCACGCCTCCGGAGGCGCAGTTCTCAGGCGAGCGGTTCGGGTTTGGGCATGTGGCTGGTGTGAACGAAGCGGTGCGACAGACGGTCTACGAGACCCACATGGTGGGCGGCTGGCTGCGCGAGCAGACGGGTGCGCCGGTGGGTCTCCTTGGCATGAGTCTCGGTGGGTACGTGGCAGCCCTGATGGCGGGGCTGACCAAGGAGTGGGAGTTCATCATTCCCATGGTGCCGCCAGCCTGCATGGGGGATATCGCCTGGCGGTTTTTCTGCCGCAGCCGCCACTACCGGGCTGAGGAATCCCCCATCTCGTGCGAGCAGTTACGCGCCATCTACCGCATCCATTCGCCACTGACATACCCGCGCCGCGTCGACAAAGACCGTATTCTGATCCTCGCGGCCCGGGGGGACCAGTTCGTGCCCCCGGAGCATCCGCATGCGCTCTGGCAACATTGGGGTCAGCCAGCCATCGATTGGTTCGGTGGCAGTCACACCGCGCCATTCCGGCGCAGGCGCCTGATCTCGCAGGTGCTGGCCCATACGGACCGCTTTGTTGGCCGTCCGAAACGTGCCGCCGCCGGCCGCCGCGCCGCCTGACTGCCACGCGCCGCCGGGCATGCCCGCACGGCTACGGTACCGCCCTTTTGAGCCTTTTCGGACTTGGCGGGAGGAAGGCCGCCGCAGATGATCCAGTACGGGTGCGCCATGCCGTTACCGAGACGCTCGGCCAGCATGGCCGTTCGCGGCCGTGCCCTGTCCGATCTGTCTACATTGGGATACGTCAAACCGATGCCCGAGCGGCAGTAACTGCGAGTCATAGTCACACGGCGGTCGACGAGCGCGGCGTTCCGAGATTCGCGAGAACCGGATTCATCGCTGGGAGGGCGAGAGGCGGTGCCTTCCGAAGAATCGCCCGCCAATCGGTGGCCGCTGATAGGCACGTGGTATGCTCTGTAAGCCTAGCGGAGGGGTTTGGACGCGGCTTCCGAGGCATCCGGAAGCTCGGAGGGTCTTCATGGAGAACCATGGTTACGAGCGGTTAACCGGTCAGGACCATTCCTTCCTGATAATGGAGCACGCAAACCTTCCCATGCACGTGGGGGTAGTGCAAATCTTTGAGGGGGGACCGCTCAGGACGCCCGATGGCGGCCTCAATGTCGGCCTGTACAAGCACGCCACCGAGTCGCTGTTGCACCTCGTCCCGCGCTACCGCCAGAAACTCATGTGGGTTCCCATCCAGAACTGGCCGGTCTGGGTCGATGACCGGCATTTCAATCTCGACTATCACATCCGTCACACGGCGCTGCCCCGCCCCGGTGGCGAGGAGGAACTGAAGCAACTCGTCGCCCGCATCGGGGCACAGCACCTCGATCGTTCGCGACCTCTGTGGGAAGCCTGGGTCGTCGAGGGCTTGCAGGGGGACCGCTTCGCGGTGATCATGAAGGTGCACCACTGCATGATTGACGGCATCGCCGGAATGACCCTGATGCAGATGGCGCTCTCGCCAATACCCGACCACGAGATCCATGAAGCGCCGCGGTTCGTTCCCCACAGCGCTCCCTCCGGCGGAAAGTTGCTGCGCGACTCGCTTGTCCGGTGGGCAAGCCTGCCCTTCCAAGTGGTGCGCGGCTGGCAACATTTCCGCCGTCACACGGCGCACCTGGCTCGCGAGCTTCGGTTTCGGGCGCAGGCGGTCGCCGATGTCCTCAGAATCACGGTCCAGACCGTGCCGGAAACGCCCCTGAACGGGAGCATCAGCCCGCATCGCCGCTTTGATTGGCTCACCATGCCGCTCGGGCATTTCAAGGCCGTGAGCAAGGCGCTGGACTGCACCGTGAACGATGTCGTCTTGGCGACGGTGGCCGGTGCGGTGCGCGAGTTCCTGATGTCGCGCGGTGTCCGCCCGGACGAGACTGATTTTCGCGTCTCCGCCCCCGTGAACGTCCGCAGCAAGGCGGAGCGCGGTTCGATCGGCAATCGGGCCTCGACATGGGTCTTGGAGCTCCCAATTGGCGAGGCGGACCCGCGCAAGCGCCTCGAGGCGATTCACCAGGCCACGCAGGACCGGAAGAAGGCGAAGCAAGCCGTGGGCCTGGACATGATGATGACGGTCATGGACTGGACACCGTCGGTGTTGCTGTCGCTGACCGAGCGCGTCGTCACTTTCGCCGTGAATATGTATGTGACGAATATTCCCGGACCGCAGATACCGCTGTACCTGCTGGGCGCCAAAATGCTCGAGATGTATCCTTGGCCCCCGCTGGTGCCGGGCACCGGCCTGAGCGTCGGGCTCATCAGTTACAACGGCAAGATGTGTTGGGGCTTCAACGCTGACTACGAACTGGTCCCCGACCTGCGGAAATTCGTGGCGATGATCGACGCATCGTTTCAGGAACTCGCCCAGGCGATTGGCGTGAATCTTTGCGGCGCTGCGGCCGCAGAACCAGCGCTGGGGCACCGCCCTGGCAATCGTAAGCCGGGGCGCAGCTCGGGCGAGCGGACGCAGAGGAAAGCACCGGGTTAGCGGGACTCGCATCGGGCGTGCGCTGCTTGGCCACGGCAGGCACCATGCCTTTCTCTGACCGGCGGTTGGCCCGTCACTGACATGCGCCGCGGATGTCATGTTTTCGTGGCCGATTCGTCACGAATTCGCGCTGGGTCGTCGCCTTACCTCGCACAGGTACGCGCGCAGCTCGTTCGAGCCCGAGA
>JAGDMS010000226.1 GCA_017860575.1 Deltaproteobacteria bacterium | reverse complement strand
TTGCTGAAGCCGCTGGGCATCGACATCGCCGCCGGACCGGCGCAGGCCGGCGGCAACATGGAAGGCAAGGAAGTTCGCTTCGGCATCGCCAACACCGCCTTGTTCGCCACGCTCACCACGGACGCGTCGTGCGGTGCGGTCAACGGCATGCACGACAGCTTCACGCCGCTCGGTGGACTGGTTCCGATGGTCAACATCATGCTGGGTGAGATCATCGTTGGCGGCGTCGGCGCCGGCCTGTACGGAATGCTGATCTTTGCCATTCTGGCCGTCTTCATCGCGGGACTAATGGTCGGACGCACGCCGGAGTACCTGGGCAAGAAGATCGAGGCCAAAGAGGTGCAGATGGCGATGCTGGCCATCCTCGTGCTGGCAGCCAGTATCCTCGGCTTTGCCGCACTCGCCAGCGTGCTGCCCGCCGGTCTGGCCGGACCCGCGGCCAATGGGCCGCACGGTTTCAGCGAGATTCTCTATGCGTACACCTCGGCTACGGGAAACAACGGGAGCGCCTTTGCCGGCCTGAGCGGCAACACCTTCTTCTACAACCTCACCCTCGGACTCGCGATGTGGATTGGTCGCTTTTTCATGATCATCCCGATCATGGCCATCGCAGGTTCGCTGGTGACGAAGAAAGTCGTCCCCCCGTCCGCCGGCACGTTTCCGACCCACAGCGCCCTGTTCGTCTTCCTGCTTGCCGGCATCATCCTCATCGTCGGCGGCCTGACGTTTTTCCCCGCCCTCGCGCTTGGGCCCATCGTCGACCACCTGATGATGATCGCGGGCAAGATTTTTTAAGGACGTTACCCGATGACCAAAGCCAAGAAACTCTCCCTCTTCGACCGCGCGATCGTCCGACGCGCGATCATCGACTCCTTCCACAAACTCGATCCGCGCACCCTCGTGCGCAACCCGGTCATGTTTGTCGTCGAGGTGGTCGCCGTCGTCGCCACCATCCTCTTCGTGCGCGACTTGACCGGCGGTCCACAGGCACAACCTGCATTCGTCGGCCAGATCGCCGTCTGGCTGTGGTTCACGGTGCTGTTCGCCAACTTCGCCGAGGCGGTCGCGGAGGGCCGGGGCAAGGCGCAAGCCGATACCTTGCGCCGCACCAAGACCGAAACCATGGCCAAACGGCTGCGCGACGGGAAACGCTCGGACTACGAACTGGTGCCCGCCACGAGCCTGCGCCGCGGCGATGTGGTGGTGGTGGAGGTCGGCGACATCATTCCCGGCGATGGCGACGTGCTGGAAGGCATCGCGTCGGTTGACGAATCCGCGATCACCGGCGAATCGGCGCCGGTCATCCGTGAGAGCGGCGGGGACCGCAGCGCCGTCACCGGCGGCACACGCGTGCTGTCCGACTGGATCAAAGTTGCAATTACGTCGAACCCCGGGAACACGTTCCTCGATCGCATGATTGCCCTGGTCGAAGGCGCGCAGCGCCAGAAGACCCCCAACGAGATCGCGCTCAGCATCCTGCTCATCGGCATGACCATTATCTTTCTCCTGGCAACGGCCACCATCGAAATGTTCGCCAGCTACGCCGGCACGACGATCTCGGTCACGGTCCTGATCGCCCTGCTGGTCAGCTTGATCCCGACCACGATCGGCGGCCTGCTGTCCGCCATCGGCATCGCGGGCATGGATCGGTTGATCAAATACAATGTGTTGGCGATGTCCGGCCGCGCGGTGGAGGCTGCTGGTGACGTCGACACGTTGCTGCTGGACAAGACCGGCACGATTACCCTGGGCAACCGCATGGCAACGGAGTTCGTACCGGTGCGCGGGGTGAGCGAACACGACCTGGCCGACGCTGCCCAGCTCGCCTCGCTGAGCGATGAGACGCCGGAAGGACGTTCGATCGTGGTGCTGGCAAAGGAGCGCTACGGCCTCCGCGCCCGTGAGGTTGCGGATCTCGGCGGGCATTTCATCCCCTTCACGGCGCAGACGCGCATGAGCGGCGTGGATATTGACGGCGCGGAGATTCGCAAAGGGGCGGTGGACGCCGTCATCGAATTCGTCGCCACGCGGAACGGGTCGCAGTTCCAGCCGCCGCCCGAATTGCACGCCGCCGCCGCGCGCATCGCGACATCCGGCGGCACGCCACTCGCCGTGGCCAAGAATGAACGCGTGCTGGGTGTGATCCACCTCAAAGATGTCATCAAGGGCGGCATCCGCGACCGCTTCGCGCAGCTCCGTAACATGGGCATTCGCACCGTCATGATCACCGGCGACAATCCGGTCACTGCCGCCGCGATCGCGGCCGAGGCCGGCGTCGACGACTTCCTCGCCCAAGCGACGCCGGAGAACAAACTGGCGCTGATTCGCCAGGAGCAAGCGAAGGGGAAGCTCGTCGCCATGTGCGGCGACGGTACCAACGACGCGCCGGCATTGGCGCAAGCCGACGTCGGCGTGGCCATGAACACGGGCACCTCGGCCGCCAAGGAAGCCGGCAACATGGTCGACCTCGACTCGAATCCCACCAAGCTGCTGGAGATCGTCGAGATCGGGAAGCAGTTGCTGATCACCCGCGGCTCGCTTACCACCTTCAGCATCGCCAACGATGTGGCCAAATACTTCGCCATCATCCCGGCCATGTTCGCCGCGACCTATCCGGAACTCAACGCGCTCAACGTCATGCGTCTCTCCACCCCGCAGAGCGCCATCCTCTCCGCCATCATCTTCAATGCCCTGATCATCATCGCCTTGATCCCGCTGGCGTTGCGCGGGGTGCAGTATCGGCCGCTGGGAGCGGCGGCGATCCTGCGCCGGAATCTGTTCATCTATGGGCTGGGCGGCATCATTGTGCCGTTCATCGGAATCAAAATCGTCGACCTGCTCATCACCGTCTTGCACTGGGCGTAACAGACCTGGAGGAACGCTATGCTGTCCCAGCTTCGAACCGCGATTCTCATGACGATCGTGCTCACCGTCCTCACCGGCGTCGTCTACCCGCTGCTTGTCACCGGCCTTGCCGGCCCGCTGTTTCCGGTGCAAGCCGGGGGCAGTCTGGTCGTCCGCGACGGGAGCGTCATCGGCTCCAGCTTGATTGCGCAGCCCTTCGCGAGCGACCGCTACTTTCACCCCCGACCGTCGGCAGCCGGCGATAAGGGCTATGATCCAACGGCATCCGGGGGCTCCAATCTCGGCCCGATTGATCGCCGCCTCATCGACCGGGTACGCGTCAGCGCCACGGCGCTGCATCAAGAACATTTTGCCGCAGCAATTCCCGTCGACCTCGTGACCACCTCCGGCAGCGGTCTCGATCCGCACATCACGCATGCAGCCGCCGAATTTCAGGTGCCGCGGGTGGCACACGTGCGCGGCATGTCGGTGGACACGCTCCGCGCACTGGTGCGGCGGTATACCGAGGATCGCCAGTTCGGGCTGCTGGGCGAGCCGCGCGTGAACGTCTTGCGACTCAATCTCGCGCTGGACGCCGCGACCGCCCAGTGAGACACTAGGCGGTGGAGCGCGGATCACAGTGAGTGCGAACGCAGCGGGCGAACAGCGCCCCTCCCCCGAAGCCCTCCTCAAGACGGCCACGCAGGAGGAACGCAGCCGCCTGAAGATCTTCGTCGGCGCGGCACCCGGCGTCGGCAAGACCTACGCCATGCTCGAAGCGGCCCACGAACGGCGCCGTGAAGGGCTCGACGTCGTCGTCGGCGTGGTCGAGACGCACGGGCGGGCGGAAACCGAGGCGCTGGTCGCCGGCCTGGAAGTCATCCCACGGCGGCGAGTCGAGTATCGCGGTACGGTGATCGCGGAAATGGATCTTGATGCGGTCTTGCGGCGGCGCCCGCAGTTGGTGCTCGTGGACGAGTTGGCACACACCAACCCGCCCGGTTCTCGACATCCCAAGCGCTTCTCGGACGTCGAGGAATTGCTCGATGCCGGCATCGACGTCTACACCACCGTCAACATCCAACATCTGGAGAGCTTGAACGACGTGGTCGCGCAGATCACCGGCATTCAGGTGCGAGAAACCGTCCCAGATCGGATGTTCGAACGCGCCGACGAGGTGAAGCTGGTGGACGTCACCCCGGAGGATCTGTTGCAGCGGCTGCGCGAAGGCAAGGTCTACATGCCGGCCGCCGCCGAGCGGGCGATCCGCAACTATTTTCAGCCGGGCAACCTGACGGCACTGCGCGAGCTGGCGTTGCGGCAGACGGCCGAACGGGTGGATGATCAGATGCGCACCTACATGCAGGCGCACGCCATCCCAGGCGTGTGGCCGGTCACCGAGCGCATCATGGTGTGCATCAGCGCCGGGAGCCTGGCGGAACGGCTGATCCGGTCCGGCTGCCGCATGGCGGACCGGCGGCATGCCGACTGGCTCGTGGTCTTCGTCGAAACCGCAGCCTTTCATCGACTGCCGGAGACGGAGCGCACACGGGTGGCGCGATTGCTCCGGCTCGCCGAGCAGCTGGGCGCTGAGGCGGTCAGCATTCCCGGCGAACGCGTGGGCGAAGAATTGGTCCGCTACGCCGAGCGTCGCAATGTCACCGAGATCATTCTCGGCAAGCCGCTCCGCCCGCGCTGGCGCGATCTCTGGCGTGGCTCCCCGGTGAACGATATCGTCCGCCGCAGCGGCCACATCGACGTGCGCGTCATCACCGGCGAACCAGACGTCCCCCCACGGCGCACGCATCCGCTGCTGCGGCCGGCGCGTCTCCGTGTCCAGTGGACACCGTACCTGTTGGGACTGGTCGCCGTGGTGCTGGCCGGAGCCACAGCCAAGGGCCTGCAGTTGTGGTTCGCCCTTCCAGACCCCGCCATCGTCTTTCTCACCGCCGTACTGTTCACCGCGGTCCTTGGCGGCCTGGGCCCGTCGATCTTCGCGGCGTTGGCCAGTGTCCTCGTCTATGACATCTTTTTCGTCCAACCGCTGTATCGATTCACGGTCACCAAGCCGCAGGACGTGCTCTCGCTGCTGGTCTTCCTGGTGGTGGCGGGCATCACGAGCAATCTCACCGCACGTATTCGCAACCAGGCCGAGACCGCCCGGCGCCGCGAGGAACGGACCGCCGCACTGTACGCATTCAGCCGACAACTGGCCGCCGCCGTCGGCATCGACGACCTGCTGCCGATACTCGCCCAGCACGTGGCAGAGCAGTTTCGCGCCAAGGTGGCCGTGTTCCTGCCCGATCGCGGTCAACTCAGCCTCCGAGCCGCGCAACCACCGGAAACCGAACTATCCGAGGCCGGGCGAGCGGCCGCAACCTGGGCATGGGAGCACAACCAGGCGGCGGGACGCGGCACGGACACGCTACCGGGCGGTGACTGGATGTATATCCCGCTGCACACCGCGCGCGGTGCCGTGGGCGTGCTGGCACTGAACCTGCCGCACCCGGAAACGATTCTGCCGCTCGACCAACGCCAACTTCTGGAGGCCATGGCACGGCAGGCCGCCGTTGCCATCGAACGCACACGGGTCGACGTCGTGCTTGAGGAGAAGGCCAAGACTGAAGCCGTCATCGAGGCCAGCGAGGACGGCCTGATCGTGCTCGATCCGGCAGGTGTGGTCCTGCATATGAACGAGGTGGCCTGTGCCATCCTGGAACTCGAGCACGGCCAGGTGCTGGGACACCGCTTCGACGATCTCGGGACCAGTCATCCGCACTACTTGCGCCTGCGCGCCGCGGTCCGCGACCTGGTCGCGCATCCGGAGCGCGAAGGCGAGCGCATCGAGATCGCGCTGTTTCTCCGGGGACGCGACCACTACTTCGTTTTGCGGCCGACGCCCTACCGCACCCGCGACGGCTCGCACGCGGGACTCATTCTGACGCTGCAAGACGTCACCTACCTGCGGGATCAGGAAGCCCGCCGTGAGGCGCTGATCGCTACGTTGTCACACGAATTGCGCACCCCGATCACGTCGCTGAATATGGCGCTCGACCTGTTGCAACGAAGCGATCTGACGCTGACCCCCGACCAGCGCAACCTGCTGGATGCAGCGCGTGAAGACGTCGGCCGGTTGCAGGACGTGGCGCAACGGCTGCTCGATCTCTCCCGTATCCGCGCCGCGCACATCGCACTCGAGCGCCAGACGGTCGACCTGCGCGACCCCATCCAGCGTGCCGTCCGAATTTTCGCCCTACAGGCCCAGGAAAAGGGCGTGACTATCGAGGCCAAAGTGCCCTCCGAAAGCTTGACGATCGTCGGTGATCCCACGAAGCTCACCTGGGCGGTGTCCAATCTGCTGTCCAACGCGTTGCGCTATACCCCCGCCGGTGGGACAGTGCGCCTCGAGGCGATGTCCCACGATGGACGTGTATTGGTGTCCGTCGCCGATACCGGCCCGGGCATCCCGCCCGAACAGCGCGAGCGGATCTTCGAACCGTTTGCCCAGTTGGCGGAGGCAGGGGACACTGGCGCTGCCGGGCTGGGCTTGGCCATTGTCCGCGATATCGTGCAGGCGCACGGCGGACGCATCCATTTGCAAAGCGCAGTCGGAAAGGGCAGCCGATTCACACTGGAACTCCCCCAAGGGTGAGATGGCCCACATTTTGATCGTCGATGACGAGAAAAACATCCGCGCGCACCTGGCGACCTACGTGCGCACTCTCGGCCACGAAACGATGGCGGCTGCGGACGCCACGGCCGCGCTCGCGGCCCTGGCCGCTTCCAATTTCGATGTCGTGTTGTCCGACGTGCGCATGCCGGGCATGGATGGCCTCGCCCTTCTGCGGGAGATCCGGCGCCGTCAGCCGGACGCCGTTGTCGTGCTGATGACCGCCTACGCTACGGTCCCACAGGCAGTCGAAGCGATCCACGCCGGCGCTTACGACTATCTCGTAAAGCCCTTCTCCCTCGATCAGGTGGAACTGCTGCTGCGCCGGGTATTTGAACTGCGGGAACTACGGCGCGAGAACCGCGTCCTGCGGGCGGCGGTCGACCAACCCGTATTGCTCGAATCCGCCAATCCCGCCATGCAGCGGGCCCTCGCAACCGCGCGGCAGGTCGCGGACTCCGACGTTACCGTGTTGCTCAGCGGCGAGAGCGGCACCGGGAAAAACGTCCTGGCGCGCGCGCTGCATGCGTGGAGCCGGCGCGCGCCAGGCCCATTCGTCACCGTCGCGTGTACGACCCTGACCGAGTCTCTCCTCGAGAGTGAGCTGTTCGGCCACGTAAAAGGCGCTTTCACCGGCGCCTGGAAGGACAAGCCGGGCCGCCTCGAAACCGCCCAGGGCGGAACCGTCTTCCTTGATGAGATCGGCGACCTGCCCGGGGAGCTACAGAGCAAGCTGCTGCGTTTTCTCGAGGAGCACCGTTTCGAGCGGGTCGGGAGCAGCGAGACCGTGCACGTCGACGCACGCATCATCGCGGCCACCAACCGCGACCTGGAAGCCGATGTCCGCGCCGGGCGCTTCCGCGAGGACCTGTTCTTCCGCATCAACGTCGTGGCGATTGCGCTGCCGCCGCTGCGACAGCGAACCGAGGACCTGCCCGCCTTGATCGACCATCTGCTGACGTCGATGTGTGCCCGCCACCAGCGCGGAACGCTGCAGCTTGGGGATGCGGCGCGGCACGCGCTGCTGGCGTACGCGTGGCCGGGGAATGTTCGTGAACTGGTGAACACCCTCGAACGCGCGGTGGTACTGGCGCGTGGGGCGCAGATTGAAACCGACGATCTGCCGGATCGACTGTACGCGCCCGCCTCCGAGGCGCCGGCAGCCGCCATCGCAACCCTCTCGCTTGAAGAACTGGAGCGCCGGCACATCGAGCAGGCGTTGGCGGAATCCGAAACGCTCGAAGAAGCAGCGGCGCGCCTCGGCATCAACCCGACCACCCTGTGGCGCAAGCGCAAGCGCTACGGTATCGAGTGACCGACCGAATGAGGCCGCCCGGGCGCCTGCTCAGCCGGCCCGGTCGAGTCCCGCGCGTTCGGCCGCACGCCGCTCCGAGGAGCCGCGGTGCCGTCGCTTGGTGCCCCTGCCCACCGCAGCCGCGGGGACGTTGGCACCCGCCGACTCTCCCGTGTGGGCCGCTTCCGTTGCGGCACTCGCAGTGGTCGCGCGGACCAATTGCGTGAACGACGTGCCGATCATCTTCACGAAGTTGCGCAGATCCGGCACCAGTTCGTAATCGGCATTGATGCCCCAGCACATCTTGCCGGCGTAACTGAGGATGGTGATGCCCATGCCCTGGTTTTCGAGCAGCGGCACGGTGGAGTACATCTCCAGCAAGCGCGCCCCCAGCAGGTAGAGCGGCTGCGGCGGTC
>JAGDMS010000493.1 GCA_017860575.1 Deltaproteobacteria bacterium | reverse complement strand
GTGGTGGGCCCGACAGAACTCGAATCTGTGACCTCCTGCGTGTCAAGCAGGCGCTCTAACCAACTGAGCTACGGGCCCGCGGGGGTGGCTGTTTTCACGATTGTAGCACGCGGGCTGGGCGTCTCAGAACGTGAGAAAAAGAGCCTGAGATGCCGAATTGACAGGCGGAACCGCCTGTCCTACTCAACCTCGCGGCGAATGTGATAGAACCGAGCTATGCCGCCTCATTCGCACGATCCCATTGCCCTCGCCGGAACAGGCCGCGTTGCGCAAGCTCTCGGGCGGTTGCTAGCCGAGCGCGGCGAGCCGGTGGTCGCCGTCGCGGGCCGTAATCCGGAGCACGCCCGAGCCGCCGCGGCTTTCGTCGGTTTCAGAGCCAAGCCGGCCGCCCTCGGCTCGCTTCCCAAACACGCCTCGCGCGTGATCATCGCCGTGTCCGACAGCGCTATTCCGGAGGTCGCCCACCTGCTCGCCGCCAGCGGCATGAAGCGGGGCCTGGCGCTTCACACTTGTGGCGCCATGGGCGCCGAAGGGATCGCGCCTCTGGCCTCGGCGGGCGTCTCCTGCGGCGCTCTGCACCCGCTCCAAACGTTCGCCAGCCCCGAGCAGGGCCTGTCCGCCTTGTTGGGCTGCACCTTCGCCATCGACGGCGATGGGCCGGCTGTCGAGTGGTCCGCGCACATCGCGGATCTGCTGGGCGCGGCGACGCTGAGCGTCCCGCGTGAAGGCCGTCTTCTCTATCACGCGGCGGCGGTCATGGCCAGCAACTACGTTGTCTCGCTGGTGGACGCGGCTGCTATGCTGATGGATGCGGCGGGAATCAAGCCCGGCGAAGCGTTGCGGGCATTGGGCCCGCTGGTGGAGGCCAGCGTCTCGAACGCGCTGCGTTTCGGCACGGTGCAGGCCCTTTCCGGCCCCATCCAGCGGGGTGACCTGGAGACCATCTCCAGTCATCTTCGTGCGCTCGCCGGAGCCCCCGAGTCCGTGCGGGTCCTGTATCGTGCCGCGGGACTTCATACGGCCGGCCTCGCCGTGCGCGGCGGGCTGCCGCAAGATCGCGCCCGGCTGATCGAGGACCTGTTGAAGGAACGTGAAAGCGCGCATGCCTGAGATTGCCAAACGGATGCGGGCGCCGGATCTCATCGAGAAGAAACGGCGCGGCGAGAAGATTGTCGTTCTCACCGCCTATGACTTCACGATGGCCCGCATTCTGGATGCAGCGGGGGTGGATGTTCTCCTGGTTGGGGACTCGCTCGGAAACGTGATCCTGGGATTCGACACCACCCTGCCCGTCACACTGGACGCCATGGTGCACCACTCGGCGGCGGTCAGCCGCGGCGCGGAGCGCGCGCTGGTGGTCGCCGATATGCCGTTCTTGACGTTCCAGGTGAATGTCGAGGAAACCGTGCGCAATGCCGGGCGCCTCATGCAGGAGGGCGGCGCGGCAGCGGTGAAACTGGAAGGCTGCCGCGCGGTGATCGACGCTGTCCGGCGCCTGGTCGAGATCGGCATTCCGGTGATGGGGCACCTGGGCCTGCTGCCCCAATCCGTCCATCAACTGGGCGGGTTCCGGCAACAGGCGACGCGGGAGGAAGACGCCGCCAGGCTGGTCGAAGACGCGCTGGCGCTCGAGGCCGCGGGCGCGTTTTCCATCGTGCTCGAATCGATTCCCGCGGCGGTCGCGCGCGAGGTGACAGCGGCTCTTCGCATCCCGACAATCGGAATCGGCGCGGGGCCGCACTGTGACGGCCAGGTGCTCGTCTGTTATGACATGCTCGGCCTCTCGCGGGGCGGAGCTCCTCCGTTCGTCAGGAAATACGCGGAACTCGGTGAAGCCGTGGCTTCCGCCGCGAAGGAGTTCGCCGCGGATGTGCGCGAGGGCCGCTTCCCCGCATCCGCCCCAGCCAAGGAGAAAAAGTGAGCGTGGAAGTATTTCGCACCGTGGATGAAATCCGGGAGATGCTGGCGCGCGTGCGCCGGATGGGCGCCACTGTAGGGCTCGTACCGACGATGGGCGCTTTGCACGAAGGTCACGGCCAGCTTATTGACGCCGCGCGCCAAGAGACGGATTGCGTCGTTGTCAGCATTTTCGTAAATCCCCTCCAGTTCGACCGGCCGGAAGACCTGGAGCGGTATCCACGGAACCTCGACGCGGACAAGAAGTTCTGTGACGATCGCGGCGCGGACCTCATCTTCGCCCCGGCCCCGGCCTCGATGTATGCTCCCACGCATCGATCGTTCGTCGAGGTGGCGGGGGTGAGCGAAGGGCTGTGTGGCCAGTCTCGCCCGGGCCATTTCCGGGGGGTCGCCACGGTCGTATTGAAGCTGTTCCATATCACGCAGCCGGACCGGGCCTACTTCGGCGAGAAGGACGCGCAGCAGCTCGCGGTGGTCCGGCGCATGGTGCGCGACCTCAACCTCACCGTGGAGATTATGAGCGTCCGCACAGTGCGTGAGTCCGATGGTCTCGCGCTGAGTTCGCGCAACAGGCACTTGACCACGGCAGAGCGTAAGGTCGCGCCCATCCTCTTCCAGGCGCTGGTGGTCGCCCAGAAGCTGATAGCCGCGGGAGCCACCGACCCGGCCGAGGTGAAAAGCGTGGCATCCACCATCCTCGCCCAACAACCCTCGGTGCGCGTGGAGTACCTGGAAGTGGTGGATCCGGATGAAATGCGCGCCGTCACCCGTATCCGCGGCCCGGTGCGGGTGGCCGCCGCCGTATGGCTGGGCTCCACTCGCTTGATCGACAACGTGCTCTGCGAGCCCGGCACGGCGGAAGGCTCCGGCCTGATCCAGTAGAAGCGCGAAGAATCGCCCCTGTCTCTCGATCCAGTCCTGGATGGACGCCGGCATCCGCCCCGCCGCCTGACTGCCTACGTAGGGGTTGCCGTCACCGGCCCCGAGTGGCTCTTTTCTTCCAATTAGATTCTGGCCATGTTGGGCACACCCCGCGCGGGGCCTCGGCCCGGCGCATTGCTGAACGCGTTGGACTCAAGCCCCCCGCCCTACGTGTGCCCCATCACGCGGTGCGGAGTGTACGGTTCGGCCAGCGCCTTCAACTCC
>JAGDMS010000225.1 GCA_017860575.1 Deltaproteobacteria bacterium | reverse complement strand
ACGGACCGGAATTGCTGAAGCGCAAGCCGGGCGAGATCCTGTTCTTCGGCCTGTACTTCACGATGACGGGATTGCATGGCCTGCACGTGATCGCTGGCATGGTCGTCCTCTCGGTCTTGCTCGGGTTCCTCGCGCGCGGGCGCATTCGCCAAGATGACTACATCAAGCTGGAGAACGGGGGGCTCTACTGGCACCTGGTGGACGTCATCTGGATATTCCTCTTGCCCCTGTTCTATCTCGCCGCATGAACGACATATCGATGGAAGAAACACACGGACACGTCGTCCCGTACGGAACCTTCATCACGGTGTGGGTCATTTTGGTGGCCCTCACGTTGATTCTGACCTTCGTCAGCAAGGTCTTCCACGAAGCGCTCTCCGTCGGGGCCATGCTCACTATCACGCCGCTGAAAGCGGGGTTGGTGTTCTACTATTTTATGCACCTCAAATTCGAAGGACCGGCACTCAAGGCGATGGTGTTCGTTGCCCTGGCCAGCCTGGTGGTATTCATCGGAATGCTGTTCTTCGACACGTCGTTCCAGTGAGTTGGCCATGCCTTTCTTGACACGCCCGTTGAGCATTGCGGACAGAGTTGACGCGGTCTTTCTCTACATCTTTGTCCTCTCCGCCGCGTTTCTGGTCTTCATCACCGCGCTGATGGTGTACTTCACCATAAAATACAGCCGCAAGCGCAACCCCAAGCCGGTGGACATCGAAGGGAACCCCGTGCTTGAGGCAACCTGGACGTTGGTGCCACTGCTCCTGTTCCTGAGTATGTTCTACTTCGGCTGGACGGACTTCGCCTACATGCGCAACCCACCGCGGGATGCCATGGTGATCGAAGTCACGGCACGTCAGTGGGCGTGGAACTTCAAGTACCCCAACGGCAAGCGCAGCGATGAGCTGTATGTTGCGCTGGACCGGCCGGTGAAGGTGGAGTTGCATTCCCAGGATGTGTTGCACGGCTTCGCCATCGCCGCCTTCCGTGTGAAGGAGGACGTCGTTCCGGGGCGCAACAACTTCCTCTGGTTCACCCCGACGCTGCTGGGCACGTTCGATATCCAGTGCACCGTCATGTGCGGTGTCGACCATTCGAAAATGCTCTCCAAATTGCATGTCCTTTCGGAAGCCGACTTCAAGGACTGGTACTTCCGCGACGAGGATGCCCCGCCGCCGGCGAAGGCCCAAGTCGCCGCGCCGGTGGTGCCCGGCGACACGGCCGCGCTGGCTGTGCTGCAGGCAAAGAATTGCCTGGCGTGCCATTCGGTCGACGGCTCGGAGAAGGTCGGTGCCAGCTTCCGGGGGCTCTTTGGCAGGAAGCAGAATGTCGTCGCCGGTGGCAAGCCGACCGAGGTGGTGGTGGACGAGGCGTATCTCAGCGAGTCCATCCGCGACCCGCGCACGCATCAGGTCGAAGGCTATCCTCCCGCTATGCCCGCCCCGTCGCTGACCGACGACGAGCTTCGGCAGGTGATCGCCTACGTGAAAGCCCTCCAATAGGCACGGTTGTGCGACCTCGCCCGGCGGCATCGTTGCCGGCGCGCGAGGGTTGATCGTGGCTGGTGCTTGATCTACCCTGGCCACACATCATTGATGCGGTGGCGCGTGAAAGAACCCTTCAACTGTTGCTCTCATTTGCTCGGCGTGGTGTTGGCCATACCCGGCCTGGTCTGGTTGCTCGTGCAGGCCGACGGCGAACCTTGGCGCACCGTTGGCTTGGCTATCTACGGCACGAGCCTCATCCTGCTGTATGCCGCCAGCAGCCTCTATCATTGGGCGCCCGGCACGCCGGCCACAGAGGATTTGTGGCAGCGCTTCGATCACAGCGCGATCTTTTTCTTGATCGCCGGCACCTACACTCCGGTGTGCCTGGTTACGCTGCGTGGGCCGTGGGGCTGGGGCCTGCTCGGTGTCATGTGGGGATGCGCCGTGGCGGGAACGATCATCAAGCTGTTCTTCCGGCAACTGCCGCGTTGGCTGAATCCGGTACTTTACCTCGCCATGAGCTGGGGGGGCGTGGTTGCCGTGGCGCCGTTACTGCGCGCCCTGCCGCTCTCCGGCGTTTCCTGGCTGCTGCTGGGTGGATTGTGTTACACCGCGGGCGCAATCATTTACGGCGTGCAGCGCCCGGACCCGTATCCCAACGCGCTCGGGTTCCACGGCATCTTCCACATGCTCGTGCTCGCCGGGAGCGCGCTGCACTTCGTGTTCATGTTGCGCTACGTCGCAGCCGGGGCCTAGGCGGCGACGATCGGCCCGCGCCGATGGGACTGACGGTGGACTCAGTAGATTCCGCCCAATTTGCTGTGATCCCAACTGGAGACGTGCTCCGGCGTGACCTTGATTACCACGCGCTTCCTCGCTTGCCCGTTGCGGATCATGTCGACGGCCTCCGGAGCGAGTGTCATGCCCATCATTTTCTCGTTGACGCGCACGAGCACGCTGACGCAGCGCTCCAAGTCTGAAACGACCTCCGCCTGCCCACGGATGAGGACGCCCTTGAGCGTCTCATAGGTTTCGCCCGATTCCGCCATCACCGCGACTTTTGGATTGCGGCGAACGTTGACGGCTTTCTGCGACTTGGCGAACGTCGTCATCAGGACATCGTTGCCCTCCATCACGTACCACATCGCGACCGAGTGCGGGTACCCCTGCTTGTCGATGGTCGAGAGCACGATCGTCTTGCGGTTGTTCAGGAAGGTGTGTTGCTCGTCCGGCGTCATTGCTACCTGACTGCGTCGCTTCATGGCTTGCTCCTGTTGTTCCCCGGCCCAGGGGCGCACGGCCCCGGGGCCGGGATGTGTGCTCGGTTCGAATTGGTAGTGGCGCACGAGGCTGGCGATCAGCTGTACACGATGACGCTGCGCGCGACCTCGCCCTTCTCCATCGCCTCGAAAGCGGCGTTGATTTCCTCCAGCTTGATGCGACGCGAAATCAACTCATCCAGTTTGAGGCGTTTCTGCATGTAGAGCGACAGCAGGTACGGAATATCGCGGCGTAGGTTTCCAGAACCGTAGAGGCAGCCCAGCAGGGACTTTTCCTCCAGCCCGAACATCGCACCCGGTGCGGTGATGTCCTGCCCGACCTGCGGGACGCCGACGATGACCGCCGCGCCGCCGCGGCGCAGCGACCAAATCGCCTGGGTGATGGCGGCCTGCACACCGATCACTTCAAAGGCGTAGTCCACGCCCAGCCCGTCCGTCAGGCCGCGAATGGCGTCGGGGGCATCGACCTGCGCGCCGTTGATGACGTCCGTGGCGCCGAACTCCTTGGCCCATTGCAGCTTGCGATCAACCAGGTCGACGGCGATGATCTTTTCGGCGCCGCACAGAGCCGCCCCCTGAATGACGTTGAGCCCGACGCCGCCGCACCCGAAGACCGCCACGGTGTCCCCCGGCCGAATCCGCGCCGTATTGATGGCGGCGCCCACGCCGGTCATGACGCCACAACCGATCAGGCAGGCTCGGTCCAGCGGGATGTCCGATGGAATCTTGATGCACGACGCCGCGCGGACCACGCTGCGCTCCGAAAACGTCGCAATGCCGGTCATCCGGAAGATTTCGATCCCATCCTTGCGGAACGTGCCCTCGGTGCCCTCCATGAAGCCCTGGTGCGACATCGTGCAGAGGTAGGGCTTGCCCTTGAGGCAGTAGGCACACTTGCCACAGTCCGCCGCCCACGACAGCACGACATGATCCCCCGGCTTGAGATCCGTCACCGCCGAACCCACTTCCTCGACAATGGCCGCGCCCTCGTGGCCGAGGACGGCCGGGGGCGGCATGGGGATCTTGCCTTGGAGCAGTGACAGGTCGGAGTGACAAACGCCGCTCGCCGCCATCTTGACCAGCACTTCTTCCGGCCGCAGCCCTCTCAGTTCAACCGACTCGACCTTGAGCGGTTCGTTGTAGTTGTACATCACTGCTGCCTTGGTCATGTGCCCTCCATTTGGGTGAAGTTGATTTGTGAGCAACGTTCCTTGTTGTACCAGCCGTCAGTGCCGGAGGGAGCGCTGGTGGCGGTAGATACTCCGCCGGCACCGCGGCCACCGAACGGCTGCGAGAAAAGCCTATTCGTTTCGGTGAGTCAAGGTGCAGGGGCGCGTGTGCGTGCCGTGCAAGGCGGCGATCAGAAGTCGTCAAGTCCGGGCGTGGCCAGGCGTGCGTGGATGGCGCCATCCACCGGTATCACGGCACCGTTGAGAAAGGCCGCGGCCTCGCTGGCGAGAAAGACGGCGACCGAGGCGATGTCCTGCGCCGTGCCGAGCCGGCCCGACGGCACCTGGCGGCCGTAGCGCGCCGCCCCGTCGGGGTAGGTGTCGAGCCAGGCGCGCAGCCCGGGGGTATCCATCGGGCCCGGCGAGATCGTATTTGCCCGAATGCCGGCACGCCCGTACTCCACGGCGACGCTCTTCATCAAACTGATGACGCCGGCTTTGGCGGCGCCGTACGCGGCCAGGCCGGTGACGGCGTTCAAGCCGGCCCCGGAGGTGGTCGACAAGATCGTGCCGCGCCCTTGTTGCAGCATGGCCGGAAGCGCCGCGCGAACGCCGAAAAAGACCGAATGCAGATTGAGTGCGATGACCCGGTGGTAGTCCGCGATGCTCATGGTGTGTGTCGGCAGCGGTTGTGCGCCACCGGCGACATTGAACAGGATGTCGAGCCTGCCGCAGTCGGTGACGACCATGTCGACCAACCGCTGCATTTGATCCGCTGAAGTCACGTCGGCATGGCCGGAAAACGCCCGCCCACCCGCGGCGCAGATTTCATCGACTACGTCGCGCAGCTTGTCGTCGTCGATGTCGCTGGCCGCCACGACCGCGCCTTCCTGCGCAAAGCGTATGGCGCAGGCGCGTCCGATCCCGCTGGCCGCACCCGTGATGATCACCGTCTTACCGTTGAGTCCGAGGTCCATGACTTCCTCCGGTTGCGAGTCCGTTCGCGTAGGTCAAAACGTGGAGATGCACGTTCAGTGAAGTCGCGCAAAACCGCTCACGCTGCGCTTGTCGACGGGTGAGCGCAGGCACGCTGTCGACGAATTCGTTGCCAAACGTCCGTGCGCGAATGCTCAGGGTCTTCCACTGCCGGGGATAGCAACGGTAATCGTGTGGATGGTGCCCCCGGGCTGCTCGGTCCGGCGTGGCTTCGAGATCTGCTCCGCAGTGCATACATAAAGAGTGCGGCGGTCGGGGCCGCCGAGCGCCACGGCGAGCGGGTGCTGGGCGAATGCCATTTCAGCGGTGACCCGGCCACCCGGCTCGATTCGCAGCACGCGCTTCCCGACGGGCTCTGCCGCCCACACGGCGCCCGCGGTGTCCAGGCAGATGCCGTCCGGCGGGGCGTACTGCTGGCCGGCAACCGGTGTGAGTTGCGCAAATACCTCCCGATCCGAAAGGCCGCCGTCCCGTGTGACGGTGAAGCGGCTGATGCGCGAGCCGCCAGGCTCCGCCACGAACAAGCTCCGACCGTCGGCGCTCAGGGCAATGCCGTTCGGGCACAACAGGTCGTCGGCCACCGTGTCCACACGGCCGTCCGGCCTGACGCGGATCAGTGCGGCGGGAAGGAAATCGGTCGTTCCACCCCACATGTCAAAGCCGAAATGGGTCACGTAGGCCGTACCGTCATCCGCCACAATCATGTCGTTACAAGGCCAGGGGAGCAGGGCGGACAAGTCGGCGTGCACGACCGGTCCGCTCCGCTCCAGGCGGTAGAGCCGGCGCCGCTCCATGCCGACCACAAGCAACCGGCCGTCGGGCAACCAACCCAGACCGCCGGGATCGTCGTCGTCGAACCGGTGCACGGCGTGGCGCGTGCCATCGGCATCGAAGCGGTACACGGCCCGACCCCACATGTCGGACATCCACAGCTGGCCGCCATACCAGCGGGGACACTCGGGAAGGTGAAAGCCTTCGGCGAACAGTGCGGGTGCGGTCATCGCTGGCTCCCTGAGGCGCATCTGCATGGTAGTCGCTGGTACGGGCTTCACAGCCCGCGCCAGCGCGGCGGGCGCTTCTCCGCGAAGGCTTTGAAGGCCTCTTCCAACTCGCCGGTGTGCGTGCACATCACCTGCGTGCGATTCTCCATGTCCAGCGCGTGCCGCATGCTGGGGGCGTCGATGGTCTGCCACATGGTTTCCTTCGTCATCCAGGTGGCGAGCGGCGGGTTCTCGCAGATCTGGCGGGCGGTGAGCAGCGCCCGTTCCACTACGCTGCCGTCCGCTACGACATCCAAGACGAGTCCCATCTCGCGTGCCTCCCGCGCATCGAAGATGCGGCCAGTGAGCATCAATTCCGCCGATCGCGACGCGCCGACGAGGCGCGGCAGCAGATAGCTGGTGCCCATGTCGCACGAGGACACGCCCATCTTGATGAACCGCGCTCCAAACGAAGCCGACGTGGCGGCGTAGCGGATGTCGCAGGCCAGCGCGAGGGCGAAGCCGCCACCCATCGCGGCGCCGTTCACGGCAGCAATCACGGGTTTCGGGCTGCGGTGAATCTTATCGTGGAGCGAGGCGAGGTGGTCTTGCGACAGGAATACCGTGGCAACCTCGCCCATACCCTCCGTGCCCGGAGCGGCGTGCTGGTCCTTCACGTCCGCCCCCGCAGAGAACGCTCGCCCTGCACCGGTGAGGATGACCACCCGCGCCAGGCGGTCGCCGGCGATGCGGTCGAAGGCTTCATGGACCGTAGCGATGAGACGTTGGCTGAGCGCATTGAGGCGTTCGGGCCGATTCAAGGTGAACAGGATGATGCCCGGCTCCAGTTCGTGGACCAGCAGTTCCGTGGTTGTCAACTCGGTCATGGTTTCCCAGCTCCGTTCCGTCAGGAGGCGCCCTACGTAGACTTGTCAGGTTGCCAGGTTGTTCGTTGTTAGCACCGTGGGCCGGAACAACCAAGCAGCCCGGGGGGGCGCGGTGTTGGGCGTTGGGACGAGATGATTTTCGCCTACTGGGCATTCCACTCTCACGCTCCCCCAGGCACGGAGACGTACCACCAGCTGAAAAATGATGGCGCATTCTTTCGGGGAATGCTTGAATGGCGTCGGAACCGACGTCATTCATCAGCGGACAGTGGCAGCATCATCGAAGGAGGAAGGGCAAGGCGCTCGACGCGGAGGCGAAGCTCCACGAGGCCGGCCGTGCCGTCGTGCGGGCGGGCATCCTTAATATTCAACCGAGCAGACGGGCATGACTGAGCGCCAGATTCGCGACGCATTCGGACCCTACGTGGAGCGCTATTATCCGACGCGCGTCAAGTAAGTGAGGAGGGCAGGGCATGGATCGGACCGAGAGAGGCGGGAGCATGGAAACCGATGTGGTAGTGGTGGGCACGGGTGGCGCGGCTCTGACCGCGGCCATTCTCGCCCGTGATCAGGGTGCCGACGTTTTGGTTGTCGAACGCAGCGACAAGGTCGGTGGCACCACGGCGGTCTCCGGTGGCGTCATATGGATCCCCCTCAACCATCACATGGCGGAGCTGGGGGTTGCGGACTCCCGCGCCGAGGCGCTCGCCTACTGCAAGCGGCTGGCGGCGGGGCGGGCCGCGGATGACGTGGTCGAGACGTTTGTCGACGTCGGTCATCAGATGGTGCGGTATCTCGAAGAGCACGATGCAGCACGCTTCGCTGTCTGGCCGACGCCGGACGACTACGGAGAGCTGGAGGGCGGCAAACCGAGTGGACGGTCACTGGAGCCGCAACTCTTCTCCACAAGGCGTCTCGGCGAATGGGCCGACACGCTGCGGCCCGCACCGATGTTTCCACTGCCGCTGACGATGACCGAGGCCTACGTTCTACTGACGGCTCCGGAAAAATTTTCCATGGATGTGGTCACGCAGCGGACGACGGACGGGATGGTCGGCTGCGGGCGGGCCCTCGTCGGGTGGCTGCTGCAAGCGTGCCTGGACCGCGGGGTGAGTGTGGTTCTGCAGACGCGAGCGCGACAGTTGGTCCGTGAAGGGGAGCGTATCGTGGGCTTGCGTGCCGAGCAGAACGGCCGGGACGTGCTGGTGCGGGCGCGTCGGGGCGTGGTTTTGGCCTGTGGTGGATAGAACGGTGCGCATGCGATCGTCGTCAATCGCTACGGCCGACGGTTCGCGAACGAAGGCCTTCCGCACAAGGGCATGGGCTATGCGCAACGGTACTTCGATCCCCATCCGACGGTCTACGATTATCCCAACCTGCCAGCCTGGGCGATTTTCGACGCACAATACCGGGAAAAGCAACCGATCCTCACCGTCATGCCCGGAGCCCCCGCTCCCGCGTGGATCACGCGAGACGAGACGTTGGAAGGATTGGCGCGTCAGGTGGGAATCGATCCCGCCGGATTGCGGGTGACGGTCGATCGCTGGAACGTGTTTGCCCGCAACGGAAAGGACGAGGACTACCGACGCGGGGAGTCGCCGATCGAAAAATTCGGCGGCAATGTCCGGGATGGTCGTCCTAATCTGGGTGCCATCGAAAAGCCGCCGTTTTACGCATTGCCGGTCCGCGCGGGCGCCCTTGGAACGTCGGGGGGGCCGCGCACGAACGTTAAGGGGCAGGTGCTGAGCGTGAGCGGCGACGTCATTCCCGGCCTGTATGCGGCAGGCACGGTCGCGGCCAGTCCGACGGGCAGGGCGTACTACGGCAACGGTGGTGCGATCGGTCCCGCCATGACCTGGGGCTATATCTGCGGCATCAACGCCGGGCGGGAAGGGTAGCGAGGCAGCTCCCACCGGGGCGCAGCGTGCGGCGCCCCGGTGGGTTGGTGAATGAAGCGCGTTACTTGACGTGCAATTCCACGCGGCGGTTCTGGGCGCGTCCGTCGGCGGTGTCGTTCGACGCCACCGGCTTTGACTCACCCATGCCCTCCGCGGTAATGCGCGACCGTGCGATCCCGTGGTCCACCAGATAGGTGCGCACGGTTTCGCCACGCCGGCGTGACAGCCCGAGGTTGTACTGGTCGGTGCCGACGCTGTCGGTGTGGCCCTCGACCACGATGTCGACACTGCCTTCCTGCTTGAGCACCTGGATCGCCTCATCGAGGATCGGCTTGGCGTCGGCCTTCAACGTCGCCTTGTCGAAGTCGAAGTGGACGCTGCGCAGCACGATCTTCTTCTTTGCCGGCGGCGGCGGTGGTGCGGCCTGGGCGACCAGCGGCGGAGGTGGAGGCGCTTCGGCTCCCGCCGTGAAGTTGTAGGCTAGCTGGAGCCCGAAAGTACGCGGATTGCCGTAGTTGTTGATGGAGTAGCCGAACTGCGGGCCGAAATCGATACCGTAGGTCCGGTACTTCCGGTCGAACAGGTTGCGGGCAAACACCGCCAGATCGAGCGTGCCTTTCTGTAGCGGAATGCCCGTATACGCAAGGCGCCCGTTGACAAGGTAGTAGGCCCAGCCCTCGTCGGCCTGGGCGCCGGGGGTCTGGTTGTTGACTATGAACACCGTCTTGTCTTGCCAGTACCAATTGACGTTTGCCGAGAACACACCCGTGGTGGTCGGCGGTGCGGTATAATTGAGGCCGACCGAAATCTGGTTGCGGGGGCTGAAATTGAAGGAGCGCTGGTCCGCCACGCTCTCGAAGACGGGTTTGCCCGACGAATCAAAGATCGGGTTGCCGTTAGCGTCAAACGCCTGGTCGTTCCATTCCGTGTACTTTGGTGCCAGGAAGGAGTAATTCGCCGACACCTCGACGCCCCGGAATGGAATCGCGAGTGCTTCAGCCTCCATTCCCCAAATCTCTGCCTTGTCGACGTTTGCGGGGATGCTCAACGCCCCCAGAGTCGGACTCGACTTGAAAACCGACTGCTGCAGGTCGAAGTATTGACTGAAGTACCCGTCGGCGTTGAAGCGCAGGCGGTTGTCGAGCCACTGCGACTTGAAGCCGAGTTCATACTGCATCAGCTTCTCCGGCTCGAAGCTCTCGAACAACTGGGGGATCGCCGCCGTCGGATTGAAGCCGCCACCCGTGTAGCCGCGGCTGACCCGGCCGTAGAGCATCACCTCGTCCGTGGCCTGATAGGAAATGTCGCCCATGGGCGAGATGCCCGGGGCCCCCTTGCCGCTGAGGCCCCCGAAGGCCTTGCCCTTGTCGCCCGTGAAGCCGGGGGCCGTGGCGTACGCTCCGGCATCGGTCCCCCAGATGTGGGTCATGTGGACCTGCTCCTTGGTGAAGCGCATACCGGCGGTCAGACTGAGCTTGTCGTTCAGGATCGGCGGCGTGTAGGTCAGTTGCCCGAACGCAGCATACGACTTGAGGCGGTTGAAGTTCGGTTGAAGTTCTTGTACGGGAGGTTGTTGATGCCGCCGAAGAAGATCTGCGATTCGTGCTGCATCGCATACTCGCCGTAGTAGTAGCCTCCCAAGACATAGTGAACGCGAGGGGCCGAACCCACCCACTGCAGCTCTTCGCTCCACGTCTGGATATGGTTGCGCTGGCTGAACTCAGCGATGTGATGTGGGCTGCCGTCCAGGTCCTGCTCCGATTCGTACGAAAAGCTGCGATAGGCCGAAATCGACTTCAGGGTAACATTGCCGAGCGGTCCCACCTCTCCCACATCCCATGCCCCGTTCAGAATATGCATGCGATGATTGCCATCGTCGCGCTGTTGGTGGAGAGGGTTCTTGCCGTCGCCGTACATCATCAGCGCATTGCTCGGCGCCGTGTCGTTCCGATTCTTTTGAATGTACGGTACCAGGCCCCCCGGGGTCAGCGGGTTCGGGATGGAAATCGAGGTGCCAGGAATGCGGTACATCACGTCCTGAATGGATCCCGGATAGATGTAGGTCAGGAAGGTCGCGGTTGGATGATCGCGATAGCGGTGGTATTCGAAAGAGTAATCCACGGTGACGTTCTTCGACGGTGCCCACCGCAGCGCCACGGTATTGTAGATACGGTTCAGATTTTCGTAATCGCCGGCCCCGCCGGTAGTCGGTGTAGCAGGCATGCTGGCAGTGAGCCCGTTCTTGTAGAAACCGTCATGGGTCTTGTACCCGAAATTGTTTCGGAGGCTCAGGGTGCCCAGCGCATCGGACTGGGTGAAGCCGTTCTTGCCGATCAGCGGTACGTTGACCATCAGGTGCGACTTGGACGTCTCGTAGTTGCCGACCTCGGTCTTGATTCTGATTTCCCGGTCCTCGGTCGGCTTCTTGGTGATGAAACTGACGGCGCCGCCGATGGTATTGCGGCCGTAGAGCGTGCCCTGCGGTCCGCGTAGGACCTCGACGCGCTCGAGGTCCTCCAGGTCGAAGTTGTTGCCCACGATTTTGGCGATGTAGGCGCCGTCGACGTACATTCCGGCTTTCGGTTGGAACGCGGCTTCCGGATTGCCCTGGGTCATACCTCGGATGGTGATGGTCGTGCTGGCGGGACTGCCGGGATTCGAAGTGATACGCACGGCCGGCACCGTCTCGCCGATCGCGACCACGTCCGTCACCCCCTTTTGCTGGAGCGCTTCGGTACCGAGCGCCGTCACGGAGATCGGTGTTTCCTGAATACTTTCCTCACGCTTCTGTGCGGTCACGGTGATCTCTTCGATCTCCATCGCGGCTGCCGGTGCTTGCTTCTTGGCGGCTTGCGCCCAGCCACCCGCCGGCATGACAAGTGCCCCGGCGAGCGCCAGGGTCATAAACTTCCACTTTATCCTGGTCGAACAGACCATGATCAATCCCCTCCTTCACCTTGAAGTTCTCTGTTACCTGCTATTTCTGCTACGTATCGTTACGTAGGTGTCTGGCCCTTTTGCCACTCAAGCCCGCCTAAAGTCAAGGGTAAGAGGCGCTGGTTGAGGGCCCAGGGGCTTGTGGATTTGGAGGGCTTGAGGGCTTGACCACCACCCCGGAAGGGGGCCGATGCGGTCAGTCCGTGCTGTGCCCTCGTGTAGCGAGAGGCCAGGACGCGCTAGGCGCGACTGCGTTCCAACTCCAACACGGCGCCGCGGTCGCGTGCGGCGAAGTCCTGCCGGATGCGTTCGACGTCCGCCGCCGTCATCAGCCGGTACGAGCCGTCATCCCGCCGCCGCCACACGGGATCGCCGCATTCCCACAGTTCGGCCCGCAGGTGGCGCTTGATGATCTTGTTGGTCGGGGTGACGGGGAACTGTCGTGCCACCCGCACATACCGCGGTGTCCATTTAGTGCCGAAGTCCTTCTGGCTGCCGAGAAACGCGCGGAAGGGCGCGTCATCGAACTCGGCGCCGTCGCGCAACAGCACGGCCGCCATGACGTCGTCGCCGACAATGGCGTTTGGCACCGCGTAGACCGCCGCCAGCACGATGTCGGGGTGGCGTGCGAGGACGGCCTCAACCGGCGCGGCGGCGAAGTTTTCGCCATCGACCCGCAGCCAGTCGTAGTTGCGGCCCGCAAAATAGAAGAAGCCCTTACCGTCCCGATACCCGAGGTCCCCGGTCCAGTAAATTCCCTGGCGCGTGCGTTCGTCGTTGGCTTCGGGGTTGTTCCAGTAGCCTTCAAAGTTCGCCGCGGTCTGTGTGTTTGCGATCTCACCGATCGCTTCGTCCGCGTTGAGCAAGCGGCCGTGCTCGTCGAACCGCGCGCGGGGGCACTCCTCGCCGGTTTGGGGGTTGAGCACGACGGTTCCGGGCAGGCCGACCCCTAACGCGTTCGGTGGTGTGTCCGGCGTTCTGATGGTCGAGACGCCTCCCTCGGTGGATCCGTAGTTGTCCGTGACGGTGCAGCCAAAGCGACGCTGGAAGCGTTCGATGTCTTGCGGTGTCGCCTCGTTGCCAAAGCAGCGCCGCAGCGGGTTGTCGGCGTCGTCGGGTTTTTCGGGTGTTGCGAGGATGTAGCTCAGCGGCTTGCCGACGTAATTCATGTAGGTGCAGCCATAGCGTCGGATATCCGGGAGGAAACCGGAGGCCGAAAACTTGCGCCGCAGCGCCAATGCCGCCCCCGCCGCCAGGGTCGTCGCCCAGCCGACCTGGATTGCGTTGGAGTGGAAGAAGGGCATGACTTCGTAGGTGACATCGTCGGGACCGAGCGCAATCGCGGGCATGTCCTTGGCAATGGTTGCGATCGCGAGCAGCCGCGCTTGCGAACAGATCGCCGCCTTGGGGTCGCCCGTGGTTCCCGAGGTGAAGATCAGCGTGTGCGGTGCTTTGGGGTCGATGACGACCGGTGGCGCGGGCCTCCCCTGGTACGGACGCAGGCTGGCCTCCCACGTGCCTGACTCTATTAGCACGCGGCGTTCGGGCGCCATGGGGAGGGTCACTCCCTCGAGGTCCGACAGATGGCGGTCCTCGGTGATTAGCAACTGGCAATCCGCGTGCCCGATATCGCGCTCCAGTTGCGCGCCGCGCCGCGTCGGATTGATGCCCACGATTGTCGCCCCCGCCAGCGCCGCTGCGCCCAGGAGCATCGGATATTCCGGCACATTGTCGAGCAGCACGCCAATGTGGAAGGGGCCAACGTGACGGCGATCGAGGAGCCAGCGTGCGCGCGCGATGCAGGCTTGGACGTACTCGCGGTAGGACCAACGTTGATCTTCGAACAGCAGAAAGGTGCGGTCGTCATCCGCACGCGCCAGAATGAGTTCAGCAAACGATTGCACGGTGCCCCTCCTTGCGGGTCATCAGACAGTTACGTCGTTGGCTGTCTGGTTTCAAGCCTTACCTGTCGGGGGCACCGCCGGGCGTGCCGTATCCCCGTCAGCACCTGACGCTTGCGCCCACTCCGCAACCAACTCGGGGCTCTTGTCGACGCACTCCATCGTGTTCGCCAGCGGGGCATCGAGCCACTCGCGATAGAACCCGTCGAGGTCGGGGAGGGCGTCAAAGATCACCGGGTAGCCCAAGGGTACGGTTTCGACTTTGAGCAGCGTCGCACAGGTCGGGCAGATGTACTCGCGGACCTCGCTCAGTTTCGCACTGGGGGCGGTATGCCCGGGATAGATCTCCTCCATGCGCTCCTGGCTGTCGCGGGCGAAAATCAACGCGCGCAGCTTCCAATTGCAGCGCCAATCGCCAAATTCGTGTCCGCAATCGCACTTGACGATACGCTGGCCGCCCTGCTCGACGACATAGAGATGCGCGCTGAGCGGCAACAGGATCTTTTCCGGCCACGGCACACGTGCTTGCAAGATCTCGAGCAGGTGCTGAAATCGGTCATCGTCCTTGGGCGCACTGACCACCTGCCGCACCTGGGGCCAGGGCAGCGTGCCACCGATCAGGTCGGCGAGATCGTCACGGGACAGGGACATCAGTGCACCTCCGGATTCCAGTTGTTGGGGAGTCCCCAGAAAGCGCGGAATTCGCGCGCGAACGGTTCGCTCAAACGCATGCTGCTGGCGTACATTTCACTAATGAGCGGGGGCAGCGTGTGCGCCGTGAAGCGCTGGCGCGCCGCACGCCACCACTGTTGCACCGGCACCGCCCGTCGCAGGCGCTCCGCCCGCTTGGCCGCGCGCCGCCGGGCGGTTGCGGGCGCATCGACGGCCCAGGACTGCGTGGCAGTGTCGTAACTGGCCTCAACGCAGTAGATGCGCTCAGCGATGTCCGGCGTGGTCAGACCGCTGTCGAGGTCGCGTTTGACCGCCGCCGGGTCGCGTTCGATGGGATCGCCGAAGCCGCCGGGCGCCCCGTGGGCGTCGATGGTAATGTCGCCGTTGCGTAAGGCAAACGGCTCGGGGATGTGATGCGGGTGCCAAATGTTGGCGGTGATGGCCTGTTCGTAGTTGGGACGCGCGGGATGGCCGATCTCATGGACCAGCGGCCGGCGTTCCCCGCCCGGGTCGAGCCCGTCGCGGATGGCGCTGGCGCCAGCGCCGATGGTGCCGGTGTGGGCGGCGAGCAGCGCACGGCGCTTGCCGTATTGGTCGTACCCTGCCATGGCAATGCCGTACGCGGATCGGAAACCGAACATCTCCTCCCAAAACCCCCGCATGTAATAGGCCTGGCTGAGCGTGCCGAGCCACACGCAGAAGGTCTCGATTGCTGTGGCCCAGATGTTCGCCTGCGCCAACGGCCGCGTATCCTCCGGGTTGAACACCGTCCCGTGGGGCAGGCGGAGATCGACAAGCAGCCCCACATGCCCGATGGAGTGGCGTTGAAGTTGTGCCAGCCCCATTCGCCCGCCCCCTCAAAGTCGAGGACCACGCGGCCCGACGGTTCGATCCGCGTCTCGATCGGTGCCAGCCGAATCACATCGCGCTTGGCCGGCAGCCACGATACCGGCTGCTGCGCCATGTAGTACTCGAACGACGCGACGTTGCGGTAGCGCCCGGGAACGGTGCGCTGGCGTAGGCGTGCAACCTGGCTGCGTCGCTCCTCTTCGATGAGCTCGCGGGTCGCGGCCCGAAAGTACTCCGGTCCGAACTCGCGGATCAGCTTCTCGACCTCCCGGCGCACGTGGATGTTGGCCGCGATCGCGCCTTTGCGGTCGAGCAGG
>JAGDMS010000492.1 GCA_017860575.1 Deltaproteobacteria bacterium | reverse complement strand
TCCCGCGAGACCGTGCCGAGTAAATCGGTGCTGAACGACTCTGCGGTTTGGACGTCCGCCTTCCAAAGCGTGTAGATCAGTTTCTCCATGCGGCCCTCCTTTGCCGATTGCGGACTGGCCCAGCGACAGGTTGGCTACGCTAGTCCAAATAATTGACGCAGCAACCGCTTGCGTTCCGTCGACAGCGGGCGCTCCCGGAAGTATTCGGCGACGCCGGCCGCGACAAGAAACCGCGGGTCCCTACCGTAGCCCTTCAGGCGTTCGTCCGCCCAGGTCGACAACCGGTCGGCATCGGTGGTGGGTCCGGCGCGCAGGCGGTCTTCCAGTTCGGGCAGAAAGTGGGCGGCGAAGTCGATGCGGTTGTCCAGGGAAACGAGGGACGAAACCAGGAATGCCGGACGCGGCAATTCGATATCGACGAAGCGCAGCACCTGCTTGACGAACAGGTGCGTCAGTTCACGCGAGGCGTCGTCCATAGCGCGCCGTGCCACCTCGAACCCGTTCCCCTCCCACTGGACCGCCGGGGCGAAGACCTGCTCGCCATAGAACTTGATTTTTGGTTCCGTGCCCGACGGGCGCACCGCAACATGCATGCCGCCGTCGTAGCGGAGCTGGATGAAATTCCGCGCGCTCCGCTCGGTTTCTGAACGGAACGGACCGAACTGGTGCTCGTCCCAATGGTCCACCGTCTGCTGCAGGCTGCGGTCCTGCAGGGCCGGTGGCGGATCGGTGCGCAGGCGATCCATGATCTGCCTGACGCGCTGGGATCCGGCGATGCCTTCCATGACCAGTGAGAAGGCAGTGTTGGCTGCGTACCCGTAGCGCCGGTAGACGTCGTCGAGATAGGCCCCCAGTGCTTGCCGCCGCTGGCGCAGCCGTGCGCACAACTCGGCCAGCAACAGCGCGCCCCCGGCAGCGTCCTTGTCGCGTAGCGCCGGACTGACGAGGACACCGTTGCTCTCTTCCGCCGCGAGGAGGAAGTCGGCGGGCGTTGCCTCCACGCCGCCAAAGCGGCCGTCCCGGTTGATCGCGTCGAGCACCTGGCCGACGTACTTGAAGCCCACCAGCAGGTTCCCAACCATCTGGACACCGTGCGCCTTGGCGATGCGGGTGAGCAGTTCGGTGGTCACCGCGGTTTTAACCATGAACGCGCGCGGCGGCAGCGTGCCGTGTTCACGGCGCGTCTCGATGCTGTAGGCGGCGAGGACGATGGCGATTTCGTTGCCGCTCAAGAGGCGCCAGCCGCCGGCGTGTGGCGCCGCCACGCCCAGCCGATCGGCGTCGGGGTCGGTGGCAAGGCCGAGATCCGCGCCCAGCCGCTCGGCCTCCGCCGTCAGCAACTCCATCGATTCCGGCACCTCCGGATTGGGGATGCGGAATTTAACGGCAGGGAATTCGCCGTCGCCGGCGGCTTGCTGCTCGACCAAGCGCAGGTCGAAACCGGCGCGGGGTAGCAGGTCTCCGACGGTATGCAGACCGGTGCCGTGCAAAGGTGAGAAAACAACCAGGGCACGGCGGGCGGTCGGATCGAGGGATCGGGATAGGTTCTCATCCAGGTAGCGCTCGTGGCAGGTGCGGTCCCACCACCGTATGCGTCCCGCCGCGATCGCCTGCTCGAAGTCCTCGGAGCGCACCTCGCGCACGGCGTCGACGTCCCGGGCCATCTCCTCGTCGTGCGGCGGTACGGGTTGTCCGCCACTCGGCATGTACAACTTCGCCCCATTGTCGTCCGGGTGGTTGTGTGACGCCGAAATGTTGAGGCCGCCGTGCGCGCGCAGGTCGCGGATGGCGAACGACAGTTCGGGGGTGGACAAGAGGAACCCGTCCTCGCCGCTGACGGTGTACACATCGACAGCGTTGGCGGTATAGACCCCGGCGGCCAGCCGGGCGAAGTCCCGGGAGTGCATGTTCAGCAGCGGATTCGGCACCGTTGGATCGTAAACACGGCGCAGGTCGCGGAAGATCCGGACGTCGAAAGCAATCACCACCCGCAACCGTTCGGTCGGGAAGTGGCGGCGCAGCCAGTGGACGTGCCCCTGCGCCGAGGTCAGGATGGTGTCGTGATTGATGCGGTTGGGGCCGACGCCGACCGCTCCCCGCCGCCCGCCGGTGCCGAACGGTAGCACGCGATAGAAGGAGTCGAGCAGTAGCTCCCACCGCCCCCGTGCCGCCAGGCTCTCGATTTGTGGCCGAAAGGCGGTGTAGCGCGCGCCGGTCCACCAGACGCCCAAGTGCTGCACGGCGGCACGGCGGTAGTGCTCCGGAACGGTGACCGTCTTGAGGCCGCGTTCCAGGTCGTCGAGGGTCATGAGGCCGGAGCGCGGCTGGCCGTGGTCACGCGACGGTGACGGACTTTGCCAGTGAGCGTGGCTTGTCGACGTTGCGGCGCAGGGCGGTGGCCGTGAAGTAGGCGAGCAACTGCGCCGCAACCAACGGCAAAAACGGCGCGGTGAACTCGTGGTGCGCCGCCAGCGTAACGCACTCGTCGAAGATCTCGTCGGCACCGTTGACCGTCAGACCAAACACAAATCCACCGCGGGCTTTGACTTCCTCGACGCTCGACAGCGTCATGGTGTGCAGATCGGTCGCCTGGGGGTTGGCTACCGCGTATGCCGGGGCGCCCCCGCAGCACGATAACGTCATGGCGTGCAAGTCGGTTGTCTGCGGGGGCGGCACGAAGACCAGCGTGTAGAGCTTGTCGTCCACCAGCGAGAGGGTGCCGTGCTTGAGAAATCCACCAGGCATGCCTTCCGCGTGGATATAGGTGACCTCCTTCATCTTGAGCGCGGCTTCCAACGCAATGGGGTAATAGATCCCGCGTCCCAAGAAGAGCCAGTTCTGCACGTGCGCATGGCGGTCGCCGCGGCGCGTGCCCACCTCGATCGCCACGCGCGCCAGCAAGACCATCTGCACGAGCGCCGCCTTGGTGCTGACTACGCACACTTCCGGACCGGAGCGCTGGAGGATGACGCGGTCGACCAGGCGCGCGATCGAGGACCCCATCACGTTCACGATCGCCGCCGTCTTGGCCCCCCGCGCCTTCGCGTGGCGCAGGCTCATCAGGGTGTCGTAGGTCTCGCCCGACTGGGAGATCGCCAGCACCAGCGAGTGCGCATCGCTCTTGTCCAGGTGCCGGAACTCGTCGGAGCTGAGCGCCACCACATCGAGGTCGGCCACCGACGCCAGGAGGTACTGCCCGAGCAGGGCGACATAGTAGGTGGTCCCGACGCCGAGCAGATAGATGCGGCGCGCCTCCAGCAGCATCTCCGCCAGCCCTGCAATCTCGGCGGCGTCGATGCACAG
>JAGDMS010000491.1 GCA_017860575.1 Deltaproteobacteria bacterium | reverse complement strand
GGAGTTCGGTTACGCCACGAACTTCTACCCGACGTTGACCGAGTTCCATCAGAACGTGAAGGACACCGGCGCCGGCTTGATGGAGTTCTGCCTCGCGGCGTCCGACGCAGGGTTGTGAGCCCTCCACATCAGCAGGATCTCGCTTTTGGGTCCGGTTCTTGTTTCGCCAATACCCCCATTGGGTTGGTTCAACGGCAGACGGTCACTGCAGCCATCGGGGCGAATCGTGCTTGCGCTCCCCAGCGCGCTGAGCGCACTTCGCACCCGTGATACGCGTGCCCGGGAATCAGATACGGGCTCTTCAGGAACTCGTGCGGGTGATTTGAGGGAGTGAATCGATCCTGAATCGGCATGGACGCTGGCATGCGGGCAAGTTTCATGCTCTGTCCCTGTCCGTGCGGCTGAGCCGATTGCGGGCGACGGCACAACGGGTATTGCCTGTGCCCGGTGCGTTACACCGAACGCCGATTACAGAAAGACCCGCAGGTATTCACCGGGTAAATGCGTAGAGACGCGGGCCGCGGAGGAACGCAATCTCACTTGCTCAACTTCCCGATGATTGCGGCCAGGAGTGCACATGTCTCATTCTACTTCTCCCGCTCGTGCCGACTCGCATGGATCACGCACGTCGGACCGCCCGCTGGAACGATGTGATGACGACGACCAGGCACGGCCGCCTCCGAATCCCTGTGGGTATGGCGCGCCGGCCGACGAAGACTGCAACTGCAAGAAAGGCGATGCACGGCCCGAGCCCGAGTCTCCTCGGAAACCTCGTCCTCCGAGAAGGGAAGACCCGTGCTGTGAGCAATTGATCGAAATACTGACTCGGACGCCAGGGTTAGAACTACCGAAGCCCCACAAGCCGAAGCAGCGACCGGCGAGGAAAGTCAACGACCTCTGCAGGGCGTTCGGCATATCGGATGCGCTCATTCCACTGATCGATGCGCTATGGCAGCGGCATCAGGCGGGCGAAAAGCCCCGCAACGAGTTCGAGACGAGGGTTGAGAACATCTTCGCGACGATCGCGACCGACGACGCCAAGGCATTCGACGGAGGATTGCAGCAATACCGTGCGCTCAGAAGATCCGGCAAAGGCGAGTGCCTGTTCAACGACTGTCTGGCTGATGCGGCGGGTACCGGACCAATCGAAGCGCAATGGGTCGCGGACATCATCATGCGCGAGGGTCTGAAACTCGCGGGTCAGACCCTCTTCAGCCACTCGGAAGGTGAGATCGGCCCCGGACAGGTGCGGTTGTGGGACAACAAGGTATTCCGCGGTCCGAACGGAAGCGGCACGACAATCTACCAAGGACCATGGCCCTGGCTGACCGCAATCTCTCCGAACCACGACAGTTTCGAGGAGTTCGGCAACCTCGAGAGCTTCCGGCCGGTTCCCGGTGGCGCGCATGTCTGGCAGAACTACCAGTACGCGGCTGAATGTTCGTACACGCCCGACCCGACAGGAAAGATCACGGCGCAGTGTGCAAGGCGGCACCCGCCACCGCCGGCGCCGGGGTCACTTTTCGCGAACGATTGCGAAGGTGGACCGGACTACACACACGCCGGTGACTGCATTCGCATCCCGTCCACGATGCCTGGGAGCGCGGTGGCACTTCGCGGGTTCAACTTCATCACGCCGACGGTAAAGGTGAGGGCCGTCCGGGTGAACGACCCGCAAGTGCACTGGGAAGCGGACTGTCCGGTTTGGGGAGACCGCAAGACGCCGCTCAAGGATGAAGCAGCGCATTTCATTGTCGACGAGCGTGTCCACGACAGCGTGAGCTTTCCAATCCCGTCGGGCAATCCTGTCGTACCCGGAGCGCCGCTCCCCGCAGGCCTTTACGAGATCACGGTTGAAGTCGCGAACGTGACGAACGTGATCTATGACAGCACGACACCAGCAGTGCTGTTGTCCAACAAGCTGCTGCTGCGCATCGAGGCAGACCCCGCGGTCAAGTACCTGTTCGTCAGCAACGGCGGCCGCTGCAATCGCGAAACGCCGGGCATGGGCGATGACGAGATCTGGTGGGACGCCTTTGTGGGACACCTCGTCCCCAACAACATCGCCGTGCCCGCCAATGGTCAGATGGGGCTCGAATTGAGGCCACTCGACCGACGGTCCTTTCCGCGCCCGCCGTGGGAGGACATGGACGATGGCGAATCCGCTGGCGCCTTCAACATCGACATCTGGGGGCCCAAGCCATTCGAACTCGGTGGAGTGGCGGTCTTCGGCCTCGTCGGCTTCGAGGTCGATAGCGAAGATGCAGCCAACCAGCAATTGCAGGGCTTCTGGAACGCGTGGGGATACGCGCTCAAGGAAGTCGTCGGCGTCGCGTTGGGCCTGAGCGGTACCGCTACTGGAGTGGCCGAACTTGCCGTCAAGGCGGGCCTCATCGCGGCGAAGGCGGCGCTCACCGCGGTGCTCATCGCGGTTGCCGTGATCGCCGTCGTCGCGGTCGTGGGCACCATGCTTTGGGCAGCCTGGGCGCCCGCCGATCTCATTGCATTGGACATCGTGCACCTGGAGTCGAGCGGTGCCTGGGACCGTACGGACCCCAAGAAGGGCCTGCCGCCTCAATCCAGTCGCTCCTTCGGTGACCCGAACGACGATGACAATGTGGTCAGCGTGTCCGAGAGACCGCTGCCGAAGGATCACAAGCCAGGCGATGCCGCGGCCGGGTGGGCCCAGGAAAACCAGTACGACACGCCCGACGATGGAGAAGATGCCAGCTATGCGCTTGTTTTCCGGCTCGCGAGGTCTGCGTGACCCGCACGGCGAAGCGGGACCGTCTGCCACAACGTTCGGCGGGCGGGGTAACCACCCCTCCTCCCCGATTCCGGGATTGCCGCGGCGGTGCACCCGCGTGGTCGGCCCGCGCGGTTGCGTGACAGAGCTTGCCCGTCGATTTGCTCGCCAGGGCGCTACGGTTGCGCGTATTCGAAGTGCTGTCCGCAACCTCCGTACAGAAACTCCGGAACGGAGCACTCGACGCCGAGCGGAGCGTACTCCCCCATGTTGGCCGGCGATGCGGCGTAGAGCCAAGGCGCATGAGCGAAGCTCGTGCCCTGGAAGCAGGCCACGTTC
>JAGDMS010000224.1 GCA_017860575.1 Deltaproteobacteria bacterium | reverse complement strand
CCCTTTACTAAAGTCTCCATCAACCTCCTACGATCTGAGCGCGTCAAAAAAATAACAACCTTATCCGCCGAAGGCAAGCCGGAACGTAGATTGGAGGGGCCATTTTCGCCGCCGGCAGGAATTGGTATGCCGTAAACGTTGGGAGGGACCCCTATGCGTGCTGATGGACGAATGGACGGCGAACTGCGCCCTGTCAAAATGACTACCGGCTATATCCGCTCGGCAACGGCGTCACTGCTCATTGAAGTGGGGGAGACGCGCGTCATCTGTGCGGCGACGGTCGAGGAGCAGGTGCCGCCGTTTCTCCGCGACACCAATCGGGGGTGGGTAACCGCCGAGTACGGCATGCTGCCGGCCTCCGGGAACGAGCGCATCCCGCGTGAGTCCGCGCGCGGACGCATCGGCGGCCGGACCCACGAGATTCAACGCTTGATCGGGCGCAGCCTGCGGGCGGTGACCAACCTTGAACGTCTCGGTCCGCGGACCATCTGGTTGGATTGCGACGTAATCCAAGCTGACGGCGGCACGCGGACCGCCTCCATCACCGGGGCCTACGTCGCGCTCGCACTGGCGCTGCGCAAATTGCGCGATGCCGGCCGGATCGCGTCGGAGCCGCTCACGGACTCGGTTGCCGCGGTGAGTGCCGGCATCGTGGACGGCAAGTGTGTCCTCGACCTCTGCTATGGCGAGGACTCGCATGCCGATGCCGACATGAATTTCGTCATGACCGGGAGCGGCCGGTTTGTGGAGGTGCAAGGCACGGCTGAGTCGAAGCCCTTCGGCAAGAGCGAGTTCGACCGACTGGCCGACATGGCCTGGGCCGCCATCCAGCAACTCAGTGAACTCCAACGGCAGGCGCTCGGCGCCGCGTAGGGACGGTCGCGGTCATGCCCGAGCCGCTGCTGTTGATCGCTACCACCAATCGCGGAAAATTCCGCGAGTTCTGTGATCTCCTCCAGGATCTTCCGCTGCGGTTGCGCTCATTGGCCGGGGTGCCGGCGTCGCCGGTGGTTGCGGAGGACGGCGTGACCTACACGGACAACGCCGTGCACAAAGCCTCGACGATTGCGCGTTGGAGCGGCTGTGCGGCATTGGCGGACGATTCGGGACTCGAGGTTGATGCGCTCGGTGGGGGGCCCGGCGTACAATCGGCGCGCTACGCCGGGGTGGCACAGGATGACCGCGCCAATGTCGCCAAGTTACTGGCGGCGTTGGAGGGGGTCCCCGCGGCGGCGCGCACCGCGCGGTTCCGCTGCGTTCTCGCGGTGGCGATTCCCAACGGCAACACATGGACAGTGGAAGGCGTTTGCGAGGGGCGGATCGCCGAGGCGCCGCGGGGCAGCGGCGGGTTTGGGTACGATCCGGTGTTCCTGTATCCGCAGTTCGGCCAGACCTTCGCCGAGATTCCGGCTGCAGTGAAGAACCGCATCAGTCATCGTGCGCGAGCGTGTACCGGCCTGCGCGAGAACCTGCTCGCCTTTCTGGCAGTGCACGTCGACGCGTGCCGCGCGTGCAGATTCGTGTAGCCGAATGCGATTGCGCCGCGCCACGGATCTTCGTAAGTAGAACACATCCATGGCGCGCCGTATCCTGATGGGCTTCGGGGTCCTGCTACTCCTGGTGTTCGGAGTCGTGGGAGTTCGTTTCTGGCGATTTTTGCAGACGGAAACGGTCAAGATCGATGATCGCTTTTACGTTGTCACCGGTGGCGGTGGCAACACCGCCGTGTTGATTGGTGATGACGGAGTCCTCGTGGTGGATCCGAAGTTCTGGAGCCCCGGGCGCCGGCTACCGACGATCATCCGTTCGCTGACCGCCAAGCCCGTCACGACCATTATCAATACCCATTACCATGCCGATCACACACACGGGAACGCCAATTACCCGGCGGGGGCCGAGGTGATCGCACACCGCCGCACGCGCGCGCATCTTCTCGCGCGCGACGGCGGGTTCTGGGAAGTCGAACCGGCTTGGAGCTCGTTGCCGAACGCCCAGTTGGACGATGAACGACAGCTGCAGTTTGGTGATGAATCCATTCGCGTCATACACCCCGGCCGCGGGCACACGGATGGGGACGTGGTGGTCTATTTCAGCCGGCGGCGCGTGCTGCACACCGGCGATCTGTTCGTCCATGGCATCTATCCGGTCGTCGACCGGCGCGCCGGCGGCACGGCGCGGGAGTGGGTGGAAAGTCTGGACCGCGTTCTCGGCCTGGGCGACACCGAGCGCTACATTCCTGGCCATGGGTCGCTGGCGACGCGCGCCGACGTCGAGCGGTTCCGGGACTACCTGCGCGATCTCGTGTCCCAGGTCGAGCGCGCGGTAAGCCACGGCGCCTCCTTGGCCGAGGTGCAACGTGCGGTCGACCTGGGTGCGTTCGCCGATTTCCAGGGACTGCCATTCCTCAATTCGCAGGCACAGAACGTCCGATGGGTGTACGAGGAGCTGACGCACTTGCGCGCGCACGACGGGGAGACCGGGAAGGACTGACACTCGATGAAAGCCATCATCTACGAACAGCCCGGCGCCGAGGACGTCTTGACCTTGGGGGAGGTGCCTGCGCCGCCCCTCGGTCCGGAAGAGCTGCGTATTCGGGTCGCCGCCACGGCGGTGAACCGCGCCGACCTCCTCCAGCGTCAGGGACTGTACCCGCCGCCGCCGGCGGCGTCCCCGATCCTGGGCCTGGAATGTGCCGGTGAGGTCGTCGAGATCGGCAGCGCCGTGTCCGGCTGGAAGATCGGCGAGCGCGCCATGGCTCTTCTTGCGGGCGGGGGCTACGCGCAGGAGGCGGTGGTCCACTACGGTTCGGCCCTGCACGTGCCGTCAGTCTTCAGTGACGAAGAGGCCGGCGCCTTTCCGGAAGTGTTCTTGACCGCCTTCCTGAATTTGTTTCTGCTCGGTGAGCTCAAGGCCGGCGGGATAGCCCTGATCCATGGCGGTGGCAGCGGTGTTGGCACGGCCGCAATCCGTCTGTTGCGTGAGGCCGGCGTGCGCTGTCTGGTGACCGCCGGCAGTGATGGCAAGTGCCGTCGCTGCCGTGACCTCGGCGCCGACGTCGCCATCAACTACCGTGCCGGCGACTTCGCACCGCAGGTGCGCGAAGTTACCGCCGGCGCCGGCGTGGACGTGGTGCTCGACGCCATTGGCGGAAAGTACCTGGCATCGAATCTCCAGTCGCTTGCCGTCGACGGACGCCTGGTGATTATCGGCCTCATGGGTGGGGCGAAGGCCGAGATCGATCTGGCGTCGGTGCTGCTGCGCCGCCTGCGCGTGATCGGCTCGACGCTGCGGATGCGTTCGGCGCAGGACAAGGCGCAGATCGTCGCGAGTTTCCTTGCCCGGTTTGGCGCCGCCCTTGCTGCCGGCCGGTTGCCGCCGGTGATCGACCGCGTGCTACCGCTCGAACAGGCGGCCGAAGGTCACCGCGTGCTCAAATCCAGCGTCCATTTCGGCAAGGTGGTGCTGCGCGTATTGTAGGGCCGCCTGTCCCCGGAGGGGGATCGAAGACGAATTGAGAAGGGAGACGGATCATGCCCATGCCGTTGGAAGGGATTCGCGTGCTTGACTGGACAATATTCCAGCAAGGGCCGGTGTGCACAGCGATGCTCGGCGACCTCGGCGCCGAGGTTATCAAGATCGAGGAACGGGAGGGCGGCGATCCCGGGCGTGGCGTGACCAGGATCAGCGGTATCGACATGGCGGACCGGCCGAACTTCTACTTCGAGGCGAACAATCGCAATAAGAAAAGCATCACCCTGGACCTCAAGAAGCCGGCCGCGCGCGAGATCGTCTATCAACTCGTTACGAAATCGGACGTGTTCGTGCAGAACTTCCGTCTCGGCGTTGCCGCACGCCTCGGAGTCGACTACGCGACGCTGCGGCGGCATAACGCCAGGCTGATCTACGCCAGCGCCACAGGCTATGGCCCGGAAGGCCCGGAGGCCGCTGATCCCGCGTTTGACCAGATGGGACTGGCGCGCTCCGGGATCATGATGGCGGTTGGGGAGCCCGACATGCCGCCGCTGCAGGTTGGGGGCGGCATCGCGGACCAGATGGGAGCCGTCATGCTGGCGTACGGCGTGCTGGCCGCATTGTTGGCGCGCGAGCGCCACGGCGTCGGGCAGGAAGTCGACGCCTCGCATCTCGGCAGCATGTTGATGCTGCAAGGACTGAGCGTGTCGGCCCGCTTGATGATGGGCTTTGCCTTCCCGCGGGTGCCGCGCAAGCATGCCACCAACCCGTTGTGGAACCACTACCGCTGCGCCGACGACAAATGGATCTGCCTCGGCATGATCCAGCCGGACCGCTACTGGCGCGACTTCTGCCGGGCGTTGGGGCGGCCGGAACTGGCCGACGACGCGCGCTTTGCCGACATGCGGGTGCGCGCCGCCAATGCCACGGCAGCGATCGAGATTCTCGACGCGGTGTTCGCCAGTCAGCCGCGGGACGAATGGCTGCGCCGCTTGCGCGCCGGCGGTGATTTCATCTTCACGGTGGTCAACAGCGTCGATGATCTCCCCGACGACCCGCAGGTGCGGGCCAACAATTACGTCGTCGATTTCGATCATCCGCAGTTCGGCAAGACGCAGGTCGTCGGTATTCCGGTGCGCTTGCGTGAGACGCCCGGATCGGTGCGTCTCCCCGCGCCGGAGTTCGGGCAGCATACCGAGGAGATCTTGTCCGATCTTCTCGGCTATAGCTGGGAACAGATTGGACAGTTGCGGGAACAGCAGGTGATCTGATTCGCACCGCTGACACTATGCAGGATGGGTTGTCGCAACCCTCGTCGACTGGTACAGTATTTTGCACTGATCGGTTAGCGTGCGAATTCCGCCTCGGACATTCTGCTCGGTGTGCTTCCCGCTGACGGACTCAGAGAAACGGGTACGACATCGAGAGTTGTCGGTTGGTAAGCACGCGTCGTAAGGCGCGGGGGAACGGATGGTCGCGTAGCGACCGAGCAGAGGGAGTTCGTGATGGGAAAGAGACTGTACGTCGGCAATCTTCCTTTCGACGTGACCACGAAAGATCTGGAAGAGTTGTTTGCCGGAGCGGGAGTGTGTGACAACGCGACCGTGGTGACCGACCGGGCAACCGGCCAGTCCCGTGGCTTCGGGTTCGTCGAGATGGCTTCGGATGCCGACGCGCAAAAGGCCATCCAGATGTTCGACGGCCAGGACTTCAAGGGTCGCCCCCTCAAGGTGAACGAAGCCCGCGAACGCGAAGGCGGTGGCCGTCCGGGTGGTGGCCGCAGCGGTGGCGGTGGCGGCTGGCGCGGCCGCCGGTAACAGCGCTCCGTTACCTCTAGATTGAGAGTCTCTACCGTGCGGGCATTGCGCCGCGACGGTGGGGACCACGTTGGCACGTAAACACTCGTTTACGTAGCCGCACGGCTGCAAGACTGCCTGGAGAATCCGAGGCAACAGACGTGGAGACGGCAGACAACAGACGCAAACCTTTGCTCACCTAGGAGTCGGATCTGTCCTCTGTCCGTCTGGTGTCCGCTGTTCCGCAGCGTTGAGATTGCTTTCCTTCGGCCCGAGGCGGCGCGCCGAAACATGCGCGTGCCCCTTCGCGGCAAGAAACGCCGGGCCCTTGCGCCACATGGCAGTCCCGGCGGCCAGTACGCCGCCGCCGACCACCGAGAACATCACCCGGTAGCCGGCCCACTCCGCGATGCCACCGAGGACGGGATTGGCCACGGTATTGCCGAGATCGAACATGGCGGTCATCCAACTGACGGCACGGCCGCGCGCCGCCGGCGACACCTGTTCGATGGCGAGCACACTGAAGATCGGGAACGCATACCCATGCCCGGCGCCGCACATGGCTCCGACGAGGAGCACGGCTCCGACGCCGGAGACCTGGGGCACCAGCAGGAGGCCGATGGCGTAGAGGAAGAGCGCCGGTGTCAGCACGCGCGTCAACCCGATACGATCGGGAAGGCGCGGCGCCAGCACCCGCACCGCGACGGCAGTGCACGCATAACTCATGAAAAAGCCGCCCACGGGCCCGCCGCCGCGCGTCTGCGCGAACGGCGCCAGAAACGTGAGCAGGCTGTTCACGCCGGCCCCGAACAGGAAGGTGGTGCCGAGCACGAAGAGCAGGCCACGGTTGGGACCCGGTGCCGCGGTCGGTGCGGCGTCGACCACGGTCGTGGCGCCGGCGCGCGCCGTCTCCGGCAACAGTTGACTGAGGCATAGGGAGAGCAACGCGAAGGCCGCCCCGGCGAGGAAGTAGATCGAGAAGCCGAGCCGGTGGATGAGGTGCTCGCCCAGGAGCGGTCCCAACCCGTTCGGCAAAATGCCCCCGATGCCGAACAGCGAGATGCCCTCGGCGCGCCGGCTGATTGGTGTGATGTCGCTGGCGTAGGTGAAGTAGGAGGCGAACAGCGAGCCGCTGGCCAAGCCGTAGATGACCACGAAGAGGGCCGAACGAAGGCCGAGCGTGTCCATCGATAGGAAGCCGCACCACGCCACCACGTGGAGCAAACCGGCAATGGCCAGCACCCGGCGCCGACCGAGTGTGTCGAGCCAGCGTCCCACCGGGAGCCGCGCGAGCACGGCCGACGCACCGGTCAGTCCGGCGTAGGCGCCAATGACGAACTCGTTGCCGCCCAGGTGCCGGATGGCGAGTGGAAAGAGAATGTACAGCGACATAGCCATGGCGCCGCAGAAATGGACGGCGCACGCCAGCCAGAAGCGCGGGGTGAACAAGGCATCAGGTGCGGGTTGCAGTCGCGGTTCGACGTCTACCGTCATGATGCAAAGCTACGGCCGCTCGCGTGCCGCGGTCAAATGCGGCGTCGCGTCCGATCCTGAGCGCGATGTCCTCGTCCGGCCATGCGTGTGGTGCAGGCGGCTCCCGACCTACCTTGCCCGGCGCCGGGCATTGGCCTATTCCACAAGGTGTGATCCACGTGGCGGTCGGTGACGCAGGCAACCCGCCATGACAGGCTTGGAGGAGGTGTCATGTCTGAAGAAAATCTGCAGGTTGAGCTGGAACGGTTGCGCAAAGAGAATGCGGCGCTGAAAGGGAGCCGCGGCGCCGGGGTAACCTTTCGGGTGTCGGAGAAAGGAGCGGTGTCCGTCTACGGTCTTGGCCGATTTCCGGTCACCCTCTACCAAGAACAATGGGACAAGCTGCTCAACGCCGCCGACGCATTGCGCGCCTTCATCGAAGCCAATCGCGAACACCTGAAGAAGAAAGAACAAGCGTAACGACCGGCGATCGGGGGCGGAGCGGGAGATGACCGGGTGGCTGTCGATATGCCGTTCGAGGTGACCGACGCCCGCGGTGCCGCGGTGGATCCGATTGCCGACTCGCCCCAGCGTGCTGAGCTGCGCCGGACGATCCGTCGACTCGTCACACACGAGGCTCCGGCGGAACGAATTCGTCAACTCGACGAGGCGGAGACGTTCGATGACGTGCTCTACGCCAAACTCGCTCAGCTCGGTGTCCTCGGGATTGACGCCCCGGCGGACCTTGGTGGCCACGGTGACGTTCGCGACCAGTTGGTGGTGGTGGAGGAACTCGGCGCCGGCCCGACCTCGATGGCCGCCTTCATGATCTCGCAATACGCCGTGGTCCAGGTGCTCAGCGGGTTCGGCGCGACCGTCGCGCAGCGTGAGGTCTTGCATGCCCTGATCGTTGGCGAAACGAAGGTGTCGTTTGCCCTGTCGGAGGCGTCGGGCGGCACCGATGTGGCGCGGCTCATGCGTACCCGGGCCGACAGGTGCGGCGGCGGCTACCGGATCAGCGGCCAGAAGATGTGGACCTCGGGTGCCGCCCTCGCCGATTGGATCATCGTATTGGCCCGAACTTCCCCGATCTCGGGACCGGCGATTGACGGCATTACGATGTTCCTCGTGCCTGCGGCTGCGGCCGGGGTGACGGTACGGACCATAGACACCTTCGGCATCCACGGGATGTCCACGTGCGAGGTCTTCCTCGACGGGGTCGAAGTGCGTGCCGACGCCCTGCTCGGCGAGGTCGACGCCGGCATGCGCCAGGCGCTTGCGACCGTCAACCGTGAGGGCCTCAATGCGGCAGCCGCCACCCTCGGCGTTGGCCGCGGTGCGCTCGAACTTGCGGTGAGCTATGCCAAGGATCGCCAGGTGTTCGGGAAGCCGATCGGGGCGTTTCAGGTTCCCCAGCACTGGCTGGTCGACGGCGCCGTCGCGCTCGAAGCGGCGCGGGGTCTCATGACCCGGGCCGCCGAAATCGAGGTCGCCGGCGGAGATGCGGGCCGCCTCGCCGCGATGGCGAAGCTGATCGCCTCGGAGGCTGCGGTCAACATTGCGCTGCAC
>JAGDMS010000490.1 GCA_017860575.1 Deltaproteobacteria bacterium | reverse complement strand
TCTTCATTGACTGTCGCTTCGGGTTTCACGAACTTGGGACCGACCGAACACCCTCCGAGCGCCAACATCACGCTCAGCACTGAAATCGCGCCAACAATAGCGAGAAGACCTCTGGGCATCGCTTGCGTTGTATCGTTATGACTGCACACGTAAGACACCTCTGTATCGGACCCGTTTCCCCGGAGAAAACGGCCTCTTGTTCACGTCGCTTCCTGGCTGAAGGCGAGATGGATCCCGGCCTGGGTGCTGCGAGCGTGTCTCTCGATCAGCAACAGCGACTCATACCTCCAGAACGAGCGGAGCCTAATCTCGGGCAAGACGGTGTGTCGAGAACAACCGGATAATGAGACGTATTGAACCCCCGATTTCCAGTGAGAAAATCGATCTCACGTTAGACCAAGCGGGATGGGTCGTGAACTCGGAAAATTACTAGGTTTGGCCCTGAAAAATTACTAGGTGCTCCGGCTGGGCGCGCGGGACGGAGTCAACGAACCAATACTTGTGACGTACCACGTCAACAAAACCGTTGATCAGCGGCAGACCCGGTACCATGTAGATGACAGACGCAATAGCCGCCGCCGGCTGGCTCAAGCCGAGCCGCAATCCGATACCGGCAATGCACGCCGAAAGAATTCCACAGGTGAGGGTCACCGGTGCGACGGCGAGCTTCATGGCCTGGAGCAGCGAGTGTACGAGCTGCCCAATCCGCTTCGCATCTGCCAGTACAACAAGGCGGACGGAGTTTTCGGGAGGGACTGGGCACTTCTCCGTTGACTCCTGGAGATGGAACGAGATATACGTAGGTGTTGAATTCGGGGTCGGCGCGGCGCTCGTCCGCGGAATTGCACGTTGGTCCGTCCACAGGGAGGAACCATGTTCACAATTAAACCGCTCGGCCGTGCGGTATTGTCCACCGTGGTTTTCGGCCTAGCATTGTCTGCGCTCTTCCTCGCCTTGGGCGAAGGGACCGCGCTCGCGCAGCCGCCCCAGGTCGGTTCCCCAGCCGCCGCCGTGGCGCCGGCGAAGGACCCGGCGGTCATGGCTCTGCTGAAACAGATGTGCGACCGCCTGCAGGCGGCCAAGACCCTTACCCTCAGAGGCCGAGCCTGGCTGGAGCTGCCTGTGGCCGGTGGAGAGCTGGCCACCTTCTTCAACGACTTCGACGTGGCCGTGCGGCGCCCGAACGGTCTGGCGTCGCACCGCATCGGTGACCTGCCGGAGTTCCGCTTCGTCTTCGACGGGAAAGCTATGACCGTGTACGTGCCGAGCCTGGGGAAATGGGGCACCACGAGCGCCCCCTCCACCCTCGACGCCATGCTGCCAGCCGCGGGGGAGGAAGGGGACCTTAACCTGCCCTTCGACGAACTGCTCGTCGCCGACCCTTACACGGCTGTCACGGCGGGAGTCACCGAGGCCATAAAGGCTGGGCAGGCCACGATTCAGGGGAAGAAAGTGGAGCACCTGGTGCTGTCGAGCGCGGCGCTCAGGGTGGAGTACTGGATCGATCCGGGCACGACATTGCCGGCGCGCTCGCTCGTGGTCTATGTCGATCACCCGCTGCGGCCCCACTTCGTCGTAGAGTACGCCGAGTGGAAGCTTGACCCGAAGCTGCCGGACGCCACCTTCGCCCTGCCCAAGCCACAAGGTGCCACCGAGGTCAACTTCCGCGAAGCGGCCAGCGCGTTTCGTTAAAGGAGCCTAGCATGCGCACAAGTTGTCTCGCCGTCGGTGTCCTCTTGGCTGCCCTGGTCAGCCCCAGGCCCGCCGCGGCGGTCGTCGTCGTCCGCCACCCGGTCTACCGCCCTGTTGCCACCGTCGTCGCAGTTGCGGTGGTCGTGGCGGTTGTGTCCAAACCCCCGCCGTCAACCCCACCGCCGCCGCCGTCGGCCCCCCCGCCGCCGCCGGTAACTACCCCCCTTCCCATCGACGCCACGATGTGGGTGCTTCCGTCGGGTTGCCTGAAGATGGTCGTGAACGGGGAAACCATCTACCAGTGCGGACCCAGCTGGCTAATGCCGCAGCAGTGCGACCAGGGGCCCTACTACCAGGTGGTGCCCCCTCCGACGGCCCCTCCGACGGCCCCGTAGTAGGTCGCCGGATCCGTGGCTCGAGAACGTAGGGTGACCGTGTAGCCCACACGGATGGAGCGTCAGCTTCCTAAGATGCTGCGGGCAAGATGCGCCCGTAGTGTCCGAAAACTGATGCGTGCTGTGGCGTCACACCTTGCCGAGTCGTCTGATACACTCGCCGCATGAACGACACCATCCATGTCGATGCCTTGGGCACCTGCCATATCCTCAAGTTCAACTAGGCTGGCCGTCATTGCTGCGCCGGGCCGCCGTGCGTGATATTATAATAGCCATCGACTCGGACCGAACCGACACAGCGAATGAATTCACCCTCCATGAAACTTCCGTCGCTGCCAGAGGGCATGAAGCACCGCTTCCACGCGATGATCAAGCCGATTGGCTCGACCTGCAATCTCGACTGCACCTACTGTTACTACTTGCACAAAAAAGAGTTGCTCGAGCAACCGAGCGCCCCAAGAATGTCCGATGAAATGCTGGAGCAGCACGTACGTCAGTACATCGAGGCGCAGACTGGAAACGACGTGGTGTTCTCCTGGCAGGGTGGGGAGCCGGCGCTGCTCGGATTGGATTTTTTCCGCAAGGTGGTCGCGGTGGAGGCCGAGTACAAGAAATCTCACCAGCGTATCGAAAACGATCTGCAGACCAACGGCATGCTGCTCGACGACGAGTGGGCTGTTTTTCTCAAACAGAACAACTTCCTCATCGGCTTGAGCTGCGATGGGCCGAAGCGACTGCATGATCATTATCGGGTCACCAAGGGCGGCGAGCTGACACACGATCGAGTGATGGCCTCGGCCAGCCTGCTTCGAGGGCACGGCGTGCCGTTCAACGCGCTGTGCGTGGTGAACCGCGAGAGCGTGAAGTACCCGCTCGATGTCTACCGGTTCTTGACGCGCGAATTAGGTGTGCGGCGTGTTCAGTTGATCTCCTGTGTAGAACCTAAAGTGTTTCGCAATGTAGCGCCTCAATGGTGGGACACGGCAAGCGCCCCGGTCGTGGGTACGCCGCAAGCC
>JAGDMS010000489.1 GCA_017860575.1 Deltaproteobacteria bacterium | reverse complement strand
ACGTTCTCGCGCGCGGTGAGGCTGGGGATCAGGTTGTAGAACTGGAACACGAAGCCGACGTGGCGGCGGCGGTAGGCGGTGAGGGCCCGGTCGTCGGCCGCCGTCAGGTCGAGGTCCCGATAGCGCACCCGGCCCGCGGTGGCGGTGTCGAGGCCACCGAGGATGTTGAGGAGGGTGGACTTGCCACTGCCGGACGGGCCGAGCAGGACGACCAGCTCGCCGGCGTAGAGGTCGAGGTCGACGCCGCGCAGGGCCGGGACCTCCACCTCGCCCATGCGATAGACCTTGGTGAGGCCGCGGGCGGAGAAGACCGGATCGCCGGTGGGCGTGTCCATGAGGACATCTTAGCGGGCGCGCCCTGAGAGGGATGGGGGCCCTTCGCCCCAATGCGGACGTTGCCTCCAATGCAGGCGATGTCCGTTGTCCAGCGACTAAGGGGCGAATCCCAATTCGCGCTGGTGTCGAATGGCGAGGATGCGCACCTCATCGCGCCCCACGACGAATCGGTATAGGGCCACATAGCCGGTGCGACCGTAGGAGATCACGAGCTCGCGGATATCGCCTTGTACGCGCCGGCCCAGCAGGGGATGTGCGGCAAGCGCATCGACTGCGGTCTGTATTGCCGCGACCGCGTCCAAGGCGGTCTGCGGGTTGTCGTCGCGGAGGAACTGAAAGGCACGTTCGAGGTGCGCCAGTGACCGCGCCGAATAGACTACCGACGCCATGGCTTGGGACGCTTGGCGGACGGGTCGCGCGCCAACCGGGCGAGCCACGCGTGCACGTCCTCGGCGCGGTACACCTCACCGGTGAGTTCGATATCGGCGTCGGCCGCCAAGGCCTCCTCGACGAGGCTGCGCATCTGTTCCTCGTACGCTGCGTGCCGTTCGACTGCCTCGATGATCAGGCTGTGGGCAGAGCGACCAGTCTGCTTCGCTAGGGCGTTGATCCGTGCGCGAAGCTCGGGCGGAAGGCGAATGGTGGTGGTAGCGGTCATGGCTAGATGCTCTGCCGGTGCCTGTGTGTAGTACACAAGTAGCACTTGTAGTCGTCGCTTACAAGCCGGGGGTAGCAGCTACCGCAACATCTGATTCAACGGGTGAACCTGCCGTTCCCACTGGGTGGTCCAAGTTCCGGACCTGGCCGAGACAGCGCCTTTCAGGTCAGTGAACGGGTCAATACGGGGCGAAGGCGACCCTCACTCGGAAGTTCCTCCCGCACGCCCAACACAACTTTGACCGTGCGACCGCCCGTCAATCGACCTCGTTGGCCGTCCTGCTATGCGGATTGCGATCTCCCGAGCGGCTAGGACATTGACCGGGGTCAACAGCGTCTGCTGGCAAACAGCCAGACTTCGTGTTGGCTTCACCATACATGCGCATGGGCAAGCCGACAACGATGGACCGCCAGGCTCTGCAATGACCAGCAAGGCACATCAAGGGAGCATTGAGTCATGAAGCGTCACTTGACCTTAACGTCTGTTTGCCTATTGGCAATTTTGGTTGTTGGGTGCAGCACGACATATACAGTCAGAACGATGGACGGCAGAGAATATCATTCGGTCGGAAAGCCGGACCTTACGGACGATAAGTACATAAAATTTGAAACCAAAGACGGCAGGGAAGTGCTCATCAAACAACAGGAGGTTTCTTCAATAAGCGAGGACTAGAGGGAGATACGGACGAGATCTACTCGTTGCGCTCGGCGTCCTGCAACACCTGGGCGCCTCCCGACCCCGGGAGCACGCCGTGCTTCCTAATGGGGACCTCTCAGAGCAACCGTTCAGTCCGCGCCGCTATTGCCCCAGCCCGTGCAAATCTGATCGGAGGGGATTGGCGGTGAACGGCGCCTTCCCGCGCCGCGGTACAAAGTCATTGACGGCCCAAATGGGAGGTCGCGCGAATTTGGGGTCTGGTGCCGCTGTTACTGCGGGCGGGAGCGCACAGGAAAGCCGGTGCTGTCGAACTCCCAGTCTCTAAATGCAAACTGGTAGGGGTGCTCGACGCCCTTTGCAAAATGCCAGGCATTGCTTCGACCAAAACGGATGGCTTCCTGCATCATCGTGAGGTCCAGCCGCCAGGCGCCATTTTCGAGCAACATGAACCAAGGATTGCATTGCCGATCCCTGATTGGATAACGGATAACCGCGAGTTGCCCATCGTCGGAGAACTGAACCCCAAGGGGCTGGCATTGTTTCAGGGCTTTGGTCTGGTTGTCGGCCTGGGCTGCCGTCATCACCCACCCAGAGAGCATCTTCCTGGTGTCAGCCGAGTAGATGTCCAGATCGGGCCGTAGATTGCGCTGCGACATCGCAACCAGGTACCGCTCGAGGGTGGCGAGAGGTGAGGCCGCGGCTTCGTGATTCAGCCCTTGGCGAAAGGCTTCGCCTCTGTCCTGGTTGATGCCCGCCCTGGACGTCGCGCCCGCGCCGGAGGTTGCGGCTGTCCAGGATTCCGTGCCGAAACCAGCATTGGACTCGGAGTTCTGGGCACGCGTGACGATCATCTCTGTGGTGGCAAGAACACCGTCGGCGATGCGGTTCTTGCCAAAGAAGGGAACCATTTGTCGTTGCTCGACGTACGCAACGAAGGCATCGACGAAGATGCCCTCCAGGCTCCGGCTGACCTCCAGCCTGACTTCGTCCTGCTCGGGGTCGATCACGAGCAGCAGGCCGTGGCCATGGCGACTTTCGCTGCCAACGCGGTTGTCGTCGAAATACCGGACGGCAAACCTGCTGATGTCACCGCCAGTGGATCCGGTCACCACTCGATAGTCGATGCCGTGATCCTGCAGCAGGAATGCATGATGGTCGCTGATCCGGGCCAACTGATCCGGTGTGAAGAGCCCGAGACGATCGTCGACGAGAGGAGGCTGAACGCTCTGCGAATGGCGCAGGACCATCCCTCCGCTGATTAGCAGGGTTGGCCGAGGCGACCAGACTATTCGGCATCTTCCGAATCGCAGCGTTGAATTCCTGTGCCGCCTCGTTGAAGCGCATGCGGGCGACATTGATGCGATTCTCCGTCCCTTCCAGCTGGGCTTGCAGTGTCAGGAATTGGTCGGATGAGCGCAGCTCCGGATAGCCTTCCACGACCGCAAGCAGGCCCTTCATTCCCAGCAGCACCTTTTCTTGAGTGTCAGCGACCTTGCTGAGATGGTTTTCCTCCGTAGGCGGCTTGCCGCCCAGTGCCTTCATGGTGTCTGACGATTCGGCTTGGGCTGCCTGCAGGCGGGAAACCGCTTCTTGGAGGGCGGCATGAGATCCGCTTCGTTGGCCGGTGACCGCAGACAGGGTTTCCGCTTCGTGCTCGATGAAACGGGAGACCGACTCGGTCAATCTTGGAACGAGGTCGTTTCGCCTCTGGTAGTTGCTTTCGACCTGGCTCCATGCCGTGAAGACCGCTTCTTCCTTGCTGACCAGGCTGTTGTGTATCAGGACCCAGGCAACTACCGGCAGCACGAGCAGAAGCAAGAGTCCGAATGCGACTGCGATGATGTTGTTCATGTTGCTTGGGCTCCCGACTTGATTGAGCGTTGCAGCCACGTTCTGCACCCCCTCAGCAGCAACGTTCTGCGCACTGAGCTCGGGGCTGACGACGGCGAGGGATGTGATACAGACTGCAGTAAGCCAATACCAGGGGACGGACCAGACAGGCGAACATCGACCATTCATGCTTGGGTGATGCATTTCCGTCGCTGAGCTTTGAGTAGGTTTGACTGGGGCAGTCATCCAGTCAAGCCCGATACCGTCCCCGACCGTCGAGCTCGCCGGCGTCGACCGGCAGGTATGGCCGCGCTGCGCCAACGCCTCCCCGATCAGTCCAGGGCCCCCAACGACAATCGGCTTCTTGGTGATGACGAACCCCGGCGATAGTCATCGTTATCGGCCGTCGATCTCCATAGTTGGCGCCGTTTATCTTGCGGTGACCCGCCCGGCTCGCGCTAACGCCTTGATTCGCTTGCAGCGCAGGGCCGTCGTCTGTACCATCGCGCGCTTCCCGGCACAGACCCTGGACTCAAGATCCCGTGTCTCCTTGCCTCACCGCGCCGGGCGGGAGGCTGCTCAAGCCATAAGGAGCAATCCAAATGCGTCACTACGAAGTCGTGTTCCTGGTCC
>JAGDMS010000005.1 GCA_017860575.1 Deltaproteobacteria bacterium | reverse complement strand
ATCCACCCCGCTATCTTTGAGCACCTCGAGCGACTTTTCTTTCAAGTTCTGCGGGGTGATGTCCCGCTGATTCTGGAAGTAGTAGTCATAGAGCTTCCAGAAGGCCTCGGGTTTTTGCTGACGCGCGCAGATCGTGGCAATGGCCGCAGGCTCCGCCCAGGGGTGCATGGGGAGCGGGAAATTCTTGTACACGAAACGGACCTTGTCTCCGTACTCCTTGAGCACCTGGCTTTCCATGACCTGATAGCCGCGCGAGCAGTAGGGGCACTGGAAATCGGAGTACTCGACGATGGTGACCTTCGCATCTGCCGGGCCCTTGGAGGCGACGTCCTTCAACGAAATCTTCTTCATGACGGCCGCAAACGGATCGACAGTCAGGTCTTCGACTTCCCCAAAGAAAGCGTAATGGCCGTCGTCGGAAACCGTGAACTCGGTTGACCGACCGCCAAAACTGAGCGTCCCAGTTTTGGCACCTTTGATCTTCGATGCCTTCAGGTCCTTCACTTCGACCTGCATGGTCGGTGGGATGTTGGCCTTACGGCGGAAATACTCGATCACGGATTTCGTCATGGCGTCATCGGCTGCGCGCGCCCCTGACGTCAGGAACAAAGCCAGTCCCACCAAGGCAAATGCGCCGGTGCCAAAAAACGTGTGCCGCTTCATAAATCTCCTCTCTTTCTTGTGGGGATCGGTGGTTGTGTTATCACGCTGCCTCCAGTGACTCAACTGTGCAGGGCAGGACCGCGGGTGCGCGGTCGTGGACGATGGCGTCACAGACGCCGCGCGGTGCTGGGCAACTCCTGATGCTTGATCCGAACATGGGTGTGGAGCGCGCGGCCATGTTCGGCCGCTGTGCGTCAGCGCGCTCCAATCCAGATGTCGAGCGGTTCCGGCGTCACGTTGCCCGGTACAAGGTCTGTTCGCCGTGGTCCTCGCGGACGACACGTCCCTGCGCATGGAGGTATTGTAGGTGCGCCAAGGTCTCGAAGGTGGCCGGGATCTGGACCATGAGCGGGCTGCCGACGTCGAAGCCAAAGCAGAGGCAGCCAATCTCGTATGCCGTTCGACCCTGCCGGCGAATGGCGTCGATCATCTCCTGCAGCCGGTACTCATGATGGTGAATAATCTGGTTGGCACGGTGGCGGTGATCGGGGAACGTGCCGCCGTGCGCCGGGAGGACAAGATTGACGTCGAAGCGCTGGATCTTGCGCTGCGACTCCAGAAAGTCTCGCAGCGGATTTTCCGGCCCCCCCGGGTAGAAGCCGACGTGGGGTGTGATCTTGGGTAGGAGATGATCTCCCGAGATCAGCAACCGCTGCCGCCGGAGGTAGAGGACGCAGTGCCCCGCGGTGTGGCCGGGGGTGGTGATCACCTCGATCTGCAAGTCGCCGAAGGTCAGCACCTCGCCGTCTTCGATGAAATGGTCGGGCGTGGCTGGCCGGTACATTTCCGACCAGAATGCCGCGGGCGAGGGGATCTGCACGAAGCGCTCGATGGGTACGCCGTTACGGATGAAAAACGCGGTCACATCCTCGCTGCGCCGCCCGCGCCCGAACGCACTTGCGATTTCGTACTCGAGCCGATTCATGTACAGGCGCGCACCCGATCGCTCGCGATAGGCGCGCGAACAACCGAAGTGGTCAGGGTGGTGGTGGGTGCAGATCACGCGGGTCATCCCATCCGGCGGGCACCCAATCTGCGCCAGGGCGGTGTCGAAGGCCGCTTTGCTCTCGGCGGTGTCGACTCCGGTGTCCACCAGCACCCATTCGTCGCCACTGTGCAGTAGATACACATTGACGATGGTGGGGCGTACCGGCAGTGGCAAGTGGACGATGTAAATTCCGGGCCAGACCTCGCGGACCTTGGCGTCACTCATGCAGGCGGTCCTGGATGGTAAAGGTCACTTTGACCCGGACACGCCAATGGGAGACGGCACCGTCCGTGATGATGGCACGGATGTCGACGATCTGCGCTTGGCGAAGACTGTCGATCGTTACCGCGGCCCGCGAGATCGCAAGATTGACGGCGTCTTCGATGCTGTTCGCCGAGGTTCCCGTCAGGTCAATCGTTTTTTCGACCATGGCACTCCTCCGGAGGGAGCACCGTATGGGAGGCCACACATCCAGTCAAGGCAGTATGATGGGGGTGGAACCGATCTAGCCGAGGGAGAGAACGGACTGGCGCGCCAGTTCGTACAATGACGAGGGGAACAGTCCGAGAAGAACGGTTCCCGTGGCGGTGAGCAGCAGCGTGGCGACGAGGTAGGGCCGATCGCTCAACACCGGGATTTCCAAGGCGCCTTCCGTCATGTACATGCGTACCAGCACGCCAACGTAATAGTAGACAGAGATGACGCTGTTCAGAACGCCTATGACAGCGAGGCCAACGTAGCCGGCACGCACGGCCGCGCTGAAGATGTAGAATTTCCCGACGAACCCCACCAACGGCGGAATGCCGGCCAATGACAGCATGAACACGATCATTGCCAGACTGAGGGACGGGTAGCGAAAGCCGAGGCCAGCGAAGTCATCGAGCGTCTCGTTTGCCTCCCCGCGGCGGCCGATTGCGGCGACCACGGCAAACGCACCCAGCGTCATCAAGGTGTAGCCGATCAGATAAAACAAAATCGCCGCCCCACCGAACTGGCGCCCCGCAACCATGCCGACCAGCAGGTATCCCGCGTGAGCGATGCTGGAGTAGGCAAGCATGCGCTTGATGTTCTGCTGCAGCAGGGCGGTGACGTTCCCGACGGTCATTGTCAGCGCCGCCAGCACCCACAGGATGGCACTCCAGTCGGGGGACAGCGTCGCCAAGGTGTGCAGGAAGACCCGGGCGAACGCGGCAAAGGCGGCGGCCTTGACCCCGACGGCCATGAGCGCTGTGACGCTGGTTGGCGCTCCCTCATAGACATCCGGTGTCCACAGATGAAACGGCACCGCTGCCACCTTGAACCCGAAGCCGACCAGCAGCAGGGCCATGCCGGCGGTAACCAGGGTGTTTTCCGTTGTGCCTAGTCTGCCAATGGCCGCTGCAATCGAGCCGAGAGTCGTGCTGCCAGTCGCGCCGTAGAGCAGGGCGATCCCGAATAACAGGAACCCTGAGGCAAAGGCGCCGAGCAGAAAATACTTGAGCGCCGCTTCGTTGGAGCGCTGCTGCTCGCGCCAGATGCCGGACAGGGCGTAGACCGCGAGCGACATCACCTCGAGGCCGAGGAACAGCAGGATTAGGTCCGTCGCGGTCGCCATCAACAGCATGCCGACGGTCGCGAAGAGCACGAGCGAATAGTAGTCTCCCGTGCGGATGTCGGTGACCTCCAGATAGCTCATCGACATCAAAAGCGTTAATCCGGAACCGGCGCAGAACAGCAAGGTAAAGAAGAGACCGTACGCATCGATCGCGACTGCGCCCGAGAAGGCGCTCATGTGGGTCTTCCAGAGCGCAATTGCCGCGAGCGCGGTGGCCAGCAGTCCCGCCAATCCGATCCAACCGAGGGCGTCGCGCTCTGGTCCCTGCATCCAGAGGTCAACCAGCATTATCAGTATCGCAGTGCCGGTGACGAGCAACAGCGGCAGAATGGCAATCCACGAAATGTCCGGGGCGGGTATCATGGTCATGGCTGCGGTCGACACTTGAGGGTCGAGACTCGAGCGGGTCTCGTGATGAACGTCTTGCGGTCAGCCATCGCTTCTCCCGTTCGGGGGCGGCTGTTCGGCTTGTTGCCCGACCGGTACGCTGATCGCCAGCTTGTGGTGCATCCGGGTCAGGTACGCTTGCACCGATGGTTCCATCCGACTCAGGAACGGCTTGGGATACAATCCCATCACGAAGAGCATGACGAGAATCGGCAAGAAGACGAGGACCTCACGCGGCGACAGGTCCCGAAGCTCCTTGTTTGCCGGATTCGTCAGCGGGCCGAACATGACCCGCTGATACATCCAGAGCATGTACACGGCGCCCAACAGCACCCCACTGGTGCCCACGATCGCGGCGATCCGTTGTGTTTGAAAGGCGCCCAGCAGGATGAGCAACTCGCCGACAAACCCGTTCAGGCCTGGCAGCCCGACCGATGAGAGCATCACGATCATGAAGACCGCCCCGTACAGGGGCGTTTGTTGCCACAAGCCGCCGAACTCGCGAATCAGTCGCGTGTGCCGACGCTCGTAGATGACGCCGACGGCGAGGAACAACGCGCCGGTGGACAAGCCGTGGTTGAGCATTTGATAGATACTGCCCTCCACGCCTTGCGTGTTCAGCGCTGTCATGCCGAGCATGACGAAGCCGAGGTGACTCACCGACGAGTAGGCGACCAGACGCTTGAGGTCCGGCTGGACCATCGAAACGAGCGCTCCGTACACGATTCCAATGACGGCGAGGGCTGCAATGAACGGCAGTGCTTCGCGTGCCGCGAGCGGGAAGAGCGGAATGGCAAAACGCAAGAAACCGTACGTCCCCATTTTCAGCAGCACACCGGCCAGAATGACCGAGCCGCCTGTCGGCGCCTCCGTGTGCGCGTCGGGCAGCCAGGTGTGCAGCGGGAACATCGGGACCTTGATGGCGAAGGCGAGTGCAAACGCGGCGAACAGCCACCGCTGCGTTACCAGCGGGGCCGAGAATTCATAAAGGCGAACCAGATCGAAGGTGAGCAGCCCGGTTTGCTGTTGGTGTAGGATGACCAGGTACAAGATAGCGACCAGCATCAGCAGGCTGCCGGTCATCGTATACAGCACCAGTTTGATCGCGGCGTAGATGCGCCGTTCACCACCCCACACGCCGACCAGGAAATACATCGGGATCAGCATGATTTCCCAGAAGACGTAAAAGAGGAACAGATCCACGGCCACAAACGCTCCCAGCATCCCGGTCTCCATGAGCAGCATGAAGACCATGTATTCCTTGACACGCTTGTGGATATCGCCCCAGCCGGCGAGGACCACCAGCGGGGTTAAAAACGTGGTGAGCAGTAACAAGAACAAACTGATGCCGTCGATCGCGACCGTGTACGCGACACCAAATTGCGGTATCCAAGGCACGGTTTCCGTGAATTGAAAGCCCGGATCGGCCGGATTGAAGCGCGCCAGCAGGCAGAGCGAAAGTGCAAATGGTAGCAGGGAAAAGATGAAGGCGCCGCGGCGCAGGGGCGCGTACGGTTCCTTCGGCATGCACATCAGAATGAGCGCGCCGGCAAGCGGCGTGAACACGATGAGGGAGAGTAAAGGCATATCGCTTATCGCTTATCGCCTGTCGCAAAAGTGAGTCGCTGCATGCGCTTGACCGTGGAACGCTTCCCCTCTCACCGCCACGCGAGATAGCCCAGAATCGCCACGGCGCCCAACAGCATGGAGACGGCGTACTGCTGCAGGTTTCCGGTTTGCAACCGACGCCAGAGGCCACTGTTGGCCGCAACCGTCTCCGCCGTGCCGTTCACCAGCGCGTCGATGACGCCGACGTCGAAGATCCGCCACAACCATGTGGACACGACGACGGTAGGGTGCACGAACAGCGCATCGTAGAGTTCGTCGACCCAGTACTTGTTGTAAATCAGGTTGTAGAGGCCGGCGGCCTTGTACGCGAGCACCATCGGCAGGCCCGGTTGGACCATGTAGAAGAGGTACGCCAGTCCGAGTCCGGCGAGCGCCACCGCTACCGACGCCGCCATCAACAGGTGCTCGGTGGTCGCCTCGATATGACCGGCTTCGTGCCCGAAGACGGGTTCCAGAAATGCGGGGAGGTGGATGTACCCGCCCAAGGCGGAGAGCACGGCCAGTACCATGAGCGGAAGTGTCATGGTCAGTGGCGACTCGTGCAGGTGATGCCGCGTGCGGTCGTCCGCACGGCAGTCGCCGAAGAACGTGAGAAAGAGCAACCGGTACATGTAAAAGGACGTCAGTCCCGCAGCGACGAAGCCGATAGCCCATAACCAGGGACTGCCGTGCGGGCTGCCAAAGGCCTGCGCCAGAATCTCGTCTTTGCTGAAAAACCCCGCGAAGCCGGGAATGCCGGTGATTGCGATCGTGGCGAACACGAACGTCCAGAACGTAATCGGCATGTGGTGGCGCAGCCCGCCCATCTTCTGCATGTCCTGTTCGCCGCCCATGCCGTGGATAACGCTGCCGGCCCCGAGGAAGAGAAGCCCTTTGAAGAAGGCATGCGTCATGAGGTGGAAGATGCCGGCACCGAAAGCGCCGACGCCGACACCGAGAAACATGTATCCGAGCTGACTCACCGTGGAGTAGGCCAGGACCTTCTTGATGTCATTCTGCAAGAGGCCGATCGTGGCAGCGAACAGCGCTGTCAGTGCGCCAATGGTTGCGACCACCGTCAGGGCCGAGGGGGCGAGAAGATACAGGACGTGCAGGCGTGCGATCATGTATACGCCCGCCGTCACCATGGTGGCGGCGTGAATGAGCGCGCTGACGGGCGTCGGGCCAGCCATCGCGTCCGGCAGCCAGACGTACAACGGCAATTGCGCCGACTTGCCCGTGGCGCCGACGAAGAACAGCAAGGCAATCGCCGTGAGAGTGCCGGAGGGAATGGTTTTCGCGTGCTCCGATATTTCGCCGAAACTCAATGAGTGCGCCCCGCTGCCCAGATTCCAGAAGAGCAGGAAGAGCCCGAGCAGAAATCCGGCATCACCGATGCGGTTGACGATGAACGCTTTCTTGCCCGCGTCGGCGTTGGCGTCGACGGTGTACCAAAAGCCAATCAGCAGATAGGAACACAACCCGACGCCTTCCCAGCCGACAAACAGCAAAGGGAGATTGTCCGCCAGCACGAGCGTCAGCATCGCCAGAGTGAACAGGTTGAGATAGGTGAAATACCGCGCGAAGCTGGGATCGTGCGCCATGTAGCCGACCGAGTACACGTGGATCAGAAACCCCACGCCGCTGACGATCAACACCATGACTGCGGACAAGGCGTCGATCCGGAAGGCCACGTCAACCTGCAAGGTGCCGGCCGTGATCCACGGATAGACCTGCTGCACCAACGCGCTTCCCGGGGGCAGCTGTAATAGCGTGCTGAACGCGTAGCAGCCGGTCAGGAACGCTGCGCCTACCGCAGCCGGTGCCACCACGCTGATGGCGCTCTTGCCGAGGCGGGGGCCGATAAAGGCATTGAAGACGACGCCGAGCGCGGGGAAAAGCGGAATCAGCCAGAGATAGTGGACGGGTGTTGTCGCAGCCTCGTGCATGGCCCTACCAGCGCAACAGGTTCAATTCGTCGACATTCACGGTTTGCCGGTTCCGGAAAACCGTGATGATGATGGCGAGGCCGACGGCGGCTTCCGCTGCGGCGACGGTCATGACGAAAAAGACGATGACTTGCCCGTCCATCGAGTGGAGGTGGCGTGACAAACTGACGAATACCAGGTTCACCGCGTTCAGCATCACTTCGATCGACAGGAAGATCACGATGACGTTGCGGCGGATCAGCACGCCCAACGTGCCAATCGTGAACAGCACCGCGCCGAGGATGAGATACCAGCTGATCGGGACTGCAGTCATACCAGCTTTCGTTTCGCCAGCACCACGGCGCCGATGATCGCCACCAGCAAGAGGACCGACGTGACCTCAAACGCCAGCAAGTAGTGGGTGAACAGTCGCTCGGCCAGGACCTGGGCGCTGCCGAAGTCGGCGGAAACGGGGGTTGCCATTCCCGTGGCGGCTGATGCGGAAGCGGAGAGCTTCGGCGGCGTAACTAGGAACCGGATCAGGGCGAGCAGGAACAGCGATCCGAGAACCAAGGCAGTGGCCTGGGTTCCCAGCCGCGCCAAGGCGCGCGGTTCGTCGCGCAGATTCAGCAACATAATGACAAACAAGAACAGCACCACGATGGCGCCGGCATAGACCACCACCTGCAGCGCCGCCACCAGTTGCGCGTCGAGCAGCAGGAACGTCACGGCCATCAAGAACAGGGTCACGACCAAGGAAAGCGCGCTGCGGACAGGGCTGGGTTGCAGCACCACACACAGGGCCGACACGATCAACAAGGCGGCGAGGATGAGAAACAGGACCGGATGCATTGTTACGCCTGCCACGCCAGGATGACCACCGCCGTTGCCAACACGTTGGCCAGCGATACCGGCAGCAACCCCTTCCAGCCCAATCCCATCAGTTGATCGTAGCGGATGCGCGGCAGCGTCCATCGAATCAAACACTGCAGCCAGCCAAAAAACACGACCTTGAGTAGAAAGCTGACGATTTGCAGGGCCACGACCAGAAGGTGTGGCAGTGCCACCGTGACGCCCAATGGGAAGTGGAAGCCATCGCGCATGAGGTAGGGGACCTGCCAACCGCCGAAGAACATGGTGGTCAGCAAGCCGGCGACCACCGCCACCTCGATGAAGTCGGTCATGAAGAACATCAGATACTTCACGCCGGAAAATTCGATGAAATAGCCGGCCACCAGTTCCGACTCCCCCTCCGGCAAGTCAAAGGGCGAGCGCTTGGTCTCCGCCATCCCGGCGGTGAGGAACAGCAGAAACGCCAACGGCTGGTACAGCACACCCCACGCCGGCAACCAGCCACCGATCAGATGGCCCTGCGCCCGCACCATCGTCTGTAAGTCGAGGGTGCCGTAGGTCATCACCATGGCGACGATCGACAGCCCCATGGCCAGTTCGTACGAGATCATCTGCGCGGAGCCGCGGATGCCCCCGAGCAGCGAAAAGCGATTGTTCGATGCCCAACCGCCCAGCACCACCCCGTAGACGCTGAGTGAGACCATGGCGAGGATGTAGAGCACGCCCACGTTGAGCGGCACCGCCTGCAGGTTGATACTGCGACCCCCCGCCTCGAGGACATCGCCGAAGGGGATGGCGGCAAAGGCCACCAATACCGGGAAGAAGTTTACGCACGGCGCCAGCGTGTGCAGCAAGCGATCGACGCCGGCTGGAACGAAGTCTTCCTTCGTGGCGAATTTCAGCGGATCGGCCATGATGGTGTTGATCAGGCCGGCCCCGGCGAATCCAAAGACGCTGCAGCGGTTGGCGCCGACGCGATCCTGCATATAGGCGCTCACTTTACGCTCGAACCACCCGAACACGCCCGCGAGCGCCATCACCACGCCCAGAATGGCCCCTGTCTTGATCGCGGCGATGCCGATTTCAACCCACATGATTGGCGACGAACTCCGTTCCGGGAAACTGTGATCAATGTGTCGGGCAGATGCCGGGGAGCGTCTGCCCGAGCGCGGGGTGCGTGTCCGGAGGTGGTGCTACTCCCATTCCAGTGCCCCCTTTTTCCAGACATACAGCAGTGCAATCGCCAGCACGGCGACAAAAACGAGCATTTCGGCGAACCCGAACCAGCCGAGTTGACGGAACACCACCGCCCAGGGGTAGAGAAACACCACTTCGACATCGAAGACGATGAACAGAATCGCGGTCAGGTAGAATCGCACCGGGAAGCGTTCGCGGGCGCTGCCACTCGGCGGATTGCCGCATTCGAACGCGTCGCCCTTGAGTGGTGTCGAGCGCTGCGGACCCAGCAATTTCCCGAGCACGGCGAAAGTCGCTACGAGCCCGCCCGCAAGGCAGAATGTCACGAGTGCTGGGAGATACTGCTCAGCCATGAGTCCGTCGTCGTCCGTCCGCTCGGGGACGATGCATCATCGGCAGAGCCACTTATGTGATGCCGTCGTGCAAGTCAAATGGCCCGCGTGAGCGCGGTGACTGTGTGCGTCTCCCGGCTGGCGCGCCGGCAGCGTAACGAACGCACAGGCGCACGTTCCGCCCTCGGATCCTTCCCCCGTGCTTACGTGCGGCGCACCGGGGAGCGCAACCCGGCGCGCAATAACGCCCGAAAATTCGTTCGCTGGCGCACGAGCACCGCCACCGCAAGGGCGACGTACACCAGCGCAAAGCCGGAGCGGACGGTGGGGTTCGGGAAGAGCAGTTGCAACAGGAACAGCGCTAGCAGCGTCCCCGACTCGAAGAGGGACAGACGAAGGTTGCAGATCACGGCCACAGCAAAGAGCGATTGCGCCGCTGTCAGCAGCACTTCCTCGACTTGGCGGCTATCGAGGTTCAGTGCGCCGGCCTGGCCGAGCCCGAGGCTGTACACCAGGGGAAGGGTGCCTACCAACAACGTCCACTGGTTTACCTTGGCCGAGACCATTGCGCCCATTCCCGCTTGCGCGTCGCCCTTCAACGTCAGAATACAGGCGATGACAACCTCGGGGGCTTCCGAGGCGAGAGGTGCCAGCCACTGCACGAGGAGAAATTCGTCCACGCCAGTGCGCCTGCCAACCGCGATGAGCGCCTCGGCGAATGGTTCGGCGGATGCCAGAATGACCGTGGCCGAGAACAGAAAGATGATGCCGACGAGTGTGCGGCGGATCGCTGGTCGAAATGCGGCGAGGGCCAGCGCCGGGCCGACGAGGTCCGGCTCGCCGGTTTCTGCCCACGCGATGCGCCACACGTAGGCGACGAACAGTCCGACGAACACGAGCGTGTCCAGCAGCGTGATCGTGCCTTTGAGCGGGATGACGAACGAATACGCCGTTGCCAGGCTCAGGAAGGCCAACTCGACGGCACGGGCGCGGGGCAGTCGGACCTGCGCGCGCCGGTTGCGGATCCAGTTCAAACCAACGATCAACGGCCAGGCGATACCGATCAAAAGGCGGTTGGCACCCGTCATGTTGGCGGCGGCGTAAGCCGTATATTCCGGGTGGTGGGCGGCTTTCCAGGCAAAATACAGATCCACCGCGTACTCCGGCAGTACCGCCACCAGCGCCAGGAAGGCCAGGGCCAGGCCCTGCGAGATGTCGATCTCTGCCACCTCCGCACCCCACGTGAGCAGGAACGCCCCGCCGACGATGGCACACCCGAACAGCGCGGCGATGAGACCCGGCTGCTCGACATGCATCCCGCCCAGGCGCAGGGCGATTGCGGGTATCGTGACCCCCACGGCGAGGACGATCAGCGCCCAATATCGTGTCATCTTTTGCGCTTCCATGTGGAGCGTTGTTCCCTGCGCGCCGCAGTTCCGAATGACGGGCGCCGCTTGTCGGGCGGCCCTATTTCACCGGTGCGCCGTTGCTGACGGGCTTTTCGGGGGTGACAATGGCCAGCCTCCCTTGCTCATCCGATGCGGCTAACAGCATGCCCTGACTTTGGACGCCCCTGAGGGTGGCCGGCTGCAGATTGGCGACGACAACGACTTGCTTGCCGACAAGCTCCTGCGGTTCGTAGTGTGCGCGGATGCCTGCCACGAGTTGCCGTTGCTCGCTGCCCAGTTCAATCGTGAGCACGAGCAGGCGGTCTGCATTCGGATGCGCTGCGGCCGCCGTCACGGTGCCGACGCGCAGTTCGATGTTTCGGAAGTCGTCGATCGAAATCGTCATGGGAAGGCGCTTAGCATGAAACTCGGCGCGTCGAAATTCCCAGCTCACACACGGCGGTCGCAGTCGGCGCACACGCCGTAGAGCTCCATCTTGTGGCCGGTGATGCGGAACCCCAGCTGCGTGGCGACCTCCGCCTGCAGCGCTTCGATGCGCTCTTCTTCGAACTCGACGATCTTTCCGCAGCGCTCGCAGATGAGGTGATCATGGTGCTTGCCCTCGGACTGGCTTTCGTAGCGGGCTTCGCCATCACGGAAATGGCGCTCGACGGCCAAACCACACTCGGTGAGGAGTTTCATGGTGCGGTACACGGTGGCGTACCCGATGCGCGGGTTGATCCGTTTGACCGCTCGGTACAGCTCCTCGACGCTGAGGTGGGGATGACTGGCGAAGAACACGCGCGCAATGTCGTCGCGCTGCGCGGTGGACTTCAGACCCTGTCGGCGCAAGTGTTCTTTGAAAACTGCGAAACGGTCGACGGAGGGTTTCTGCGCCGGACGAGTCACCCGCTCCTCGCGTTGCGCTCGCGCGACCGCACGGGCGTTACGATGCCGCTTGCGAGCGGCCAGCGATTGGCGCAGCCCGCTCAAGGAGGCGCCGTGCCGCCGGAGACAGATAGACGTCGTCGAGCGGGCGGTGTGCCAATTCCTCCACAAGGACTTCGATCTGCGCCGTCAACGGTAGACCGCGGTCCAACAGGATCACGTGCGTTTCGTGTACGCGGCAACTTCCGCTTCGGACCCGGTAGCCCACCTCGCGCAGCAACTTCTCCTCACGCACCTCAAACCCCAAACGAGTCGCAACTGTCTTGAGCTCGTCGAGCAACGCCAATTCCTGGCTAGCCGGACGCGCCGGCTTTCCCGCCTCCCTTGCAACCATCCTCATCCCCACCGTCATTTCCTTACTGGAGCGCCGCGCCGTTGTAAACCCCAAGGCTCGGGACGCGGCGGCGGTGCCTCGCCGGTTACCGGTTCACAAAGACCGGGCATCCGCTGTTGCGCAACACGTACTCGGTCGTGCTTCCGAGCACCATTTCGATGATGCGGCTATGCCCATATGCCCCGATGAACAGCAGATCAAACCCGTGCTCTTGGATGTACCCGACGATCCGCTCCGGTGCGTGGCCTGTCTGCACCACGCACTGGGTGTCGAGCTGATAGGAGGCGAGGTATTTGCGCGCGTCGCCGAGGACTTTCTCGCCGCTGTCGCTGTCTTTGGCAACGGTGAGCACGGTGAGCGGCAGCGACAGGGCGATGCAGAACTCGGCCGCGGCATGCATGGCGGACGCGGCGCGCTCACTGCCGTCGTAGGCCAGGAGCGCTCGGCTGATCGGGCGAAATGTCGCCGTCGAGATGAGTACCGGCCGGAGGCATTTACGGGTCACACTCTCCGCGGTGCTCCCGAGCAGGCCCGTGGAAAAGCGCTCGTTGACCCCGCGATGTCCGATCACAACCAGATCGGCCGTGCGGGCCCGTTCGGCCACCTCATTGGCGACCACACCCATGCTGAGGGCCGTGTCGAACCGGACGCCGGCCTTGGTGGCGTGTTCCCGAAACTCTTCCAGAAGTCCCCTGCCGCGCTCGTGCAGCACCTCCCGCATCTTGGAGGAAAAGTCCAAGTACGGTTCGAAGCCCAGCGAGCCCGAGATGTCATGGAAAAACGAGCCCTCGATCGAAACGATATCGACGACGTGCAAGCCGATCACCGTGGCACTGAGACGGTCGCCCAGCCAAAGGGCATAGCGCATCGCCGTGCGCGCGTGTTCGGAGCCGTCGAGGCCAACCAGGATGGTCTTGATCATGCGCCCTCGTTCCTCGTCTACCACTGAGCGGTGCACGGCTTCAAGCGGCGGTCTCTCGTGTGCGCGCGATCCGTGCGGTCGGGGCAGCATCCGCAACGGGGCATTGCCGCCCGCGCGCCCTGAGGTCACCGCTGATAGGTCATGCGCAGCAGAATGCTGAAGTCGGCCGCACTGACAACCGGACTGATATTATTCACGGCGGCCAGTTGGAAAAGGAACGGTGGGCAAGCGACGTTCAACCCGGCGGTCAGTTCGACCACCGTTCCGTCGAGCAACCGCGCCCCGTTGCCGTGGAACGGACTCATGTACATCTCCTGTTGCAACACGAACGAACCCCGGCGCCAGAGCCGTGCTTCGCCCGCCACCGCCTCGGTCAACATGGGGTTCAAGGTCAAACGGGCCGGGGTGATCGGCCCGACCGGGTAGATGACAGCAAGGTTGGCGTACGTCACCAGCCAACTGAGGAATTGGTGTTCGACCGCGATGTCTAAACCAAAGTCGGGTTTGCCGCTGCCGAAGACCCCGTCGGCCCGTCCCGTTGGGGCTTTCACGGCGCCGCGGACGGCGACAAGCGGGAAGCCCGGGCTGTGCCACAGCTCGTACTTGGCGCTGCCCCACACGTCACCGAGTTCCAATTGCTGCTTCTTGCCGTCGAACAGGACGGTTCCCCCGCGCTGGACGTGAAAGCCGCCGAAGGTATTATCCGGAAAGAGGTCGCGCTCGGGGTTCGACGTTTGGAACACGTCTTCCACGGCGTTGATGAACGGGTCAAGAAACCCACCGAAACGGGAGATGAAGGGAATGCTGAGACTCAGTTCCAGGCGGCGTATCGGGCTGAAGCGTCCGGTGAATTCGGTTCGGTTGGTCTCGAACTTGAGCACGGCGTCGATGCGCTCTTGATTGGTGGCGATTTCGTTGATTTCGGCTGACTCGATGGAGAGCGCGAACGCTCCTGGTTGCAGGGTACGGGCCCGCTCGAAGGGCAGATTCAGGAAGATCAACTGAATCGGTTGGTAGTTACGCACCGGGATTGGGCCAAACCCGGAAAACTCTTCGGCGTCCGCTGGTGCCAGCGCCGGCATGCACAGCAATAGCAGCGCGATGCACGCGGGTCGTGAGACCCCGTAATGCCGAGCGCGCTTCCGCGCGACGACCGGTGCAGGGGAGGTGGCGGTCAGACCTTTTTCCGTTCGACGGCACCGGACTTGTGAAACATCGTCGTGGTGCTCTGCTTGATTTGGTCTTCGTCGCCACGCAGCAGGGCGGTGCGGAAGCGGTTCACCAGCGCCCGCATGAGCAGGGCCTCGGCGGGGTCGAGTTGGTCGGCAAGGGCTGCGAGCCGGTCCATGGCGTAGCTGATCTGCTGGATGGCGCCGGGGACGTCGCCACGATCGCGGGCGGCAAGGGCGGATGTCAGGACGGCCCGGACCGCCGATACCGTGGGAGCCACGTGCGGTCCCAACACAATCTCAAGCTCGCCAAGGCGGCTGACCACGCTGTCCAGGGCGATGGGAATTTCTGGCTCATGGTCGTGCGGCATGATCGTCAAGGCTACCGCCTTTACGATGCAGAGCAAAGCGCTGGGTGACTGAGTCTCAAATTGGTCACGATAAGCGAACATTCTCGCCATCCACTGTGGACTTTGGGCTTTAGGCTTTGGGCTGCGGGTGAAGCCGCGCTGTTGGGTATCGATATTGCAACGGCCCATATCGGGGGACAGGATGTGATCATGATTGAACTGGTGCACCTGACAAAACGCTACGGAGCGACGGTGGCCGTCGATGATCTGAGCTTGCGCGTCGATGCGGGGGAGATTTTCGGCTTCCTCGGTCCGAACGGAGCGGGAAAGACGACGACCATCCGGATGATGATGGGTTTGCTGCGGCCTACCGCCGGACGGGTATTCCTCGGAGGCCACGACCTGGCAATGGACCACATCGCAGCGAAAAGATTATGCGGGTTCGTGCCGGATCGTCCGCACATCTACGAGAAGTTGACCGGCGCGGAGTTCCTGGATTTCGTTGCCGGGCTGTACAGTGTCCCACCGCAGGCGGCCGCCATACGCCGTGACGAACTCCTGGAGATGTTTGACCTGACCGAGTGGGGGACGGAACTCGTCGAGAGCTACTCGCACGGGATGAAACAGCGCCTGGTGATGGCGGCGGCCATGATCCATGCTCCACGCTTGCTCATCGTTGACGAACCGATGGTGGGCTTGGACCCGCGGGGGGCCAGGCTGCTGAAGCGGACCTTCCGCCGACTCGCCGGCGAGGGCGTGACGATCTTCATGTCCACCCACAGCCTCGAGGTGGCGGAAGAGACTTGTGATCGTATTGGCATCATCCTGCAGGGCCAGCTCGTCGCGGTCGGTACCTTGGAGGAGCTGCGGCAACAGACCGGTGCCCATGCGAATTCGAAGCTCGAGTCGGTTTTCCTGAAATTGACCGGCGGTGACGACATGACGGAAATGCCCACCGCACTCACCGCCTGACCGATGGCCGCTCCCGCATGGCTGTCCCGTGACGGCGCTCCCGACGCGACGTTGCACGACCGTCCGACGTCGACGATCCGCCAGTTGCACCTTCTGCTCTCGCCCCGGTGGCGGGCGGCGGCCAATCGTTGGCGCCGGCTCCACCGGCGCGGCGCGTCTCTGCTGGCCGTCCTCATTCTCCTCGGGCTCGCCTTCTGGGTGGCGATCTTCCTGTTCTTCCTGCGGATCCTGCGCTACTTCCTGAGCGTCCCCGACTTCGGACCGGTGCTGACGTACAAGCTCCTGGGCATGGTCTTGCTGACGTTTTTCGCCATCTTGCTGTTCTCGAACATCATTACGGTCCTGTCGACCTTCTTCCTTTCGCGCGAACTGGAGCGTTTGGTGGCGGCTCCGGTGTCGCGCTCGACGCTCTTCTACGCGCGCTTCGGCGAGACCCTCATCGAATCGTCGTGGATGGTGCTGGCCTTCGCGATTCCCGCGTTCTTGGCGTACGGTGTGGCACATCGGAGCGGGGCGATCTTCTACCTGGCCGCGCTGGTGACGCTGCCACCGTTTCTTGCGATCGCGGCAGCCATCGGTGTGGCGGTCACGGCCATCCTGGTGAACGTGTTCCCCGCCCGACGCACGCGCGACATCCTGGTGTTGCTGTCGGTCGTGATGGTGGCGGTGCTCTACCTGCTTTTTCGCGTCCTGCAGCCCGAACGCTTGGTGAACCCGGAGTCGTTCGCCAATTTTGTTCAGTTTCTGACCGCGATGCAGACGCCGTCCTCGCCGTTTCTTCCCAGCACCTGGGTGGCCGAGATCCTGTACCCGCTCCTCACGGGGCAGCGCGGCGCGGCGTTGTTTTACCTCCTGCTGTTGGTCAGTACGGCAGCGGCCTTTCTCGTGCTGTGCGAAGCCCTGCTGGGCCGGCTGTTTCTGCCGGGCTTCAGTAAAGCGCAAGAAGGCCGCAAGGCGAGGTTCAGCCGTCGCGCGATTTGGGAGCGTCTCCTGCGCGGGCTCCTAGTCCCCTTCGCACCGCAGACGCGGTTGCTGGTGATCAAGGAGGTGAAGGTGTTCTTCCGCGATACGACCCAGTGGTCCCAGTTGATTCTCTTGCTGGCGCTCGTGGCCGTCTATGTGTTCAATTTCCGTGTGCTACCGATCACGGGCAGCCCCCTGGTGACCTTCTATTTCAAGAACGTGATCGCGTTTCTGAACCTCGCGCTGGCCGGTTTCGTCACGGCGTCGGTGGCGGTCCGCTTCATCCTGCCGGCGGTCAGCCTGGAAGGCCGTTCGTTTTGGGTGGTGCGCACGGCTCCGTTGCCAGTGGACCGTGTGTGGTGGAGTAAGTTCTGGGTGGGGTTGGTGCCCCTGCTCGGGCTCGGCGAGGTGCTGGTACTAGCGACGAATTATTACCTGAAGGTGATGCCGTTCATGATGTGGCTCTCGGTGCTCACGCTGTTCGGCATGACCTTTGTCATCGTCAGTCTGGGCTTGGCGGTGGGGGCCGCGTTCCCCAAGTTCGACGCCGACAATCCGTCAAAGATTGCGGCCGGCCTGGGAGGGCTTGTGTACATGGTACTGTGCATGTCCTTCATCGGTGTTGTGGTGGTGCTTGAGGCCTGGCCGGTTTACGTCCTTTTCTCCAGCCGGGTGCACGACCTCCCGCTCTCGCCGTTGCAGCACGCTACTGTTGTCGGTTCGTTTGTCGTCGCACTCACCTTGGCGGTGACCGTCTTCATCGTCTCGACGAGGTACGGCATCCGCAAACTCGCTGCGATCGAACCGTGAGGCGGTGTGGTACGGGTACCTGCACGGAGTTGCTCGAGGGCGCCGAACGGATCGCGGCCGTCGGCGCGAACCGCCTGCAGGATGTTTGCGATCGTCAACGTCAGATCTCCCTGGCGCTGCTGCAGCAAGTCGTCGAACACCCGCAGTCGATCGGCGTACGTCAAATAGTGAAGGATGACGGCGTTGTTGAGCGGCTGTGTGGCGAAGTCGGCATACAGCCCGGTCTGTAAGCCAAGTTGGCGGAAGGCCTCTTGGGCTTCGGTGAACAGCGGCTGTCGGTCGGCCGCCTGCACGCCCGCGCCGTAGGCGTGGCGTAGGCGCGCGGTGAATCCGCCGAGGAAATCCGAAAAGCGCAGGCTATCGTCCCACACCGCCGCTGCCTTGCGCAGCGCTGCCGTGTCATTGCGGGCCGCAAAAAACGCCATGGCCCCGCGCACGCCGACGAAATTGGCGAACGACTCATCGAAATCCGCGTGCCCGCCGAAATAAGCGGTGTTGTGGAGCAACTCGTGAATGATGATGTCGGCGAGCGTAGCACGGTCGTAGCGCAGGAGGTTCGACAAGAGCGGGTCGGCAAACCAGCCCAGGGTACTGAAGGCGACCGAGGGACGAACGTAGGTATCGTATCCCTGGCGCTCGAGCGCCGCCGCTTCCGTCTCCGCGGCACGTTGCGAAAAGAATCCCTTGTACGGGACACTGCCGACGATGGGGAACCACCACGTGAAGGGTTCCAAACGCGTGCGGTAGGCCGCGGTCACGACGTGGACGACTTGATCGGCGTCGACGCGCACGAATGTGGTGTAGCTGTCGTTCACTGTCAGGCCGAGGCTGTCGCGCGCAAACGTGCGCACCGCCAGCGCCAGTTCGAGTTTGTTGCGCGTGTCGGCGTCGAGATCGTCACGCTGCAGAAGGCGCTCGATCGGCTGGCGGCGCCAGAGAATCTTGGCTTCCTCGAAGCCCGCCCGCAGCACGTATGCCGGAGAACAGCCCGACACGCACACCGCCAACAGGAGCAAGGCGGTCCGCGTGGTCACTTCGCCGTCTCCGGGGCCCGAGCGTCTCCCCCGGCGGCCCGCCCGGGATCGTCGTGCTCCATCGTCTGCAAGGCATGCAGGCGGGCATACAGCCCGCCGCGCGCCAGGAGCTGGCCGTGGGTTCCCATCTCTCGGATTTGTCCGTGATGCATGACGATGATGCGGTCGGCATGCTCGATGGTGGACAGCCGATGGGCAATCACCACCGCGGTGCGGTCCCGCATCAGTTTCTCCAGGGCGTCCTGGATGAGCAACTCCGTTTCGGTGTCCACGCTGGACGTTGCCTCATCGAGCACCAGGATCAGCGGATCGTAGGCGAGGGCCCGGGCAAAGGAAAGAAGTTGGCGCTGGCCCGCCGACAAGTTGCTGCCGCGCTCGCGCAGCGGCTCGTCGTACCCGCGGGGCAGCCGTTCGATGAACCGGTGCGCGTTCACGACGGATGCGGACCGCTGCACGGTGGCCAGATCGATCTCCGGCCGGTTCAGCCGGATGTTGTCGGCGACCGTACCGGAGAACAGGAAGACGTCCTGTGACACCGCCCCGATGCATCGCCGTAGGGCGTGCAGGTCCCAATCGCGCACGTCGACGCCATCGACCAGCACGCGGCCACGCTGCACGTCGTAGGAGCGGTTCAATAGTTTGATAACCGTGGTTTTCCCGGCACCGGTGGCGCCGACAATGGCGATCTTCTCGCCGGGCTCGACCCGGAACGACACGTCGCACAAGACGTAGTCGTCACCTTTGTATGCGAACCAGACGTGCTCGAACTCGATCTGGCCGCGATGTGGTAACGGCGGGGTTGCTGTGCCCACCGGCGGTGGGTCGGCAATGGCCGGCGCTTTGTCGAGCAGTTCGAAGACCCGCTCGGCGGCCGACATGGCCGACTGCATCACCGCGTATTTCGAGGAAAAGTCGCGCAACGGGATGAAGAACTTCTGAACGTATTCGATGAACGCGACGAGTGTCCCGAAGGCCAGCGCGCCGCCGAGAATTTCGTGTCCACCGTACCAGACAATCAGGGCGAACGAGATGCTGCTCACCGCTTCCACAATCGAGAACAACGCCGCTTCGTAGATGTTCGACCAATGGTTGGCCTCGCGATACTGGTCGTTGAACCGGTCGAATTCGCGGTGGCTCTGGTGTTCGTGCACGAACAATTGGATCACGGTCATGCCGGAAATTGCTTCTTGCAGATAGGCGTTGAGGCGGGCGATGCGCTCGCGGATAAGTCGGTAGCTGTGCCGCGCCTTGAGGCGGAAGAAGTTGATGGCGACCAGCATCACCGGCAGCAGCGACAGGGCAACCAGTGCCAGGCGGTAATCGATGGCGAGCATGATGGCCGCGATGCCCACCAGTGTGACCGCATCCATCAGGAGGGTAAGCGCCCCAGCCGCGAACATCTCATTGATGACGTCGATGTCCGTGGTCATGCGGGTCACCAGCCGCCCGACAGGATTGCGATCGAAATATGCTGCCTCGAGGCGCTGCACGTGCGCAAAGATATCGATGCGCAGATCGGCCAGGCTGTTCTGCGCCACCAGCATCGTGAAGTAATACTGCAGGTACAGGAAGGTGAACTCACCAGCGACGGCGATGGCGTACAGTAATCCCATGACCGCAACGCCGTGCGCGTCGAGGTGTGCGATGTAGCGGTCGATGGTGAGCTTCAAGACGTACGGCTGGGCCAACACGAAAAGCGAGGTGGCCGGAAGACACCACGCCGCCACCCAAAAATCGCGCCGATACGGCCGAATGTAGGTCCACAAGCGTCGAATCAGCCGCGCATCGTACGCGTTCCCCAGGGTGGCCTCCGCTGCGGGAGCGACCGCGGTCGCCCGGGACGCCGCCGTGCTCATAACTCGCCGAGCTCCTCCTCGAGATGTTGTTGCCGAAAGAGCGCCGCATACAGGCCGTCACGCGCGAGCAGCGCCGCGTGGTCCCCCAACTCGACGATATGGCCGTCCTCGATCACGGCGATGAGGTTCGCCCGTTGGATGGTGGAGATGCGGTGCGCAATGATGATGCTGGTCCGGTCCCGCATCACCTCCTCCAGTGCCGCCAGAATGGTCCGTTCGGTGCGGACGTCCACGCTCGACAAGGCGTCGTCCAAGACCAGAATCCGCGGGTTGGTGAGGATGGCGCGTGCCAGGGTCAGCCGCTGCTTCTGGCCGCCGGAGAGGGTGATGCCGCGCTCGCCGACAATCGTGTCGTAGCGCCGTGGAAACGACGCGATGTCGTCGGCCACCCCGGCAGCCGCGGCGGCTTGCCAGACGTCGGCGTCGGAGGCGTCGTCGCGCCCAAAGCTGATATTTTGCCGGACGGTCGTCGAGAACAGGAAGGGGTCCTGCGGAACGAAGCCGATGCTACGCCGCAATTGTGCCAGCGGCCAGGCGCGGATATCGTGTCCGTCGAGCAGGATCCGCCCGCCGCCGACGTCAAAGAGCCGCGGAAGCAACATGGCGATGGTGCTTTTCCCCGCGCCGGTGCGGCCCACCAGCGCGAGCATTTGCCCAGGCTCGACCCGGAGTGAGATCCGATCGAGTACCTGATGCCCGTTGTCCGAGGTGCGATAGGCGAAATCGACATCCCGGAACTCGACGCGCCCGTGCACCGCCGGCAGCGCGAGGGGTTCCGACACATCGGCGATGCTGGGCGGCGCGGCGAAAATGTGTTCGAGGCGGCTCATTGCAGCGCGCCCCCGTTGGAGGATCGACAGCATCCAACCCAACGCCATGGTAGGCCAGGCCAGCAGGTTCAGATAGGCAATGAACGCCACCAAATCGCCAAGGCTGAGGCGGCCGTGAATGACCCCAACGCCGCCGTACCACAGCACCACCAACGTGCCCAGACTCGCGGCCGTTTTCATGACCGGCATCATTTGCCCGCGCACGCGTGCCAGTCGCATGCTGTCGTCTTTGAAGCGTTCGTTCAGCGCTGCGAACGCCGCGGTCTCGCGCACTTCGGCGGCGTACGCTCGGACCACGTGCATGCCGCTCAGGTTTTCTTGGACGCGGCTGCTCATGTCGGCCAGGCCCTGCTGTACGCGCAGCGTGTGCTCCATGAGGCGACGGCCGAATCCCCGGGCGACGACCAGCAAGAGCGGGTAGGGGAGCAGCGCGGCGAGCGTCAGCCGTGCGTCCAGCGCGAACATGATGGCGATCCCGTAAGCGTAGTAGACGGGGGTATTAATGAAATTCAGCATGCCGGGGCCCAGCAGCATGCGGACGGCGGTCACGTCGTTGATCAGGCGTGACATCAAGTCCCCGGTCTGCTGCTCCTGGTAGTAGGCGACCGGCAGTCGCTGCAGGTGGGCAAAGAGGTCGTTGCGTAGATCGTACTCGACGTCACGCCCGACGTTGAAGATCAGCGCGCGTGAACAGGTGCGTGCCACGGCTTGGACGATGGCGATGAGGACGATCCAGCAAGCGTACGTCGTGACCTGTCCTGCTGCTGCTCCGTGGCCGACGGCGTCGATGGCGCGCTTGAGCAGATACGGCACGGCCATGGCGAGACTTGCCGTGAGCAGCAGGCACGCGGCGCCAGCACTGTAGCGCCACCGATAACGCAGGAGGTACCCCAACAGGCGGCGCATGGGACGCATCATTCCCACTTCGCACCGCGGATGCAATCGGCGCGCAGAAAACAAAAAGGCGGAGGAACCGCAGCATCCCTCCGCCTTTTTGTCGGTGTTCGTTCCGAAACGATATTACTTGCCGACGAGTTGGCCGCGCCAGACCTCAATTGAACCGAACATGCCACGCTCCGGACCGCGCATCTTCTGTTCCGCTGCCGCCTGGGCTTTGTCCTTTTCGGTTTCGCCGGGCTTCGCGGCGCCAGAGCGCCATGTTGGCGACAGGACGTCCCCGAAAGCGACGCCGATGTCGAGCACGCCGTCCTTGTCGATGTCGGCCAAGCCCACTCCCCAAGTCCGCTCTTTACCGGTGGTCGGCAGGCCGGTGTTGCCCACTAGTTTCCAGTTGCCCGTGCCGTCGCCGAGGAACGGGAACACGCCGTAGACGCCGCCAATCTCCTCGAGATTCGTCTTGCCCACCGCAACGAGATCCAACTTGCCGTCGTTGTTGAGGTCGCCGAAGGCCACACCCAGCGCGTTCATCGGGACGATGCCCTCAACGGCTTTGCGCCACTTCGGTCCCGGTTCCTGGATGAACACCTCCACGCCGGGGATGGCCGCTCCAGACACGATGTCGAGCTTGCCGTCGCCGTTCACGTCGCCGACATCGACACCCCAGTAGAGGCCGTGGATTTCAGGCGCCGGAAGCCCCTCGGAGGCTTCGCGCCAATTCCCTTTGCCGTCGCCCAGATACACGCGCGGGCCGGCCGAGTACGCGGCGATGATGTCGACGTTACCGTCGCCATCAACGTCGGCTGCCTTGAGCGCATTGCCCCATTCCGATTGCGGCAGACCGGTCGAGTGCTCCTTCCATACGCCCTTGCAGTTCCCTTCGTACGCGCGGATCCCTTCTTCGCCCGCGGCAACAGCCACCACATCGAGGCACCCGTCATGGTTGAAGTCGCCGAGCGCTACGTCCTCTGATCCGGTCGTCGGCAGGCCACCCGACGCGTTCGTCCAGTGGCCGTCGCCGTCACCCAGGAAGACGAAGACCCCGCGACAGTGATCGGCAATGGCGACGTCCATCTTGCCGTCCCGATTGACATCGCCGAACTTCATTCCACCACCGCAAAAGCTTTCGCGTGGCAAGCCGGCGGAGGCGTCTGTCCAGTGCCCCTTGCCGTCGCCCTTCCAGATCCACGGGCCGTCGGCCAGTCGGGAGACGGCGCCGATATCGGCGAAGCCGTCCCCATTGATGTCGCCGAAGGCAATCTGGCTCTTCCAGATCCGTGCCGTGGGCAAGCCGTCGCGGGCGGGGCTGTAACGCACCGGCGCCGCCCCTGTACTTTGCTTCGCGGATAGCGTACTCTCCTGACGAAGTCCTTGGCAGCCGGTGACTACCGTGGTGGCGGTAAGAAACAATGTGACTCTACTCCAGAACAGCTTCATCAAACCTCCTCCTCAGCCAAGCTGTGACGTGTCCGGAAAGTGCTTATTCAAGGGGTGTGGAAAGAGCGTTGGGGGTGCTTACCAGAGCGCCCTTGCCCCGTCAAGCAACTGCCGCCGCCCCGACCCGGGCGGGCGGCCCGGTCACCATAATGCGAGATTCCGGCAAAAATCGGGCTTTTCGCTTGACAAGAGGTGGGAGTTGCAGTATCAGAAACGAGCTTTCTAGCCCGGCTCGTTGGTGCCGGAACGGGGAGGTCTAGGTGCGAGGTATAGGCGAGCGCAAGCTCGAAGGACGTGTCAGTAGAGGTGATTTCTCCGGCAGGGAAAGGAGAAAGCGAATGCGTATGGTAAAGTCGGTTCGGGCTTTGTGGACGTTGGGCATAGCGACGATGGCACTGCTACCCTTTGCGGGTGCGGCCTCCGCAGACTATGCGACTGACCTCTCCACAGAAAGAAGTGGGTCGGTCCTGGTTTATCCCAAGGTGATCTGGGACGGAACCCGCGATACGATTATTCGGATTGCGAACACCAGCAATTCGATGGTGCGCGTGAAATGCTTTTACGTCAACGGTGCGCCGCGGCAAAACTGCAGCGAAACGGATTTTGAGTTCTTCCTGACGAAGCAGCATCCCACGCATTGGACTGCCAGCGGTGGCCGCATGTACAGTGACGGCGGTTTCCTCACGGGGGCGGTCCCGCCAGCGCCGCTCGGGTTCGTGGGTGAGGTGAAGTGCGTGCAGGTTGATTTGTCTGGCGCGCCGCTTCGTGGCAACGCCCTCAAGGGCGACGCGGTGCTGCGGAGCATCACCGGCGACGTCAGCGAGTACAACGCGCTGTCTTTCCAGGGGAACACGGACATGAACGCGGCCGATCCCAACAGCACCGGTCTTGGAGACCTCGTGTACGACCTGACGCCGACCAACCGGGGTGGAATGTACAGTGCCTGCCCCGACACGCTGTTGCTGAATCACATGGCGGAGAATTCAACCGCCGCACCAGCTAACGACCCAATCTCCGGTCTGCCAATCAACACCGAGTTGACCCTGGTGCCTTGTAGCGAAGATTTGGAGAACCAGATTCCAAAATCAGTCATTGTGCAGTTCTCGATCTACAACGAATTTGAGCAGCACCTCAGCACGAGCACGACCGTCAACTGCTATCTGAACACGACACTTGGCCAGATCGGCGTGCTGGGGCCGAATAACCCCTTCACCTACAGTGCGCTTGGAACGGCCAGTGCCTACACCAGAATCACTCCGGCGGACGGCAACGGTGCCGTTGTCGGGCTCGCGGAAGAGTTCCGCGCTGGTGCCGGGGCGGCGGCATTCAACCTGCAGACTGAAGGCAACCGCTTCGACGCAGCCACAAACGGCAACGGCGATCCACGTACCGGCAAGGCCGATCACCTGATCATACCATTGCCGTTCTGAGGCCAGAGTGAGCGACCTGTTGGCGGTGAGGAAAGGAGAGAACGTGATGAGCACGATGACGGGGAATTTGCGGCGGGCGATGCTCCTTGGAGCCGTCGGGCTGCTGGTGCTTGCGGGCGCGGGCAGAGTGGTACAGGCTGACGTCGCCTCTGACAAGCCCGGGGCAGTCCTGATTTTTCCCAAGATTGTTGTGGACACCAGCGGAACGTTGTTCGGCGTTCCAACGGACACTGAAGTGCAATTGACGAACACCTCGAATTCGGTGGTGGCGGCACACTGCTTCATCATCGATACGACCTCGCGCTGCAGCAATAGCGGCGTTGCTTGTACGGCCGAGGCTGCTGCCGAGGGCCGGCCGGAGGGACAGGGCGGTTGCGCAACGGGTGCAAGCTGCTTGACGCCCTGCACGCCCAAGGTGGTAGAGAACGACTTTCCCCTTCTACTCACCAAGCGTCAGCCGATTTCGTGGAGGGCCAGCGAGGGATTGTCTGGCCTGCCCTGCGGAGTGCGGGGGCAAGGGCCAGGCTGTACCGGTTCGAACGGTACGTCCTACGTCGCCAACTCGCAGACCGATCCCTGGGTCGGCGAAATCAAGTGCGTGCAGGTGGATCCTGTGAGCGGTGCACCGACGTCCGGCCTCGACCCGGCGAACAACTTTGGGGGCGACCTCAAGGGCGAGGCTACGATTGTGCGCCACATCCCCAGCACCTCCATTGTCGACGCCCGTAAGTACAACGGCATCGGGTTGCAAGCGACAGCAAACTTCCCGGCTCCGACGGATGCGAACGGCAACCCCGTGTTGAGCATCGGCGGGGCAACGCCGCAATACAACGGCTGCCCGAAGGTCGTGATACTCGACCATATGTTCGACAATGCCCCGGTGATCACACACTGGGGAGGAGCCCCTGCTCCGGTTGGCAATGTGGTTACCGATCTGACCGTGGTTCCGTGCTCAGAAGATCTGGCGACCCAGACCCCAAGGAGTGCGACCCTGCAGTTCCTGGTATACAATGAATTCGAACAGCGGTTCTCCACGTCGACGTCGTTCAGCTGCTTCAAGGAAGTGCAGCTGTCCGATATCGATACGCGCCCCGGCAACGTGCAGAGCAACAACTACTACTCAATCTTCAATGCAAATGTTCAGGGCACGATGACTGGTCAGACGAGGATACGGCCGGTTGCCAGCGCGACCTCAGACAGGAGGGTCCTTGCAGTGTCTGAGGCGTTCTTCACTGGTGGGGCGTTGTGTCCGAATGGCGTGTGCTCCTCCGCGGCCAACACGTATTTCGTTCCGGGCACCGGTGTGGGCGACACGCTGACCATTTACCCAGGAGTGGTTCCCGGTCAGTAGCCGCTCCGATCGTTTGGTTCTACGAAAGGGCAGGAGCTCCGCTCCTGCCCTTTTTTTATCCTTGGTGGCCGGTTGAGGCCCGAGATTCATGAACGCACGCAGGGAGACTAAGTCAGAGCGGCGCATGGCACTTACGGTTGATCGCATGTGTTCCGGAGCCTAGGAGGTCGACTCTCTCTCATGGCTGATGGGGTCCCGGTAGGGGAAGGCTCGGGGTTGTGTCCGACAGCGCGGCTTGAGCGACAGGATTGGGATGGTCTATGGCCTCGCGATTGGGGGTGGTGAGCAGCGGCGGGTGGATGCCACTGGACGACTGAAGGGGCGCAGGGAGGAAGGGTCTACAGCGAGGCCCTTGTGGGGCCGATCAAGCGTCCGGCATCAAGGGGTTGCCGGGCTGCGTGGGCTTGAGCTGGTCGAGCCGATTCCTACGAGGGTGAGCTGTGCGCGGACCTCAACCTCCTGGGGGTTGGTCTTATTGGTGACCCCGATATCAAAGGACCAGCAGTCGCAGGTTGAGAGCAGCCGGAGAGCGAAGTAGTTGTCGAGAAATCGGTTGGCGACGACGTCGTAGCGGCTGGAGTAGAAGAACGCGGCCCAGTCGGTCATGCGCAGGAGGATCCGAGGATCGACCTCTTGCAGCTGGTTCTGTGTCTGGTAGCGGTACACGACCCCGATGCTGCTCCGGACGTTGAAGGTCTCTAGTTTGGCCGTCCGCTGCCTCGGGCGGGGATCCTCTAGGAAGAGGCCAACATTCGCTGCGGAGACGTTGGTGGTGCCGGCGTCGTAGTCCATGTGGAAGAGCAGGGACAGCGCGCGGCTGGGATTGGCTCGGCCATCGATCTGGATGTCTGAGAAGTGGTCCGCAGCCCTGCCACGTTGGAGCGGGTTGATCTCACGGTTGATGTCGAAGCTCTGCCTGATGCTGAGGCGGCCGAGTTCTCGTATCTGTGATTGGGGATTTACCGGGCCCGCGTCGCTCGTCGACGGGCCGGTGAACCTTCCGAGGATACGATTGACGATGCCGTACGAGATGAGATTGCGCTGATTGATGCGGTCGATGCCGTCGAAGAAGGGGAGGTCGTTTTGCGAAACGGCTGGAACGTAAAGGTACTCCACGGCGGGCTCGAGCAAGTGCTTGATTTTGTCGAGGCCGAAGGAGTGTACGGGATAGATTCGACTGACTGAGGTCCCCAGATCAGCCTGCAGTTGGAACAACTCGCGCGATTGATTGGTGCGGAGCTCTTGGCCGGTGTCCGAGAGCACGTTGTCGGTCAAATGGTACGCGGTCTCGCGGACCGCCGCCCGGACGGAACCGAAACCGAGACGCCCCAATGGCAGTGGCACCACGGCGGCGGGTTCGAGATCCACGCGAAAACCGTCGACGCTGCGAGCACGCTGAAAGTCGACCGCACTTGCGGAGAGTTCTCCGAGAACGGTGGGTCCGAGGAGCGCCTGTCCCCAGAGGTCGATATCGGGTGCCCGCTGCAGTGCGAAGGAGTCAAAACCTGTCAGGTCTTGGTAGTACGTGCCTTCGGACTTGAGCGCGAGGCGATCCCAAAGTTGAACCGCAGCCAGGTGGGTCTGAGTGAATGGGAGGGTCCGTAAGGCCACCTCGTGGGAGTGTTCGAAGGCATAGGTGTTGATGTCGCGCAAGAACAAGTCGTCACCGACGAGGAAGACATCGGCGTAAAGGTGGCTGGCACCGAGAAGCGGCTGCACGTGCGCCGCTGTCACGCTCCAGCGGTTCTCCGGGGTGGTTGCCTGGAATTCACTTGTGCGGCCGGCGCCCCGGAAGGATTCATTGAAGTACGACGCGTCGATCAACCCGCTGGTCTCGCGGTTCACCGCGTAGCGGTACTCGCCAACAACGCCGGCCCGGGCGCTGGTCTCCACATCGAGGCCCAACGTGGCATCCTGGCTCTTGCTGATCGCCCAGTACGCCGGTAGAAGCATCTGGAAGCCACGCCGGTTGGAGACCCCGAAGCGCGGGATCAAAAGGCCGCTCTGGCGTTCCTGTTGCACCGGGAATATGGCGCGCGGGAGATACAGAACTGGGACATCCAGCACCTTGAACGTTCCCCCGGTTAGCTTGCCGTAGCCCCCGACCGTGACGTCCAGATCACGTCCGGCGATGCTCCAGCTTGGCGGTTCTTCCGTGCAATGGCAGGTAGTGAACTGGCCGTCCTCGATGTGGTACGTCTGGCCGAGCCCCTTTTCCATGCGCGCGCCGGAAAGGGAATACTGCATGCGTCGCGACTGGATGTGCGCATGTTGGAGGAGGCCGGTTTCCTCGTCGAGATTCAGACGCAAGGCATCGGCGACAATCGTGCCTTCGGGGTCGGTCAACCGGACATTCCCGTTGGCATCCGCTTCATTGGTCGAACGATTGAGCCGGACCTCGTCGGCGCGCAAGACTGTCTCGCCCCGCGTAATGACAACATCGCCGTGCGCCACCATGGTGTTGGTACGCTGCTCGTAGCGCATTTCGTCCGCGGAAATCGCGATTTCCTGTTGTTCGAAAAGCGGGCGGGGCTGACCCTGGGCACGTGCATCGGCGCTCAAAATGGCGTTCAATGCCAACGCCGCTGCTAGGAGACGCCTCTCGCCCATGCGCTTGATCGGTCTAGGGGAGCGGTGTTGCGCCTGCGCCGCTGAACAAGGTGCGCTTCCCGTGCCGCTGCAAGAAGTAGGGGTAGACCGTGCCTACGAGAAACAACGACCCTGTGACCACGATGCTTTCCCGATCGGGGACGGTATGTAGCAACTCTGCGAGCGCGGCCTGGGGGTCTGCGATCAGTCGGACGGCACAGTGTCTCGAGAACGCCGCTGCCAGTGCCGCAGCGGATTCTCCGCGTGGTGGCAACACGGTCGTGACCGTGACATCGGAAACCAGCGGTGCGATTGTGTCGACCATCGGCCCCCACTGTTTATCACGCATGACGCCAAAGAGCAGGTGTATGGGGCGTCCCGAGACGATAGCCGGGAGTTCAGCGGCTATTGCCCTGATCCCATCGAGGTTGTGGGCGCCGTCGAGGACGACGAGTGGATTCGCGGCGACCACATCGAGGCGGCCCGGCCAGCGTACCGACTCCAGCCCCAGGCGGATCGCGTCGATGCCTACAGGGAAGGTGGGTGGCAACTGTAACACTGCCGCAATCGCGGTGGCGGCGTTCTCGTTTTGGAAGCTGCCGCGCAGAGTCGTTCGCAAATCGGTCAGCTCGAGTCCCATACCGTGGAAACCAAACGTCATGCCACGGCTGGTGCTGAAATCCCGGCCCCATCGGTACAACGGCGCGGAGCGCGCTGCGGCGATATCCTCGATCACGCTCTCGCCTTCGGGCGGCACGTTGCCCACGACGACCGGCGTTCCGGGCTTGATTATACCCGCCTTTTCGAATGCTACCGACGCCAGCGTCTCGCCGAGGAATTCTTGGTGGTCCAGGCCGATGGAGGTGATGACGGCGACGGCGGGGTCGATTACATTGGTGGCGTCCAACCGTCCACCCAGTCCGACTTCGACGATTGCCAGGTCGATCCCGCAACGGGCAAAGTGAAGAAACGCCATCACCGTGACGAATTCAAAAAAGGTGAGGTCGATACCACGCACGGTGGCGGCGCTGCGGATGTCGTGCGCCAGCGCCACCACCTCCGCCTCGGAGATCGTGTCTGTCCCCACCCGAATGCGTTCGGTGAAGCTAACCAGGTGCGGCGACGTGTAAAGGCCGACTCGGTAACCCGCGGCGGTACAGATCGCGTGCAACATGGCGGCAACGGATCCTTTGCCGTTGGTTCCGGCGACATGGATTGCGGCGAAGCGGCGTTGTGGATCTCCCAGACTCTTCAACGCGAGTGCTACGCGCTCGAGTTTGAAGTCCATCCCGCGTGCCGCCTCGAGACGATACAGTGAGGCGAGCACATCGGCGTATGCGCTAGCGGCCATGAGAATCCGAATGGACCTGAGTCGCGGTTGCGGTGTTACGGACGGCCTGCACTGCGTCCTTTAACTGTCGGATAAAGGCACCGACCTCGGCAACGCTCCCTCCACTCCGAGAGCTGTCGACGAGGCGCATAATGGCGCTGCCGACGACCGCGGCGTCGGCGAATAGGGCGACGGCGGCTGCTTGCTCCGGTGTCGAGATGCCAAATCCGACACCAATCGGAAGGTTGGTGGCTTGGCGCAACGTGTCTATCGCCGGTTGGACGCACTCTGGTTGCATGGGCCGGACCCCGGTGACCCCGGTCACGGAAACGTAGTAAATGAACCCACTGGCGTGGCGGAGGACCTTACGGACGCGATCGGGTCCGCTCGTGGGTGCCAGCAGGAAAATGAAATGGATGCCCACCCGGCGCAGGTGTGGCAGTAGCTCCCCCACCTCCTCCGGCGGGAGATCGACCACCAACACACCATCCACCCCAGCCTTCTGGGCGTCGACGGCAAACCGCTCGACGCCGTAATGGAAAATGGGGTTGTAATACCCGTACAAGATCACCGGCAACTGCGATTCGCGCCGGAAATCGCTGATCAGCGCGAGCACCCGTGGGAGCGAGGCGCCGGCCTGCAGCCCGATCGCCAACGATCGCTGCAGCACCGGGCCGTCAGCCGATGGATCCGAGAAGGGAACCCCCACTTCAAGCAGGTCCGCCCCGTTATCCACCGCAGCACGCATCAGTTCCAGCGTCGTTTCCAAGTCGGGATCTCCCGCCGTCAAGAACGGGATGAGCGCGGCCTCTTGCCGGTGCCGCAAGGCGCGAAAAGTCTGGTCGATGCGATTCATCTGTCTACAGGGTCACTCCGAGGCGCGCGGCGACGCTCGGCATGTCCTTGTCGCCGCGTCCTGAGAGATTGACGATGATCATTTGGTCGGATCGCATCTGCGGTGCCAATTTGGCCGCGTAGGCGACGGCGTGTGCGCTTTCGAGCGCTGGGATGATCCCTTCCGTGCGCGTCAGCAACTGTAGTCCTTCCACGGCCTCGGCATCCGTGACGGCAACGTACTGTGCCCGGCCGGTGTCGTGCAAGTAGCTGTGTTCCGGTCCAACACCGGGGTAATCCAGGCCGGGCGCGATCGAATGGGCGCTGCGAACCTGGCCCAGTTCATCTTGCAGCAGGTACGTCTTCTTGCCGTGAAGTACGCCAACCTGTCCGGCGGAGATCGACGCCGAGTGACGGCCCGTGTCCAGGCCATCGCCAGCCGCCTCGACGCCGACCAGACGCACCTGCGTATCCTTGAGGAAGGGGTAGAAAAGCCCCATGGCGTTGCTGCCGCCGCCGACGCAGGCGATCAGGCAGTCCGGCAGCCGCCCCGCCTGGCGCAGAATCTGTCGGCGTGCTTCGCGGCCGATCACGGACTGGAAGTCGCGGACGATCATGGGATACGGATGCGCCGACATGGTGGAGCCGACCAGGTAGTACGTGTGTTCCACGTTGGTCACCCAGTCGCGCAACGCTTCGTTGATCGCATCCTTGAGCGTTTCGCTCCCGGACGACACGCTGCGCACCTGTGCACCCAATAGCTTCATCCGAAACACGTTGAGCGATTGCCGATGCACATCTTCCCGGCCCATGAAGATTTCGCACTCGAGCCCCAGAAGTGCCGCCACGGTGGCCGTCGCTACCCCATGCTGGCCGGCGCCAGTCTCCGCGATGACGCGACGCTTGCCCATCCGCTGCGCGAGTAGCGCCTGGCCGAGTGCATTGTTGAGTTTGTGTGAGCCGGTATGACAAAGGTCCTCACGCTTGAGATAGATTTGCGCGCCGCCCAACTGCGCGCTCAAATTGGCGGCGCGGTACAGCGGGGTTTCCCTGCCGACGTACTGGGCGAGTTGGGTGGCCAGCTCGCGACGGATCGCGGTGTCGCGGCGAAAGCGACGATAGGCAGCCTCGAGCTCGAGCAACGCCGGCATCAACGTCTCGGCGACGTAACGGCCGCCGAAGATGCCGAAATGCCCCCGACGATCAGGCAGCGTGTGCATGAACGATAAACCTCCTCATCAGCTCCCAGTCCTTCTTGCCCGGCGCCCGTTCGATCCCGCTTGCGACATCAACCGCGAACGGCCGTACGGTGCGGACGGCCTCGGCGACATTGTCCGGGGACAATCCGCCCGCGAGGATCAACCGTTCGCGGTCGAAACCTTCCAGCAGTTCGACACCGATACGCTTCCCCGTGCCGCCGAACTGGCCCTCGACATACGCATCGACGAGGATGAAATCAACCGAGTAGCGCAGCGCCTCGGCCGCGGCATACCGATCGCGTACGCGGAGCCCCTTGATGACTTTCTGCGGCCACGCCGTGCAGAAGTCGGGGGCTTCGTTGCCGTGGAACTGGAGCGTGGTGAGTCCTGTTTGCTCGGCGATCCGCGAGACTTCCGGTCGTGAAGCGTCCACGAACACGCCGACGCTGCAGGTCGTGCGCGGCAGCTGCGCAATGATCCCGGCTGCCACGTCGGGCCGCACAAACCGCGGACTGGGTGAATAGAAGTTGAAGCCCAGCGCCGCGGCTCCGGCATCGAGCGCCGCACGGGCGTCGTCCAGCGTGGTGATGCCGCAGACCTTTACGCGCACCGGTCCCAACACGGTCAGCCCCGACCCGCCAGCAATTCCGAAAGTTTGGTGCCGGGATCGACGGCGCGCATGCAGGTCTCGCCGATCAGAAAGGCCCGCACGCCGGCACGTTCGAGACGCTCGATGTCCGCACCGTGTTCAATGCCGCTCTCGGCGACCACCACCATGTCAGCGGGAACGCAGGGCGCGAGCGCTTCGCTGACGGCCAGGCTTGTACGGAAGGTCCGCAAATCGCGGTTGTTGATGCCCAGCAAGCGCGCCCCGCACGCAATGGCCCGTTCCAACTCGCCCCGGTCGTGTACCTCGACCAGCGCGCTCAGCTGCAATCGGTTCGCCACCGCCAACAGTTCGCGCAGTAGCGCATCCGGCAAAATCGCCACGATCAGGAGCACCGCATCCGCACCAAAGGCACGCGCTTCGACGAGTTGGTAGCCGTCGAACAGAAAGTCTTTGCGCAGCAGGGGCAGCGTCACGGCAGCGCGGATCGCGGCGAGATAGTCGAGATGCCCCTGAAAATAGCGTTCTTCAGTCAGGACGGAGATCGCGGCCGCACCGTGAGCCGCGTAACTGATGGCAATCCCGACGGGGTCAAAGTCCGCACGGATCACCCCCTTCGACGGGGATGCTTTCTTCACCTCGGCGATGATCGCACGGCGGTGCTGCGCGAGGGCTTCCCGCAAGTCGCGGCGTGCCGCATGGAACAGCGGTCGGCGCTCGAGTTCGGCAACTGAAACGGTCGCCTTGGCGCGGTTCAAATCAGCGCGTTTGTCGCGGACAATGTCGTCGAGGATCATCGATTGGTGAACTCGATCATCTGTGCCAGTTTCCGGCGCGCACGCCCGCTGGCGACGGCATCCCGCGCCAGATCGATCCCCGCCGCGATGGACGGTGCGACACCACCGACATAGATGGCCGCAGCGGCGTTCAGGACCGCGATGTCGGTGCGCGGGCCCGGCACACCCTCCACGATGCTACGGACAATGCCGGCGGCGCTGTCGCGGTCGCCCCCACTGAGGTCGCTATCGCAGCAGCGCTGGAAGCCGAATTGTTCGGGTGTGATCCGGAAGCTGCGGACGCCGCCGTCCTTCCACTCGGCAATGTGCGACGGAGCCGCCAGCGAGAGTTCGTCCAGCCCGTCGTCTCCATGGACGACCAGAGCGTGCACGCTGCCAAGGCGGCCCAACGCCTGTGCCAGCGGTTCGGTCCACTCGGCCGCGAAGACGCCGACGACCTGGTGGCGTGCGCCGGCGGGGTTCGAGAGCGGTCCCAGCAGGTTGAAGATGGTACGCAACCCGAGTTCGCGACGCGGTGCGGCGGCGTGACGCATGGCCGGATGGAATACCGGGGCGAACAGGAAGCCAATCCCCACCTCGTCGATGCAGCGCGCGACGTCGTCCGGCGGCAAATCGATCTTCACGCCCAACGATTCCAGCACATCCGCACCACCGACGGTGCCCGAGACTGCCCGATTGCCGTGTTTGGCGACGGTGAGCCCCGCGCCGGCCGCGATCAGTGCGGCGGTGGTCGAGATGTTGAAGGTGCCGCGCAGATCCCCGCCAGTTCCGCAGGTGTCGACCACGGAACCGGAGCGCAGCCGCAGCGGCGCCGCCAATGCCCGCATGGCACGCACCGCTCCCGTGATTTCAGCGACGGTCTCGCCCTTCATGCGCAAGGCGACCAGCAGCGCGCCGATCTGTGCCGGTGTCGCGTCCCCCGCCATCAGTTGACGCATGACCGCCTCCATCTCCGCCTCGCTGAGCGATTGCTGGGCGACGGTTCTCGCTATTGCCGCGCGGATGTCCACCGTCTTACCTGGGAGTGCCCCGCGTCAGATCGAGGAAGTTCTTCAGCAGGCGCTTGCCTTCGATGGTGAGGATGGATTCGGGATGGAACTGGATGCCTTCGACCAAATGCTGGCGATGCCGCACACCCATGATCTCCTCGTCAGGCGTCCAGGCGCTGAGTTCGAGACACGCCGGCAGCGTCGAGCGCTCGATGACGAGCGAATGATATCGCGTTGCCTCGAACGGCTGACTGAGGCCGCGAAAGATGGTGCGCCCGTCGTGATGAATGGAAGACGTCTTCCCGTGCATCAAGCGTGCGGCCCGGACGATCTTGCCACCGAACGCCGCGCCGATACTCTGGTGGCCCAGGCAGACGCCGAGGATGGGGATGTGGCCGGCGAAGCGACGGATCGTGTCGACCGAAATGCCGGCCTGCAACGGGGTGCACGGCCCCGGCGAAATGACGATCTGGTCGGGATGCAACGCTGCAATCTGATTGAGGGTGATGGCGTCGTTGCGAAAGACACGTACGTCCGCACCCAACTCGCCCAGGTACTGAACCAGGTTGTAGGTGAACGAATCGTAATTGTCGATCATCAGTAACATAACGATGTGGCTCGTTCTCGTGAGTCGTGCTCGGGGACCGGTCGCGTGTGCCTGCTCTCGTCCGAGCAGCATGCACGCACGCAGGTCACGATCACATCTCCTCCGCCAGGCGCACCGCCTGGATCATCGCGCGGCTCTTGTTGACGCATTCCGCGTGTTCTCGTTCCGGATCTGAGTCGGCGACAATCCCCGCGCCGGCTTGGATGTACAGCGTGTCATCCTTCACCAGAATGGTACGGATGGTGATGCAGGTGTCCATGTTGCCGGAAAAGGAAAAGTAGCCAACCGCGCCGCCGTAGATCCCCCGCCGCGTCGGCTCCAGTTCCTCAATGATCTCCATGGCACGGATTTTCGGCGCGCCAGTCAACGTGCCGGCGGGAAACGTGGCACGGAAGGCGTCGAAGCAGTCGTTGCCCTCGGCTAATTCTCCGCGCACATTGGACACGAGGTGCATGACGTGGGAGTAGCGCTCGACGATCATGCGTTCGGTGACCGCGACGCTGCCGATGGCGGCGACGCGCCCGACGTCGTTGCGGCCGAGGTCGACCAGCATGATGTGCTCGGCGATCTCTTTCGGGTCCGAAGTCAGTTCCTGCTCGAGTTCGCTGTCGCGCCGCTCCTCGGTGCCACGCGGTCGGGTACCGGCGATGGGGCGGACCGTGAGTTCACGTCCTTCCAGCCGGACCATCACCTCCGGAGATGAGCCGATCAGCGTCTGTGGGCCCAGGCGGAGATAAAACATGTACGGCGACGGATTCACGGTGCGCAGGCAGCGGTAAATGTTGAAGGGGTGCGCGCGCAACGGGCTCTGAAACCGTTGCGCTAGGACTACCTGGATGATGTCCCCGGCAACGATGTACTCTTTGGCGTGCCGCACCATCGCCTGGTATTGCTCGGGGCGGATGTTGGAGGTCATCGGCGGTGGGCCGTCCGGCGTGCGCAGGCGGGTGGGCACCTTGGCCGGGCGACCCAGGCGGCCAATCAGCGTATCGATCTTGGCGCAGGTCGCATCATAGGCGGCGCGCAAGTCGGTGCTGTCATCGGTGAACACGTGACCGACCACTTTGATCTTCTGGGCCGTGTTGTCGAAGAGCAGGAGCGTATCGACCAGCATGAGGTACAAATCCGGGAGGTCGAGGTCGTCCACCGTCCGCTCGGGGAGGCGCTCGAAGAATCGGACCGAGTCGTATCCGACGTATCCCACGAGGCCCCCGGAGAACGGGGGGACACCCTTGACCGTGACGGGTCGATAGCGGCCGAGCAGCTCTTTCACGGCCACGAGGGGATCATCCACCTCCGCTGCCGGCACGGTGGCGCCGGGCGGCCCGATCCAGACGCGACGTCCTTTGCTGCAAAAGACGAGCTCGGGCGCCACCCCGAGGAAACTGTACCGTCCCCATTTCTCCGCTTCCTCGACGCTTTCCAGGAGAAAGGCATCGCCGCCGTCATCGATCTTGAGAAACGCGGATACCGGCGTTTCCAAGTCGGCGAGGATCTCCCGGTAGACTGGGATCAAATTCCCCTGCCGTGCCAGCGCGCAGAATTGGTCGAAGTCAGGCGTGTACATTATTGCGGGGTCACGTAGGCACTGTCCAAGTGTTCTTTGGTCTTGAGTTGTGTTTCGAGTTCCTGGGCCTGCTCCTTGGTCGGAAATCGCCCGACGCGGACCCGGTACCATGTCTGCCCGTGCAGCGGTGCTTGCACCGTGTAGGCCTCGTAACCCTTGGCGCGCAGGCTGCGGGCGAGTTCGGTCGCCTGTTGGACGTTGGTGGTGGCATTGACCTGGACCGTCCAGCCCGCGTCAGCCCACTCTTTCGCGGGTGGCGTCGGTTCCGTTCGCTTCGCCGATGCCGGTGTCGGGGTTTCCTTTCGCTTCGTTGCCACGGGAGGGGCGACCGTCGCGGGACTCTTGGGCTTCTCGGTGATCGGGTGACGTGTAATTGTCGGCGCCGCGGGCGGAGCGCTCGCTTGCTGGGCGGCGCGAGCCGGCGTCGCCGGAATCGGGGTCGGCGCGTCCTGGAGCCGTTGATACGCTTTCTCTTTCAACTCGCGGTAGAAGGACAGATCGGCTTCTTCGCTGCGCTCTTCTTCCATTGCTCCCACCGGCGTTGGGACCGGCAGCCGGACGATGCGTTCCTCCTGAACCAGACGGCTTTCCATCCAGGCCCGGCCAATCCAGATGCCGAAGAGAAAGATCAGTGCCGAAGTGATCAGAAATCCAAAGATGAGGGCGAACAGCTGCCCGAACCCCAGACCCGCCGATCCCATGCGTCGCATCATGACCGCGCCTCACATTTTGTCCGGGGCTTCCACCCCCAACAGGCCCAATCCCTTCCGAATCACGATTTGCGTTGCGCGTGCCAGGTACAGCCGCGCTGCCGTGCGCTCTGGATCTTCGGTGAGCACGCGATGCCGATTGTAAAAGCGGTGGAACTCGCTGGCCAAGTCAATCAGATAGAATACCACGCGGTGCGGCTCCAGCGCCCGTGTGGCATCCTCGACGACATCGGTGAACTGTGCCAGGAGCTTCACCACCGCGACCTCTTCCGGCGCGGTGAGTGTTTCCAGATGCGAGGCGGTCGCGCTTGCGGCATCGGTGCCGTGCTTTGCCGCTTGCTCGAATAGGCTCGAGACGCGGGCGTGCGCGTACTGAATGTAGAATACGGGGTTGTCCGCCGATTGCTTCTTTGCCAGGTCAAGATCGAATTCCAGATGACTGTCGGCTTTACGGGTGAGGAAGAAGACGCGCACCACATCACAGCCGACGTCGTCGAGGAGTTCGTCAACGGTGACGTACTCGGCGCGCCGGGTGGACATCTTCACCTGGATACCACCGCGGGTGAGGGTAACGAACTGATAGATGATCGGCTTGATCTTGTCCGCATCGAAGCCAAGGGCCTTCAGCGTGGTACGGACCTCGTGATTTTCCGCGATGTGATCCGCGCCCAACACGTCGATGAGCAGGTCGAAGCCGCGGCGTAGCTTCTCGCGGTGGTAGGCGATGTCAGGTAAGCGATAGGCCGGCTCGCCGCTCGATTTGA
>JAGDMS010000488.1 GCA_017860575.1 Deltaproteobacteria bacterium | reverse complement strand
GCCGTCGATCGACTGCTCGACTACCTTGCTGAGCATCCAAACCTTCCCCGGCTCATCCAGCGCGGGCTCGATGACAGCCGGTATCTGCGCACCGCCATCCCCAAGCTCCTGATCCCGTTGTCGGCGCGGAGCATGAATTGGTTGCTGGAGACCGGTGGGCCGTGGACGGCGGAGGATCTCGGTTACATCGTCGTCGGCTTCTATCACCTGATCGTTGGCTATTTCGCAAACACCGCTCTGGTGGAGATGGCGATGCAGGCGGATCCGTTCACCCCAACCGCTGTGGCGCGCCAGCGCCGCTTCTTGAAGCTTGCCTTTGCGAGAGTGCTGGGCGTGGGTGATGAGGAGAAGCCGAAGAGCGAGTCCCGCGCGCTGGGTTAGCGCACCCGGCAGGGCATCGGGACATTGTTCTTCATATGCACTTCCTGTTCGTCATCGATCCGCTGGATACACTCAACCTGAGCACGGACACCTCGTTGCTGCTGATCGAGGAGATGGCGCGACGCGGGCACCAGGCGTCGGTGGCGACGGTTGCCGATCTCTACCTCGACGAACGCGGCGCCGGAGTGCGAGCCCAGGGTATTGCGATCGACCTGCGGCGCAGGCCTTACTATCACCTCGCCAGCGCGGGCGATCATGCCTTCACCGATTTCGACCTGGTGTTGATGCGCAAAGACCCGCCGGTCGACGCGGACTACCTCTTCGCCACCTTCATGCTCGAGCGTGCGGCGGAAGTGGTGCCCGTGGTGAACGATCCCGTGAGCCTCCGCCTGGTGAACGAAAAGCTAGCGCCGCTGCAGTTTCCACAGTTCGCAGCCCCCACGTTGGTCAGTAACCAACCGGCGCGGCTCCAGGCGTTCCTGGCCGCGCACGGCCGTATCGTCCTGAAGCCGCTGACTGAGTGCAGTGGGCGCGGTGTGGAACTGATCGACCAGTCGGAACCGCAGCGAGTTGCGGCCTACGTGGCGGTGTATGGCGGCCGCCACGTGATGGCCCAGCGCTTCCTCCCCGGAGTCGTGGTGGGGGACAAGCGCATCCTGGTGCTGGAGGGAGAGCCGCTGGGTGCCGTGAACCGCGTGCCGCAGAGCGCGAACCATCTGGCGAACATCCATCAGGGTGCCCGGGTCGAAGCCACGACGCTGAGTGCGCGCGAGCGGGAGATCATCGCCGCGGTGCGGCCGTTTCTCCTGCAGCACCACATCTGGCTTGCCGGTATCGATGTGATCGATGGGTATTTGACCGAAATCAACGTTACCAGTCCGTCGGCGACCCGACAGATCAATGAGGTGAGTGGCACGCACTTGGAGGTTCCGATGGTCGACCGCCTCGAGCGCTTGGTCATTCGCGGAGTCGGCCGTCCGCAGCGGCCCTGCAGATGAAGGTGCACGCCCGCGATCAGACGAGTTCGGCGATAATGTTCTTCGCGACGAATTCGATCTGCTTGAGGTTGCGCACGTCGGGTAGTTGAACGATGAAGAACGACACTCCGCGGCGGATGTAATCGCGGTAGCGGGAGACGACGATGTCCGGCGTGCCTTGCACGAAATTGCCGGATTGCGCCCAGAAATACCCCCGCGCGGTTGCTGCGTCGAGCTGATCGCGGACATTCCGTTCCCGGTCTGCCGTCACCGTGGGGGTCAGTAACGACCGCTCGACGGTTTGCGGATCGCGGCCGATGTCACGGCAGTGCTGGTCGAGCACCGCGGCGGAGTGCTCGTAGTCCGCAAGCGGAACGGGCAAGAAATTCCAGATGTCCGCATGTCGCGCGACCGCGCGCAGCAGCAGTTTCTCGCCGGCGCCGCCGATGGTGATGGGCGGGTGCGGCCGCTGCACGGGCTTGGGTTCACAGATCGCGTCGGAGAGGCGGTAGTACTTCCCCGCCCACGACGCGCGCGGCTCGCTCCACAGGCTCTTGATGACCGTGAGCCCTTCCTCCATTTGGCGAATCCGCGTCGCGGCGCTGGGGAAATCGTACCCGTAGCCAACGAACTCCTCCTGGTGCCAGCCGGCCCCGTAGCCGAATTCCAGTCGCCCCCCGCTCAACACATCGAGGGTGGCGGCCATCTTGGCCAGCAGCGCTGGCGGCCGATACGTATTGCAGAACACCAGGGTGCCGATGCGGATGGCGGATGTCGCGCCGGCGACCACGCTCATGAGGGTCCAGGGCTCGAGAACGCTGACAGTGTTGTAGGAGGGGAAGTGATAGAAGTGATCGAACAACCACAACGAGTGAAAGCCCAGACACTCCGCCGTCTGGGCGATCTCCCGTAGCTCGCCGAAGTCCGTGCCGTCTTGTGGCAGGCGAAGACCGAACCGCAGCGGTGCGCTCATGGGCATTTCGGGTGGGCGTGCGGTCAGTCGGTGATGGTGGTCATCACCTTGCCGCTGGCACTATCGATGAGTTCCACGCGTGCGGTTGCCGTCACCTGGTGCGCCGCTTTCTGTTCCTGCACGCGCGCCTTCATGCGATCCACGAACATCCCGGTCATATCTTCGGGCATTTGATCCATGGGAAAGTCGCGCAGATATACCTTGGCGTCTTCCGCCCCGGCCCACTCGATGCGTTCGATTTTGGGGCCGATGATCGGGTGCTGACGCAACGACGCTTCCATGCCCGCCTGGAACGTGGCCGCAACCGGTGCAGCGGCCGGTGTGGGCTGTGCGGCGGATCCCATCGCCGGGGCCTGAGCGCCAGCGGCCGGGGCAGAGGGCGCTTCCTTGAGATGGGCGAGCGCCTGCTCCACCTGGGCGCGGGTCTGGTCGTCCTTGGCGAGTTCGCGGGCCTTCTCCAACGCTTCGATTACCTTGTCGCGCTGGCCGTTTTTGTTGTACGCGATCGCCAGATTGAATTGCGCCTGGAAGAAGGACGGGTTGCGCTGCAGCACCGCCTGGTACTGCTCGATCGCCTGCTCCGGCTTCCCGGCGGCGAGATACATCGTGCCCAGATCGGTGGCCACGTCCGCGTCGTCGGGCTTGGCCTTGAGATAGCGCCGGTAAAAGTCGATAGCGACATCGGACTTTTCTTGATCGAAGGCCACGTTGCCCAGGCTGCGTAGCACGTCGGCATTGTTGGGTTCGCGGTCGAGAATGTGACGGTAGGAGGCCTCCGCGT
>JAGDMS010000223.1 GCA_017860575.1 Deltaproteobacteria bacterium | reverse complement strand
ACCCACTCCCCGTGTTCGCGTCATCGCAGGTCCTCCGCGCACCACGGCTACGTAGGGTAAAGCAGCAAGGGTACCCGGTCAAGCGGAATTTTCCGGTATCAGGGTGGCGATACGCTGCGGCGGTGGCCGGGCCTGAGTGGTTCCGGCTGTTCGCCGGCTGCCGTATTCCTTGCCGTTGAAGACGAATCTTCCCTTGACGCCAATTGTAACTGGGACGCCCTCTGAGGCGCCCGATGCCCGAACCGTTCAGTAGCCCATGGTGCCGAGGAAGTCTTCGAGCCGCTTGAATTGCATGTACACATTATGGCGCCGTTCGTCGCCAATGGTCGACGTAGGGCGATTGGCGTAATTGTGACCCGGGTACAACACGGTCTCATCCGGCAGCTGTTTCAGCTTATTGACCAGGCTGTCGTACAACTGCGCCGGGTCGCTACCAGGAAGATCGACGCGCCCACATGAGCCGATGAAGAGCGTGTCGCCGGAGATCAAACGGTTATCGATGAGGAAGCACTGCGAGCCGGGGCTGTGCCCAGGGGTATGCAGGAAGCGCATCCGCAGCTTGCCGAGTTCAATTTCGTCCGTGCCATCGGTGCGGACCAGGTCGGATGCTGAGAGACCGGCGATGCGACTGACGAAGTCGGCTTCGGACTTGTGGACGTACACCTTGATCGGCAGGTTCCGCTCCAGCAGTTCGGCGGCGCCGGGAATGTGGTGATTCATGAGATTGCCACCCAGATGATCGGGATGAAAATGCGTCACCAGTGCTGCCTTGAGCCGCAGATCATCCTGTTCGACAATCTCCACGAGGCGATCGATCTCCCAGGCGGCGTCGATCACGACCGCCTCACGGCTGACCGGGTCGGCCACGAGGTAGACGAAGTTTTCCATGGGACCGAGTTGAAGTTGTTTGAGATACAGTTGCGTCATGTCCTCACCTTTTCGGCTTCGCTCGGCGCTCGTGCGAGCGCAGTCCCCTTTCCCAAAGGAACTCTCGTTCGCCGTTCTGCTTCCCTATCCAGCGCGAGAGCACAAAAAAGAGATCACTCAGGCGGTTGAGGTAGCGCAGCGGGCCGGAACCGATCGCGTCGTCGTCGCGTTGCAGTCGCAGCACAATACGCTCCGCGCGCCGACATACGGTGCGGCACTGGTGCAGGAATGCGCTTACGCGGCCACCGCCCGGCAGCACGAAGGAACTGAGCGGTTCGAGATCCTGTTCGCATTCGTCCATTAAACGCTCGAGGGCGGCGACTTCGTCGTCTCCCACGCGAAACATGCCTTCGTAGAAGGCATCCGGGGGGGTCGCCAGTTCACTGCCGAGGTCGAAAAGCTCGTTCTGGATCCGTTTGAGGATGGCTTCGAGACGGTCGCGCGCGGCCGCGGCTGGAGCGTCCTGATTGAACGCACGGGCCAGGCCGACGGCGGCGTTCAATTCGTCCACCGTTCCGTACGCGTCGATACGCAAGCTGTCTTTCGGGACACGCTTGCCCCCCACGAGCCCGGTCTCGCCCTTGTCGCCGGTACGCGTGTACACACGCGTGATGCGGATGGCCATGATCGTGATCGTCTCAGCTGAGCGCGCGGCGCAGGGTCGCGTACGCGTCCTGCGCGCCGCATTCGGTGCACAGGGGCAGGCCGCTCTGAGCCCAGCCGGCGGCCACCTCCCGTCCCGCCGCATCGCGTGCTCCACCGAATCCGCCTTGCATGTTGGCGAGGGTAGTATACCCGGCTTGCTGCAGCAGTTCCGCCGCCTGTTGGGAGCGTCCCCCCGATTGACAGCCGACGATAATCGGGGCTGTTTTCGCAAAGTGGACCTCGACGACGCGCAGGAAGTCGGGATTGAATGTCATCCGCCGAGTGTGCGGGTCGAGCAGGGCAAGCGGAATGTTCACGGCACCGAGAGGATGGCCGGCGACGAATTCGGCCTCGGTGCGGACGTCGATGTATCGGTGGCCGCTCCCGAGCAGCCGGTATGCCTGCCCGGGGGTGATTTGTTGAACAGCCATGTGGGGGTCTCCTATTGGGGGGGGTCGCTGTGCCTGAAAAGCTGCATGAATTGCGTTGGACTGGCGGGTGACAGCCGTGCCAGCGTGAGGTTCTCTTCGACGTGTGCCAGTTGCTTCATGCCCACCAGTGCAGTGGTAACGCCGGGGGCAGATCGCACAAACTGGAGCGCCCGCTGCGCGTCGCTTTCGAGGTTGGCGAAGACGGACGACAACGCGGCCGGGAGCCCGCCGCTCAGCCGCCCTTGCAGGAGGGATGCGCTGGCGATGACCGTGATGCCCAATTGGGCGGCTGCCGACAGCAGCGGCAGCAGCGTGCCGTCGACGCGCTGATTCTGTCGCGTCAGTGCTTCCGGCATGGCGAGATTGAACGGCACCTGCACCACCCGAAAGTGATGTTGTCGCCCACCGACTTGCTCGGCGATGCGGACCATCTCGGCCAGTGAGAGGTGGTCGCGCGCCGCCTCCGGCTGACGCAATCCGTTCCACGTGGCCACGCCGTACCGTTGAATCTGCCCGGCGGCCGCAGCCTCCTCGAGTTGCGCAAACGCAACGCCCAGCCGTTCCAGGAATACCTCGCGAGAGACGGCGCCCAACTGCGTTTCGGGATTATGAAGATAGTAAATGTCCACGCACCGTAACCGTAGGTTCCGCAAACTGGTGGCGAGCTGATGCCGCAGGTAGGCGGGGGTCATACAATGACAACCGGCAACCATGTCGTCGACAGTTGCCACGCCGGTGACGACGAAAGTGTCGTAAAACCACTGACTCGGATCCCGTGGCGGTGCGGCATCGAAGGGGAGGTAGCCACCCTTGGTGCTAACCACCACCTCTTCCCGCCGGATGCTCTGCGCGCGCGTCAAGGCGGCGAGCGCTTCTCCGATTGACCGTTCGCTGCGCTGGAAGCGATAGTTGATTGCGCCATCGATGAGATTGCAGCCCCGTTCGACCGCCACACGGGTTGCGTTACGGTACTGCTCGTCTGTCCGGCTGTCCGCATCGCCGAGGTAGGTGCCTAGGCCGATGGAGGAAACGCTCCAACCGCACGCCGCGCGAAAGTGCGCGGGCGCGAGCTGACCGTCGAATCGGCGCGCGTACGCGGCCGTTCCCTCCGCCGTCGCATGTTGGGCCACAGCAGGAGTCTAGCAGTGTTGCTGGTAGGGCGAAACTAGCGCGGCGGTTCGTCCAGGGCCGACGTCTACGCGTGTCTCCGGACGGGGCGCTAGTGCGCCGGGACCTGATCGCTCCCGTCGTACGGAGGGGCAAACGTGGCAAACGCCACCGCGGGTTCGGATGCCGTGTTCACGAAGTAATGTGGCGTTCCACGCGGGACGACGGCGACATCGCCGGGGCGCATCTCGTGCGGTTCCCCGGCGACGTACAGGCGTCCGGTGCCCCGGAGGACGGTGACCGACAGATCGTGCGCCGCGTGCAGGTGCGGCTGCTCGCGGTCGCGGACTTGGATGAGATGAAAACTGAGGGCGTCCGTGCGGCCCAACGGCAGCGCGCTGATGTTCTGCTCTGCGGGGAGTGGATGTGCCGCCAACATGCTGCTCAGCGAGGCCTGGCTCGCGGTCTGCCCGTTCGGGAGCAGTACGCGCGGTGGCGGCGTGCAGCCGCACAGGCTCAACAGAACGCTGATGAGCATCAGCCGCGGCAGGGGTCCGGTCCTGCGCGACATGTCCATGGCAGCGGTCCCCTCAGTCCTGCTGGTGTGCCGAATCACGACCAGCGCGACTGGGGCGCTCCTCACTGCGGCGGCACTGCGGACACAGGCCATAGAAGGTGAGCGCCTGCGCGCGCACGCGGTAGCCCGCCCGGTACAACCTGGACCAATTGGGTCGGGCCTCCCTCGACTGCGCCAGATCGGCCACCATGCCACAGCGCTCGCAGAGGAAATGGTCATGCTCCTGCAGCATGCCGTCATAGCGGGTCGGTCGATCGTGCAGATGCACCACCCGCACCTGCTGCTGCTCTTCCAGCTTTTGCAGGTTGCGATAGACCGTGCCCAGGCTGATGCGCGGCACACGCCGGCGTGCCCGGTCGCAGACCTGTTCCGCAGTGGGATGATCGTGCGCGGTGGCGACGATTTCGTGGATGGTCGCGAGTTGGCGCGTGCGGCGCGTTTTCACGTCACCTCCAGATCCTGCGCCAACGAATCCCGCACGGCGCCTTGGATTGGTGCCGCGTGTTGGTAGTGCGGATGGTCGATGATTAGTCGGGCCGGTTGCCGCCTGTCGACGAAGGCCTTCCGGGCGGCGCTTGCTAAGGGAAAGCGGACATACTGGACCGCGCTCAGCTTGTCCTCCTTGCTACGGCCGGCTTCAAATTGCCCCGGTATACTGAACCCACCGTGCGCCGGGTCCCCGATCTCAAGGCGGACCGTCTCGTCGATGCCCATGAATTGGATCAGGTCCTCCCTGATCCGATCGGAATCGGTGATCTCGATCAGCATGGTGGTGCTCAGTTCGTGCCCGCTGGGGACGAGGGCGTTGAACACGGCGATCTCGTCCCGGATTTTGTCGAGGTCGGTGATGTGCTCCGCGCGCACCATTTCCTGGATCTGAAACAACATGGTGTCGTGGTTCTCAAACACGAACGTCACCCGATCGCCCACCGCAACCCGCCGGTCCCGCTTCAGGGCGATGATGCGACGCCGAAGCTCGTCGCGCACCTGTTCGTAATGCTCCAGCCCAAGGATTTCGTCGAGTGTCACCTGCTGCATTGCTCTGCCTCCAGACCGTAGGCGTCACACACAGCCTGCCCGGGATGAAGCGGCTGGTATTCCTCGTGGCCGGCGATCTGTGACGCTGCCTGCCGGCAATCGGTCATGATCGCCGAAACCGCATGCTGCCGCCGCATCTCAGAATCCCGGCGAATCGAGATCAAAATTGCACGCCAAGCGGACCGTGGGGGTCGGCACATGCCGCCACCCCCACGGACGCTGTTCCGGTGCGCCGTTCCTCCACTGCGGGTGTCCGGTCACTGACACGGGACACGCCGCTGACAAACGGCACCTGCCACCTAGAGCTTCGCGAGCCCTTCAAGGCCTTTGGTGAAGCGACCTGCGTGCGACTTTTCTGCCCGCGCCAGGGTCTCAAACCACTCGGCGACTTCCTCGAAGCCCTCGCTCCGTGCGGTCTTGGCAAAGCCAGGGTACATTTCGGTGTACTCGTACGTTTCGCCTTCCACCGCGGACTTCAAGTTGTTCTCTGTGCTGCCGATGACGACGCCGGTGCACGGGTCGCCCACCTCCTTCAAGAAGTCGAGGTGGCCAAAGGCGTGACCGGTCTCCGCTTCCGAAGTGTCGCGGAACAACCCGCCGATGTCCGGGTAGCCCTCAATGTCGGCGCGGCGTGCGAAGTACAGGTAGCGCCGGTTCGCCTGCGATTCGCCAGCGAACGCGCTCTTCAGGTTGTCGTGCGTTTTGGTGCCCTTCAGACTCTTAGCCATAATCGTCCTCCTTTGCGTTTTCCTTATCAGGAATCATTCCTGATTATTGGTGAAATATGGCGGAACATGGTCCGCCTGTCAACTGGGGTCTATGTTCGTGGGGTCTATTTTCCCCCAGTGCGCAGGCGCGCTCAAGGGGCGAGGGCACGAAAAGACCCCCGGACAGTGCGAGCGGCGTGATGGCGTCAGCGGGCATGCCGGTGTGGTTTTCGTGGCGCGAACGACCGCGGTCCCGGGAGTCCGCCGGCCGGTGCGACGTGTCTAGTGGGGGAGCAGCTTGATGCTGGGGCGTTCGCGCAGGCGGGTAATCCAGCCGGCGACGTTCTGCAAGCGCGCGTCGAGTTCGATGCCCAACTGGCTCAGGAGTACAATCCGCGGAGCGAACGCCACATCGGCCAGAGAGAAGTCGCCGGCCAGGTATTCCTTGCCGTCGAGTCCAGCTTCCAGGCGAAGAAGAATGCGCGAAACCTCCCCTTGCAATTTGCGGATTCTGTCCGCATCGCGGTCGGCCTCAGGCTTGTGAAGTTCCGCCATGATCATCCCCGCTTGCGGGGTAAAGGAGTTGTCGGCGAAATCTTCGAGCAGACGCACTCTGGCACGGCCTGCGGAATCTTCGGGCATCAAAGGCGGGTTCGGGTACTCTTCGTCGAGGTACTCGTCGATGATCGTCGAATCGTAGATCACGATGTCTTCGTCAATGAGCACCGGAACACGACCGTACGGATTCAATTTGAGAAACTCAGGTGATCTCTGCTCTTGTTTGTGTAAGTCTACGTGAACACGCTCAAATTCGAGGTCTTTCTCTGCCAGTACCACGCGCACTTTCTGACAGAAGGGGCAATCCGGGTAGTCATAGAGTCTGATCATGAGTCGTGCCTCCCCCTTTTCCCTTGAAGACCGCACTACGAGTTGCGCTTCACAATCGCAGAAAATGGCGTGCGTGTCCACCGAGATGGGCGCAAAACCACGGGCAAAACCTGCTGATCAGGCGGTGCGATCAGGTCAGTCAGGCGACGTGTTGCCAGGCGTGGTACGAGCTCCGCACCAAGGGGCCGGATTCGACGTGGCGGAAGCCGAAGGCAAGGGCTTCGTCACGCAGCTCCGAAAACTCCGCGGGGGAGAGGTAGCGCTCGACAGCCACATGGGAGGAGGACGGCCGCAGATATTGCCCCAAGGTGAGGATGTGACAGCCGGTGCCCGCGATGTCCGCGAAGGCGGCCCGGACCTCGTCGTGCTCTTCGCCGAGTCCAAGCATCAGCCCCGTCTTGGTCAAGAGGCTCGGCCGTTGCTGTCTGGCGTGCCGCAGCACGCGCAGGGAGCGCTCGTACTGGGCGCCCGGCCGGACACGTTTGTAGAGGCGGGGGACGGTCTCGGTGTTGTGATTGAAGACGTCGACCGGCGCCTGCACGACGGTTTCGACCGCGGCGAGGTCACCCTTGAAGTCGGGCACGAGCACCTCGACGGTGCACGCCGGCACCCGCTGCTTAATGGCCTCGGCGGTGCGCGCGAAATGAGCGGCGCCGCCATCGGCAAGATCGTCGCGGTCGACCGACGTCACCACGACATGACGCAGTCCAAGGCGTACGACCCCCTCGGCCACGCGCTGCGGCTCGTAGGGGTCGACCGCGGTTGGCCGGCCGTGCGCGACGGCGCAGAAGGGGCAGTTGCGGGTGCAGACGTCACCGAGCAGCATGAAGGTCGCGGTCTTGTGGCCCCAGCACTCGCCCACATTCGGGCAGTGCGCTTCCTCGCACACGGTGTGCAAGCGCAAATCCTGTACCAGGCGTTTGGTGCCGAAGAAGGCGTCACCATGGGGCGCCTTGACCTTGATCCACTCGGGGTGCCGCCGGACCACCGTCATGCGCAGCACTCCTGCTGCGCGGCGGCGTGGAAACCGAACACGGATCGAAATGCCGCCACGAAGGCGCGTTGCACGTCCGCCATCGCCGGCGGGCTTCCCAATTCCTGCCACATCGACGTCATGCGGACCTCCGGCATACGGCACGGAACGACCTGGGCGAAAAACCGCAGATCCGTCGACACGTTCAGCGCCACCCCGTGCAGCGTCGTCCAGCGCCGCACGCCGACGCCGATCGATGCGATCTTCGCCGTCCCCACCCAGACCCCGGTCAGACCGTCACGCCGTTGGGCCGCGAGGTTGAACGCCGCGCACGTGCGGATCAACACCTCTTCGAGCGCGCAGACGTAACGATGCACGTCCCGGGCGTGTGCCAGCGTGATGATCGGGTACGCCACCAATTGCCCTGGTCCGTGAAACGTGACGCCGCCACCGCGGCCGATCCGGAACGTGGGAACACCGAGCGCGACATCGGCGCCCAGGAGATCCGCCGCATCGGCACCGCGCCCCAGGGTGTAGACCGGCTCGTGCTCGAGAATCAGCAGGTAGTCGCTCTCATCCCCCGCGATCTTCCGGGACAGCAATTCCTCCTGCAGCGCCAGCGCGTCGGCGTACGGGCACCGGCCGAGATCGCGAACGATCAACGCCATCACCTTCGAAGCTAGTCCAAGGCGGCAGCATCCGCAATCGGGCGCCAATCCGAGAAGGCGGTGGCAATCGTGGCCGCGCACCGGTGCGGCGCCTCCTGGTTCGGGGATGTTGCGTCGGCACGCGGTTCTTCCGTTGGGGATGGTGGCATGTGCGGGAGCCAGACGCGGAACGTGGAGCCGCCTCCCGGTCGGGTATCGATGCCAACGGTACCGCCCAGCATTTCGAGGATCCGTCGCACGATGAAGAGCCCGAGGCCGGCGCCGCCGTAGCCGGGTCGCTGTGCCGGACCCGCTTGCCGAAACGGTTGAAAAATTTGCTGGACCATCGTGGGGCTCATGCCGGCGCCGGTGTCGGCGACGGCGATTTCAATGCCGCCGCCACGGCTCCCGACCGCGACCGAGACACCACCACGTGCGGT
>JAGDMS010000487.1 GCA_017860575.1 Deltaproteobacteria bacterium | reverse complement strand
GGACAAGCCGATCACGCCGATAGTTATAATGCTTCTATGCTTCAAATGATATCTCGTTGTAAACGTCCCAACAGTATTGCCAGACCGTTGTGATCGTACGACTAGCCTATGCGCACCACGTCCTCGAGCTTCCCACGTGAAGTGCTGATCCCTACCAATTAGCTCGATGATATTCCGTTGACACACTTCCTGCAACTGGCATTCAGCCGTAGCGTAACCCCCCTTGCAGTTGGACAAATCGTCGGCGAGGAATGTGCAACTATCGACGATACAGTCAGATACGACCTCGCTCCAAGAGCGAAGAAATGGCGCAGCGTTTTATGGTTGACAGATGCAAGACTGTTCAGCTAAGAGTGTACACGGGCCTACCGTCATCGCGGTGCTGCGCATCCTCGCGTGCCCCTTGCCCTTAACCCACCACTTGGAGGTATCAAGATGAAACGTAGAAACCTAGTGGCGATTGGCTTGGTGATCGTCGCTTGTTCGGTCGTCATCGGGACCGACGCCAACCCCAAAATGACGGCGCCGTCCAGTGGAGGTTGTTATTGTATCACCATGGATTGTGTGGGTTGTGGGTACTGTATCGAAATGTTACCTGAATGCTTCTGTTGGAATGCGTCTGAGACCAGAGCTCAATTCTGCATCCCGAACGATTGCGGGGATCCCTATTCTTTCGTTAAGCTCTGTGACGCTGACGAACGCATTGAAGAAGCCGCAGCCGCGTGTTATGCGGACGCAATTCAACGCTGCTACCCTTAGGCCATGACTGTACACGTGTCTACGGAAGTTCCCCCGCTTTTGTGGACGAGTAGTTAAGGATCTTCCATTCGCCGTTCGAACTCGGCGGGGCTGCACATCCCGAGCGCGTAGTGTCCGAAAATTGAAACGCACTGTGGCGTCACGCTTTGCCGAGACGGCTGATATACTCGCCGCATGGTGTGTCCTGACGCAGACGCTCGATGGAACTCCGATCGAGCGTGTGCAAGCTGTGCCGAGCTTGCGGGTGAAAGTCCCGTCCGGGTAAGCGCCGGAGCGCCCGGTAGCAGGCCCCAGGCCGCAGGGAGAGAGCCCTCGGTCCGAGCGGGGCGTCGAGAGCCTACATTACATGAGTAGGGAGCAACAGCGCGGGCCGCAACGCGTAGTGAACGCCGAGCAAGCCTCGTCAGAGTGTCAGCCGAAAGGTGATCGGGAGGGTCGAGCCGCTCATGTCACGGCGAAGACCAAGGACAGCGGGCCAGGACCGGAACGCCCGCTGGCCCTCCCCGGGGTATTGGCGGCAGCACGTGCTGAGAGTTCGGTGCGGAACAGGAGAGACCCTCCCCGGCAGCGTACGTCAGGTGAGGCTGGTCGTATAAGCGCAGAGCGTGAAGTCGGCCAGTGCCGGGAGGGAGTCCGAGGGGGGCATAGTACCGTGGAGGCCGGTGAAAGCCGCGCGGAGGGAAGGCCCCCTGCTTCGGTCATGCCGTCGATTGCAGGTAAGTGCCAGGGCATGGTCACGCAGGACTCTACCCAACACCCCCGAGACAACGTACGAAAACTGCAACGACGGCTATGGGCGTGTGCCAAGCGGAGTAGGACACGGCGTTTCCACGCGCTGTACGACCGGGTCTACAGGGGTGACGTCCTGTGGGAAGCGTGGAGGCGTGTGCGCAAGCAGCAGGGTGCGGCGGGCATCGACGGGGAAACGCTAGCGGCCATCGAGCAGATGGGCATCGAAGCGTGGCTGACGTCGATACAAACCGCGCTACGCGAAGGTCGGTATCGCGCGAGCCCGGTGAGGCGGCGATACATTCCGAAGGCGGGCGGCAAGCGTCGTCCGTTGGGCATACCGACGGTGCGAGACCGCGTGGTGCAGATGGCGACGAAGCTCGTCATCTAGCCGATCTTTGAGGCCGACTTTCAAGCGAGCAGCTATGGATTTCGACCGAAGAAGAGTGCGACCCAGGCGATGGAGGCGATCCGCGAAGCGGGAAACAGCGGCCAGAACTGGGTAGTGGACGCGGATATCCGCAGCTATTTCGACAGCATCGATCAGGAGAAATTGATGCTGCTGCTATCGCAGCGGATCTCGGACCGGCGGGTGCTGAAGCTGTGCCGGAAGTGGCTACGAGCTGGGGTAATGGAGGACGGCACGATCCGCGAGAGTCTCGCGGGGACGCCGCAGGGCGGGGTGATCTCGCCGCTGTTTGCCAACATCTACCTCGACGCTTTCGACCGCATGTGGCAACGACGCTGCAGCCATTTGGGGACATTGGTGCGTTATGCCGATGACTTCGTGGTGCTGTGTCGGTGGCAGTCGCAGGCGAATGAGGCGCTACGTCAGATCCAACGCATGATGCAGCGGCTCGGCCTGGAGCTTCATCCGGGAAAGACGCGATTGGTCAACTTGTCGCGGGGCAAGGAGCGCTTCGAGTTTCTGGGATGGACGGTGCGCAAGCGGCGCAGCGTTCAACGGTGCCCGCATTTGCACTTTGTGCAGCGCTGGCCATCTCCGAGGGCGATGCAGCAAGTCCGGCGTCGCGTTCACGAGCTGACCGATACGCGCCGCGCAGGCCGTGATATCAAGGAGTTGATCACAGACTTGAATCCGGTGCTGCGTGGGTGGGGCAGTTACTTTCGCACGGGCAATTCGGACGCGAAATTTAACCAACTCGACGACTACGTCCATTGGCGCCTGAGGCACTGGCTGTTACGTCGAGGTGGCCAGCGAACCCGATTCTGGCCGAGCAAGTGGCCCCAAACGCGGCTTTATGGAATGGGCTTGCACCAACTGCGCACGACCGTGGAATACCCGCGCATGCCGCGCCAGTACGACCGTCGGTAAGCCGTGTGCGGGCAATCCGCACGCACGGTTTGAACGGGGATCTTGCTCAGCCCGGTTGCGCCGTAGCGCGCGGGAGGAGATAGGATCTACCAATGATTGAAACCATCCGTCTTCAGCTCCTGCTGGCGACGTTCGCCGGCTGGGTCGGTCGCCAGCAGACAGCCGTGATCACCTACCTCATCGAAGAGGACCGCGTCCTGAGGGAGCAACTCGAGTCGGACGGGAAACGCCTTCGCTTCACAGACGACCAACGCCGTCGATTGGCGGCCAAAGGGAAGCCGCTGGGTCGAAAGGTGTTGC
>JAGDMS010000486.1 GCA_017860575.1 Deltaproteobacteria bacterium | reverse complement strand
GCCGGCGCTCTCCAAGACCACCTTCTCCAACGTCTGTCCGGCTGCCCATGGCGTGCCGGCGACCAGCTTGTTCAGGGTGTCCACATAGGCCTGATGATGTTTGCCATAGTGGAAGCTCATGGTCCGGGCCGATACGTGGGGCTCCAGCGCATCCTGTGCGTAGGGCAGCGCCGGCAGCGTGAACGCGGGTGATCCGCCTGCCGCAGCCGCCGGGGATGCAGACTCCCCGGCCTTCGAAACGAGAGCCAAACCCACCAAAGGCACCAGTACCCAGATCATCGACCAACCCTCACTGAAATTCGGGATCATCGTCCTTCTCCTTTCATGAGACCGCCGGTACTCGGAGCGTGTGAAGGTGGATGGAACAAGAACGCCCGGAGAATCTCCGGGCGTTCCTGCCTTCGGCTCCAACGAACGACTAGCGTCCGTCGTTGTCTGCGTCGCCAGGCAGCGCACGCTCAACGCGGTGCCACGCATCACGGACCGCCGACTTCGCTTTGTCCCAGCCGAGTTTGGAATCGCCTTTGGCATTTTCCCAACCGGGCTGCAACTTGTCTTCCACGTCTTCAAACCGCTGTCCTGCGTACCGGGTTTGCGATTCCCAGCCGTACTTGTAGGCTGGTGCGTACTCCGTGTACGGAGTGCCATCAGACCCGTAGGTGCTGGTAGAGTAGTTCTTGCTCCAGTAGCCGTCCTCGATAGTCGGATTCACCATCTCGCCTGCACCCTTGCCGGCCAGACCGCCGGCGACACCACCGATCGCAGCACCGACCACTGCACCAACCGGGCCGCCGACCACTGCGCCAATTGCCGCACCAGTAGCGCCACCACCGGCCGCGCCCAGTCCAGTTCCGATCGGATGAGCGCCCGGTGCGCTTGTGATGGGATCGCGGTTCGCATCGTTCTTCTCAACGTTCTTGGCATTCGTCGTCATCTGTGACTCCTTGGCTGTGGCGAAAACTGGGTTTTGAGGAACGTTCTTCTCAACCTTCTTGGCATTCGTCGCGATTGGTGACTCCTTTCGTCAGCTCCTTAGCTGTGGTGAAAACTAGGTCTTGAGGGACGAGTTGCTGCCTCATCGTCCCTGTGTGAGATACCGTCTCTACTCGCACAACCACAAGGTAGTCCTTGACCCTGCCGATCGCCCAGAGCACTAACTACCGAAATAGTGGGCGGCGACGTAAGTAACAACTACCCTTTCCATCAGCCGGCCTCCACGCAAGGATTCACGTGGTACCTTCGAGGTGGGTGAAAGGAACTTCCTATCCGTGATCCGGCAGCGAACGTTCTGGATGGTCGCACTCTCGATCCTGATCACCGCGATCGTGGTGATGCTGGCGATGAGTCTCGGACGCTCCGACAAGACGGTCTCACGCCGCCTCGCACACCGCTTCACCATCGACGATCCGCAGTTCCGCAGGGAGATGTCCGTCATGCTCGGCCCGACGATCACCCACGGCAATCAGGTGACCGCGCTTCAGAACGGGGCGGAGATCTTCCCGGCGATGCTCGCCGCCATCCGCTCGGCCCGGCACTCGGTCACATTCGAGACGTACATCTACTGGTCCGGTACGATCGGCAAGGAATTCTCGGAGGCGCTCGCGGAACGTGCGCGCGCGGGCGTTCCGGTGCAGGTCACGATCGACTGGGCGGGCAGCGTGCGGTTGGATCAGGCCCTGGTGGACGAGATGACGGCGGCTGGCGTGGAGGTCAAGCTCTATCGTCCGCTGCGCTGGTACAACCTCGGGCGATTCAACAACCGCACTCACCGCAAACTGCTGATCGTGGACGGTCGCATCGCGTTCACCGGTGGCGTCGGCATCGCCGACCACTGGAGCGGGCGGGCCGAGGACCCGGAGCACTGGAGAGACTCGCACTTCCGGGTCGAGGGCCCCGCCGTGGCGCAGTTCCAGGCCGCCTTCAACGACAACTGGATGAAGATCACAGGCCGGGTGCTGCGCGGGCCGGCGTACTTCCCCGAACTTCTCCCCGCCGGCACGATGCAGGCGCAGTTGTTCATCGCCTCCCCGGCCGGCGGCAGCGAGAGCATGCACCTGATGTATCTGATGGCGGTGGCGTCCGCCGCTAGGACGATCGATCTCGCGGCTTCCTACTTCGTCCCGGACGAGCTGCTGATCGAGGCGCTGATAGAAGCGCGGCGCCGCGGCGTGCGCGTGCGGGTCGTCCTGCCGGGGCCGCACATCGACTCGGAAACCGTCCGCATCGCGTCGAAGGGCGAGTGGGGACCGCTGCTCCGCGAGGGGGTCGAGATCCATGTGTACCAGCCGACGATGATGCACACGAAGATGCTCATCGTCGACACCGCGTTCGTCTCAGTGGGCTCGACCAACTTCGACTTGCGCTCGTTCCGGCTCAACGACGAAGCCAGTCTCAATGTGTTCGACGTAGGCTTCGCCGCACAGATGACCATCGTGTTCGAGCTGGACCTCCGCGATGCCACCCCGTTCAGCTACGCGATGTGGCTGGCCCGGCCGCTCAGGGAACGGATCGCCGAAACACTCATCCTTCCGATCAAGTCGCACCTCTGAGTGCGTCGGCAAACGACGCGATGACGCGCACCCTCGATCTCCGTACCGGGCGCCCGGTCTGGATGGCGTACCGCTCGCCGTCCGTGCCCTGCACGCGCCTCAGGCGCGACGCGCGCACCGGGGCGTTCGGCACGACGCGCACGGGACTGCCGCTCATCGGAAAGCTCCCGGGAGACCCGCGCGTGCACGCGGTGATGGGCTACGGCGGCAACGGGATCACCTTCTCGCGCATCGCCGCCGAGATCGTGCGCGCCGACCTCACCGGCGCGACCGACGCGGACGCAGCGCTCTTCGCGTTCGAGGCGTGATCCGCCCGCCGCCGTTCGAGGGAGATCACGCTCGAAGGAAACGGTGCCAGCGCCCGCGGTGCGCCCTTCGTTGACTCCCGCCCGGGCCGTCGACTACGTTGGCGCTGGCGGCCGCATGGCGGGAAGGCCAGCCCGGCACCGGGTCGGGACCGGCCGTACCGTCCGGCATGCCGGGCCGCGCGCCCCGAGCTGAGGAGGAGAGCCGTGCGTCGTGCCGTCACCCAGCTGCTCGCCGTTACACTGACGATCGCTGCGAGCCTCGAGGCCGC
>JAGDMS010000047.1 GCA_017860575.1 Deltaproteobacteria bacterium | reverse complement strand
CGGTAAGACGGCCAAGGCGCTAGGCCGGACGGCCCAGCGCAATCCGATGGGGACACCAATACCGGCGTCCCCAGTGATCGGCCCAGCGGCAGCGGATTCCGGCCCCAGTCTGCTGCCGGCCAGCGGGTGGAGTGATTTCGTAGACTACCTGTTCACTTTATGATACTCTTCCTAGTAACATGCTTCTGTGGCTTTGCGTCACACTGCGTTGGCACCTCGACAACAGGAGCGCGACAGCAGTCGCGACGACGTTCGCCGACTACTTCCGCGGCGTACCACCCCTGGTGGCTATCGCTGTGGGGATGGCAGCTGGCGACGCCCTTGCCGGGTCGCCGCGGACCATTTCCCCACTGCTGCCGGCGGTCGGTTGCGGCGTGGCCGGCTTCTGCCTGTTGCAGCCGGATCCTGCGTGGAGACGGTTCGCCCTGCTTCTCCTGGCGCTTGCCCTGGCGCACAGCCGTGCCGAGAGGGTGTACCGACCGCAGTTCTCGTCCGCTCACGTAGCAGTGGCACCGCAGCGAGCGCCGTTGTGGATCGAAGCGGTGCTCGCCGGAGATCCCGAGGCGCAAGGGGCGCGTACTCGCTTATTGCTCGACGTCACGCGGCTGGACCGCGGTGACGGTTGGACTCCGGCGCAAGGCCGCGTCGGGCTGACGGTCGAGCACCTGCAGGAAGCCTGGCAAGCGGGCGATATCGCACAGGCACGGCTTTCCCTGCGCCGGCCGCGGAATTTCGGCAACCCAGGGGAGTTCGATTACGAGGGCTACCTGGCTCGGCGTGGCGTGTATGTCACCGCATTTGCCGCCGATGACACCGCGATGCGCCCTGCCGGGCACCGTCTCGATCACCCTGTTTCCCGCTGGCTGAGACATTGGCGGCGTGACGTCGGTGCGCTGTTCCGGCGCACCTTGCCGGAACCACAGGCCGGCGTGCTTGCTGCACTGATCGTTGGAGCCGACGGCGGGCTTCCCCGTGACCTCCGCGCCGCCTTCAGCCGCGCCGGTGTCAGTCACGTCCTGTCCATCTCCGGCTTGCACGTGGCGCTCGTCGCCGGCACGGGGTACGCCGTCTTCCGCTGGCTGCTGGCGCGGAGTCGCTGGCTGTTGCTGGCGGTCAATGTCCCCAAACTCGCGGCCGGGTTGTCGGTGATCTTCGTCCTCCTCTACGCCGGCATCGCCGGCAGCAATGTCGCTACGATCCGGTCCGTCATCATGATCCTGGTCGTCACATTGGCGGTGCTCGTTGACCGCCAACGCCACCTCATCGTCAGCCTGGCGCTGGCTGCGATCCTCATCCTGCTGTGGTCGCCGGGCGCCGCGCGCGACATTTCCTTCCAACTGTCCTTCGCGGCGGTGCTCGGCCTGGTGTGGGGCATGGAACGCTTCTGGCCGTGGTGGCTGCGTTGGGAGGAGGAGCGCCTGGTGCGGCTGCGCGGTTGGTCAGCCCGCATCTGGCGCCCGCTGGCGGTGTCCGCCGTCGTCTCCCTCAGCGCCCTCGGCGCCACCACGCCACTCACCGCGCTCCACTTCAACCAGGTGTGCCTTGTGGCGCCCCTGGCGAACGCAGTCGTCGTACCGTTGCTCGGCTCGCTTGCCGTCGGACTCGGCCTGCTGGCCGCACTGCTGCTTCCGCTATGTGCGTCGCTGGCGCAGGGCTGCGTAACCCTGGCCGGGCCGATCGTCTGGATCGGCGTACGCTGCGTCCAAATGTTTGCGGCACTTCCCTATGCCGCCGTCCGCGTGGTCACGCCGACAGGTCTCGAACTGGCACTATTCTATGTAGGCGTGGCCGCTTGGCTGCGGCTGTCCGGCCCTCTGCGCGGGACCGTCCTGGCGGTGGTAGCGCTGATGGCGTGCGGCGACGCGGCGTGGTGGTTCGCCGACCGCTATCACCGAGCGGACATGCGCATCACGTTCCTGAGCGTCGGCCAGGGAGACAGCGCGGTAGTCGAGTTTCCGGGTGCCGAGGTAATGGTCATCGACGCCGGAGGGGTGCGAGGCGATGCGTTCGATATCGGCGAGCGGGTCATCGCTCCATTTCTTTGGAGCCGGAAAATTGGCCGTGTCGACTACCTGGTGCTCAGCCATGCGGAGTGGGACCATTACGGTGGATTCGCCTTCCTCGCGTCCCATTTTGCCCCAAGGGAGATCTGGTCTGGTGGGGCCGAAGCCGCAACCGAGCCCTTTACCCGCCTGCAGCAGCTGCTCGCCAAGGGCGACGTGCAGCGCGTGGTCATGCACCGTGGTGATCGACGGCAGATCGGGAACGTACGTGCCGTGGCCTACGCACCGGCACCGAGCACGCGCGGCTCCTCTGTCAATGATCAGTCACTCGTACTCGGCCTGGCCCTTGGCGAGACGCAGGTACTGTTCCCGGGTGACATTGAACGGCGGGGCGAGCAAGACCTGGTGGCGGCTGCAGCCCCCGAGTTACGGAGCACGCTCCTCAAGATCCCGCACCACGGTAGCAACACGTCGAGTACGCCACGCTTTCTGGATGAGGTCGCGCCGCGCCACGCCGTGGCATCCGCCGGCTTCGCAAACCGGTTCGGCTTTCCACATGCCGCGGTGGTGCAGCGCTACGACGAGCGCGGTTGCCGCCTCTGGCGGACGGATCTGGACGGGGCGGTGAGCGTGCGCCTCAATGAACGCGGCGCACTCGAGATCGCCGGTGCGAAACGTCGCTGACGCGCATCCCTCAGGTCGGCTCGGGCTCCGAGAATTCCTTCATGATGCGTTCGGCCAATTCGGGCATTTCTTCGCCAAAAATCGGCGGAATCCCAAGCGCCCGAGAGAGGTAGTCCAATTCGGCCCGCCGCCACGACGCGGGCGCCGGATCCTGCAGCATCTTGTCGCGCTTCAGCCCCTCGACGACGGCCGGATCGCGCGGAAAGGGCTGGCCCATGCGATTGAGGAAAAACTTCTCCTCAAACGGCAGGCGCGGGCGCTGCCCGCCCGCTTCGAGCGATTCGGCCGGATACCCGACGGTCTGGATCACCAGAATCTTGGAGTCCGTCGGCAGGCCGAGGACCCGCTTGAGCTTCTTTTGCGCCGGCTGTCCGATCAAGCACGTCCCCAAGCCTTGCTCGAACGCAACGAGTGTGGCCTGCGCGATGCCCTGACCGCAATCCATCTCCGTCATGCCACCCTGCCGCATTCCCTCGCCAGAGGCGCGAAAAAACGGGATGAGGGTCTCATCCAGGTAACGATGACTATTCTCCTTATCGATGCCCACGGCGCCCGCCTCGACCAACTCGTGCAGGCGGTCGCCTTGCACATCGATGAGACTCCAGTCGAGCCACCAGACGATGAGCACGGGCGCTAGCCGCAGCTGAAAGCCGGCGAGGGCCGATCCCGGCGGGATGGCGTCGAGCACATCTTGCGGCGCTGTGGCCCTTTCGATGACGACAGCTTTCAGCGCTTGAACATTGCCCCAGAAGGACGCCAGCCGTGCGGCCTCGAGCATGCGTTGGATCTTTTCCCGTTCGACGGGCTTGTGCGGCAGGAGATAGCGCATGGAGCGTCTGCGACCGATCGCCTCTCGTAGTTCCATTGGAATTCCTCCTTGGGCTTGTCAGACATTGACCCGGCATCGCGCCTAGCGCCCGTTTGCAGCGAAAATAGCCTCGCGCGGACCGTGGTACCGGTCCCCAATTGCTCGTCTCGATGTGAAATGCAAGGCCCTCCCGGGCATGCAGAATCGACGCGGTCTCGGCAGGGGCTGGGCCCAACCGCTGGAGCTCAACCGCCGGTGCCGCGAGCGCGGACCTGTTCGTAGTACCGTTCGGGGATCCGCTTGGCGCTTTTGTAGATGTGAATGCGGCACGGATCGTTCGGGGTGGCCGGATGGTCGATGGTCCACTGCGGGTGACCGAACCATTCGATGCACAGGATATTGTTCCACACCGCGCAATGGGCGCAGTAGCTCGGGAAGTTTGGCTTGCCGAAGGTCATGGCTTGTGGCGTGGTGATCGTGTAGGGACCGTCCGGTCTTTCGTATGCCCCCTCGCGCATCAGCCGGCCACCGGTGCCGCAAGGATCCTGGGTGATGGTGAACTTTTCGTCGTCCTCGACCACCGTCACGTTTCCCATGTGGCTCCGGAGCAGGTGCACCGAGGCGCGTACGAAGTCTTCGGTCAGCAAGCTCTCCCACTTCTCGAACCCCTGCCGCTGGCGCTCGCCGCTGTGGCGGAACATGCCTTCCAGCCGCTGATCGCCGAACACGGTGCCGGCGTAGCGACAAAGTCCGGCGGTGATGTCGATGAGCTGGTCGTGGAGGATCTGATGCTGCCGGTCGCGCTCCCGGAGCAGCGCCCGCGCATCATCGTCGCGCCCCTCTTCCACTGCGGTGGCGATGCGGGCGGCAAGCGCGGCCTGCTCCACGCGGAAGACCCGTTCGATGTATTCCATCTGGGAGGCGATGTGCTGGCGCTGGCCTTTGTGTACTTGCACGTATTCCTTCGGCAGCTCCTCGCATACACGCCGCGCCGTGTCGCGATCACCGGCGTCGAGCGCCTCCTCCAGGCGTTCGCGCGCGCGCCGGACCATTTGCCTCAATTCCTCGGCGTCCATCTCTGGTTTCTTCTCCCGCACCGACCGGATGCGCTGCCAAGCGTTCGCCCGACGATCACCCGCGCTTCCTTTTGCCACGGTCCCCGCGGCCGCACAATGCGCGCGCCCCACCACCGGCGCAGTCGACAGTCGAGAGGGCTCCGTCCACCACTTTGCGACAACTCTGGAGAGGTTCACTACCCGCGGCGTGGCAACCCAGTCTCCCGGGCTCGGTTTGCACCGAACTATCGACTCTTGACTCCCGACTATCGACGTGGGTTTATTTCGGATTACCGCCAAGGGACCATGAGCGAGCGCCGTGCCGCGGAGGGCGCGGTCGGCCGCTGGGGAGGAAGCCGTGGATTCGAGAACACCTGATCAGCCGTTGGTTGCCGATTTGCGGGACGCGATTCGCGAGATCCCGGATTTTCCCAAGGAAGGCATCCGTTTCTACGACATCACCACCCTCTTCGCCGACGCCCGGTGTTTTCAGCGGGCCATCGACGCGCTGGCCAACCCGCACATCGGGGAACCGATCGACTTCGTCGTCGGCATCGACGCCCGCGGGTTCATCCTGGGCGCCGCGTTGGCCTACAAGCTGTGCAAGGGCCTCGTGGTGGTGCGCAAGAAGGGGAAACTGCCAGCCCGCACCCGGTCCGCGAGCTACGCCTTGGAATACGGCGTCGATGAAGTTGAAATGCACCAGGATGCGTTACCGCCCGGTGCGCGGGTCATCATCGTCGACGATCTCCTCGCGACAGGGGGGACCGCCTCCGCTGCCGTGCAGCTCGTGCGGGACTCGGGCGCCGAACTCATCGAGTGCGCCTTCCTGGTAGAGCTGGACTCGCTGGGCGGACGCAAACGTCTCGACGGCTGCCCGGTGGTCTCCCTGGTACACTACCCTTGAGCAATCTATGGTATCGCCAGCCGCATAGACCGGAAAGGGAAGAAGACACATGCCAGCACGCCATTTGTTCACGTCGGAGTCCGTCACCGAAGGGCATCCCGACAAGGTCGCAGACCAGATTTCCGATGGGATCCTGGATGCGTTTCTCACCGAAGATTCGCACGCGCGCGTCGCCTGCGAGACGCTGGTCTCGACCAATCTGGTGCTCATTGCCGGTGAGATCACGTCGTCGGCGCGCGTGGATGTGGCCGCGGTGGCCCGCGACACCATCCGGCGCATCGGCTACATCGACCACGACATCGGCTTCGACTGCGATCACGCCAACATCCTCGTCAGCCTCAAGCGGCAATCGCCCGACATTGCGCGCGGCGTCGATCGTGGCGGGGACGAACAGGGGGCGGGCGACCAGGGCCTGATGTTCGGTTTCGCGTGCGCCGACACACCGGAATTCATGCCGCTGCCGATCCACCTGGCCCACCGCCTGACGCGCCGCCTCGCCGAGGTGCGTCACAAAGGGATCCTGAATTTCCTCCGGCCCGACGGGAAGTCGCAGGTGACGATCGAGTACCGCGACCGCAAGCCGTTCCGGGTCGATTCGGTGGTGGTGTCGACGCATCATCGCGACGACGTCAGCGACGCGCGCCTGCGAGACGGCATCGAGACGGACGTCGTCCGAGCCGTCGTGCCCGCGGAGTTGATGGATCGGAATACCCGCATCCTGGTGAACCCGACCGGTCGCTTCGTGGTTGGCGGACCGCTTGCGGATGTCGGGCTCACCGGACGCAAGATCATTGTCGACAGCTACGGCGGCCACGGCAGCCACGGCGGCGGCGCCTTCTCGGGCAAGGATCCGTCGAAGGTCGACCGCAGCGCCTCCTACATGGCGCGCTACGTGGCGAAGCAGCTCGTCGCGGCCGGGCTGGCGCAGCGCTGCGAGCTGCAGGTCGCCTACGCTATCGGCGTCGCGGATCCGATGTCCATCATGGTCGACACGAAAGGCACCGGGACAGCGCCGGATGAGCACCTGGCCGAATTGGTCGGCAGGGTCTTCTCCATGCGGCCCGCCGCAATCATCCGCCAGCTCGATCTGCTGCGGCCCATCTACCAGCAGACCGCAAGCTACGGACACTTCGGGCGGAACGAGCCCGGCTTCACGTGGGAGCGCACCGATCGGGTGGAGGACCTGAAGCGCGCCGCGGGGATGTAGAGATTGGCCCAACGCGTACGGACAACAAACTTGGAGACAACAGACAACAGCCTCCGTTAACGTTCGAACCAGATCTGTCGTCTGTCCGTCCGATGTCCGATGTCTGATATCTGATATCTGATGTCTGTCCGTCTCTTTTAAGGAGGGTGATCATGGATTGGGGAATGCAGCATCGCTTGGCGAACATCATTCCACCGAACAGCGGCCGTGCCGTGATGCTGGCGGTGGATCACGGGTACTTCCTCGGCCCCACCAGCGGGCTGGAGGAGCCCGGCAAGACCGTAGCGCCGCTGCTGCCGTATGCCGACTCCCTGATGCTCACCCGCGGCGTGTTGCGCCAGTGCGTCGATCCCGCCAGCCGCATCCCGGTGGTATTGCGGGTCTCCGGCGGCACCAGCATCCTGACGGAACTCTCCAACGAGGACATCACCGTCTCGATCGAGGATGCCGTCCGACTCAACGTGTCGGCGTTGGCCCTGTCGATCTTCGTCGGCACGGAGAATGAACGGCGCACGCTGGCAAACCTGGCCAAGCTCGTCGATCTGGGCGAGCACTACGGCATTCCGGTACTGGCCGTCACCGCGGTGGGAAAGGACATGGCGCGCGACGCGCGATATCTCAGCCTCTGCTGCCGCATCGCGGCCGAACTCGGAGCGCGCATTGTCAAGACCTACTACTGTGAGGGGTTCGAGGAAGTCGTCGGCGGCTGTCCGGTCCCCCTCGTCATCGCCGGGGGCAAGAAGATCGAGGAGCGCGCTGCCCTGCAACTCGCGCACGACGCCGTGTCGCGCGGCGCGGTCGGGGTGGACATGGGGCGCAACATCTTCCAGTCGAGCAACCCGGTCGGCATGATCCGCGCCGTGCGCCAGGTGGTGCACGAAAACAGGACGCCGGACGAAGCCTTCCGTTTTCTCACCGGGCTGCGCGGGGCCGCCGCGTGAGGGTGCCGTGTGCGCGTCCCCACCCGCACGGCTCATTGCTGAGCGAGGATGTTGCGCTCCTTCGACGATTGCATCATGCCCCTTTTCCCTGCGAAGCGTCTGTCGTTCTGATGGCGAATCGTGCTTCGACACGCTCAGCACGAGCGGTTAGGAAACAAATCTCAATTAGGAATTCCGTTCGCCCTGAGCCTGTCGAAGGGTGTTTCTTTCGCGTATGAACAATCGCTCGCCGGCGCAGCGCTGAGCCACCGCGTGGCACGCCAAGGCACAGTGGAAGATGCGTAGCCGTTGGAACGACGCCGAAGCCGCCGCAGCAATCGAGCGCTGGGCAGCAGCACACGGTCGCGATGTGGCGCTGTGCGTCTATGCATCACGCCTCATCGGGGCGGACACGAACTTGGTGCTGCACGGGGGTGGCAACACCTCGGTGAAGGCACCACTGCCGACCCTCTTTGGCGACGTCGCAACCGCACTCTTCGTCAAAGGATCGGGGTGCGACCTGGATCGCATCGAGCCTGGCGGCTTCGCGGTCTTGCAGCTGGCCCCGCTGGCCCGCTTGCGTGAGCTGGACAGCCTCGCCGATCCCGACATGGCCGACCAACTGCGCCTGCAACAGTTCCACGCGTCATCCCCGGCCCCGTCGGTCGAAACGCTGCTGCACGCCTTCCTGGTACATCGCTTCGTGTACCACTCGCATGCCGATGCGCTGCTGTGTCTGAGCAACCAGCCCGCTGGGCGAGGACTCCTGGAGGAAGCGCTCGGTCCGCGCGTCGTGGTGCTGCCCTACATCACGGCAGGGTTTCCGCTGGCCAAAGCAGTCGTGCGTGCGTACGAGCAGCAACCCGACGCCGAAGGCATCGTCGTCGCCAAGCACGGCCTGTTCACCTTCGCTGACGATGCACGCACGGCGTACGAACGGCACATCGGCATCGTCGATGCCTGCGAACGCCTCATCGCCGCGCGCCGGCCGGACCGCCTGGTCACGCCGCGCTACCGCAGCACGGCGGCACCGGCCGACCTGGCCGCGCAAGCCGCGCCGATCCTGCGCGGACTGCTGGCCGAGCGCACGGGCGACGAGGACAACCCCTACCGCCGTTTGCTCCTCGACTGGCGGGCCGATGACGACGTCGTGGAATACGTGAACAGCGCCGAAGCGGCCGCGTTCGCCGCCAGCGGCCCGCTGACGCCGGATTACGTGATCCGCACGAAGCCGTTCGCGCTGTACGTCGCCGATCCCGCGTGGGGCGATACGGAGCGATTGCGCGAGCAATTGGCCGCCGCGGTGACCGAATTCAGCAGCCGTTACGAGCAATACGTGAGGGAGTTCCTGGCCGGACAAGGCGCGCCGGCAACGAGGTTGGATGCGTTACCACGCGTGACGCTGCTTCCCGGCGCCGGCGCGTTTTGCTTTGGCAGGACCAAACGGGAAGCGCAGATCGCGGCGGACATGACCGTCCAAGGGCTGCGCACCAAGGCAATTGCACACGCCATGACGGGCTACGAAGCCGCCGCCCCTGAGCACATGTGCGCCATGGAGTACTGGAGCCTGCAGCAGGCAAAGCTGGGTACGCCGGCAGATCGGCCGCTCGAGCGGCAGGTGGTCTTCATCACCGGGGCAGCCGGTGCGATCGGCTACGGCGTGGCGAAAGTGTGCGCCGAGGCGGGCGCGCACGTCGTCCTCACCGACATCGACGCGCAACGATTGGGGCGCGTTGTCGCCACGATCGAGGCGGCGCACGGGGTTGGCACCGCCACCGCGATGGCGATGGATGTGACCGACGCCCCCTCCGTGCGTGGCGCTTTCCTGGAAGCGTGCCGGCGGTTCGGCGGCATCGACGTGGTCGTGGTCAATGCCGGCATTGCACATGTCGCGCCGGTGGTCGATCTGGACCAGGCCGATCTCGATCGGGTCATGGCCGTCAACTTCACCGGAGCGTTTCTCACCGTGCGCGAGGGCGTCCGTGTGCTGCGCGCGCAGGGCCTCGGCGGCAACATCATCATCAACTCCTCGAAAAATGTGTTCGGTCCCGGCAAGGATTTCGGTGCCTACAGCGCCTCGAAGGCGGCGGGGCACCAGTTGGGGAAGGTGGCGGCGATCGAACTGGCGGCGGACGGCATCCGCGTCAACATGATCAACGCCGACGCGATCTTCGGGGAAGAAGGGGTGGCGTCCGGCTTGTGGGCCACCGTCGGACCGGACCGTGCCCGCAGCCGCGGCCTCGCCCTCGACGAATTGCCCGAGTACTACCGCGGGCGCAATCTGCTGCGGGCACGGGTGACGGCGCGGCACGTGGGCAACGCCGTCGTCTTCTTCGCCAGCAATCGCACCCCCACAACCGGCGCCACGCTGCCGGTCGACGGCGGCGTGGTCGAGGCCTTCCCGCGCTGAGCGCAAAGGCCGCAGGCTAAAGTCCTGCGGCTACAGCCTCACGGCTATGTTGCCGAAGAAATAAATGTAGGCGCAGGACTTCAGCCTGCGCCGATACGCTCACGCGCCAGATCAGTTCCGGAAGATTTCATAGCAACGGCTCTGGCCGTCGCGTTCGCGCCGGACACGAACGGTGATGACGCCGTCGCTATCGCAGGCGTAGGTCTCGCAGATGCGTTCGCCCGCCAGATCGGCGCGGCTGGTGATGGCGCCGGGGTGCAACGCGCCATCGATTGGGATGGCGGGATCGTACGGGAACAGTACATCGGACCACTGGCGCGCACCGGCCCCGGGCTGCCCCTGCGCATCCACGCCGGCGCACTCGAAGTACCGCAGGTGCCCGATGTTGTGCCGCGGCGAGTACGCCACGGTCCGGACCAGCGGCGGGCCGCCGGGAGGCGGCAGGCGCGTGCCGGCGGCGAAGATCGGCGCGAAGAACTCGCGCTCGCCATGATCGGCGAGGCGCAGCACGCCGAAGTGCCGCGACAGAATGTCGTGCAAGGTCACCGTCTCGGCACTGTGAATCGCGGCCCCCATCGCGGTGGCGGTGAACGGTTTGTCGCTCATCACGAGACGCGCCGTGGGAAAGCGCGCCGCGATCATTTCCGCCACCAGCGGCAACTTCGAGGATCCGCCGACCAGATAGATCGCATCGAGCCGGTCCGGTGCGACGCCGGCGGCGCGGGCGGCGTCGCTGCAAACCAGGTGTTCCAGCGTCTCGACCGCCGGCGCGATCAACGGCCGCAACTGGTCGAAGTAGGCCGGCACCGGGACCGTGCCGGTGCCGCCGCGCAGGCCGATGTCGGACGGAACGAGGACGAGACTGCGCACCGTCCCCGTCGCGATGCTCTCCTTCTGCTGGCACGCATGCCGCAGGAGTTGCTCCGACTGCAGGTGCGACAACGCCGACAGATCCAGCCGCAGTTGCTGCGCGAACATCTGCGCGAGCACCCGATCCAAATCGTCCCCGCCGAGTTCCTCCACCCCCGCGGTGTCGATCACCGTGAAGGCGCCGCCCGAGATGCGAACCAGCGAGCAGTCGAAGGTGCCGCCCCCAAAATCAAACACAACCACCGTCGCCGACAGTTTCCTGGCCGCCGACCGGTTGCCCCGCACCAGCCGGTCGGCGAACTCGATTGCCGCAGCCGTCGGTTCGTTGACCGTGCCGATGACCTCGAATCCCGCCTCCTTGAAGCACTGCCGCGTGATGTAGCGTTGCGCGCCATTGGCGTTCGCGGGCCAGGTGATCACCGCCTGCAACGGCTCGGCCCCATCCAACAGGCCGGAGTGCCGCACCGAATCGCGCAGGGCAGTGGCAAAACCCGTCAGCACCGCGGCGGTATCGAATCCGCCCGGCTGCACCGCGTGACCGATCCGTCCGCCACCGACGTACTTGCGCAGATCACGCTTGATCGAGCGGATGACGCCGTAGCGGCGCTCGGCGCCGGGGCGTGCGAGACAACGCTCCGCGTCCGGACCGAACAGAAAACGGCCGGAGGCGTGCTCGTACGCCAGCAACGACGGGAAGACATCCCGCACGACACGACCGATCGCCGTGTCGACACCGTGCGGAATCACCGGGTAACGGCCGCGGTCACTGCAGACCACGACTGTGTTGGTGGTGCCAAAATCCACTCCCACACGCGCCATGCCTACGACCTCTGGTTGACCACGACGGCGGCTTTGCACACGATCAAGCCCCGCGCCGTGCGGTAGCCGGGCCGCACGGTTTCGAGGACGACGCCGTCCGGCGCGTCCGCTTGCTGCCGTTCCTCGACCACGACGTGGATCAACGGGTCAACGACGTCCATCGCCTCAGCCTCGAAGCGCACGGCCCCCAGCTCCTCGAGCAGTTGGTCCAGGCGTTCCACGACGCGGGCACCGCCTTCCGCACTCACACCGACCGCGTCTCTTCTGATGTCGACGAGTTCCCTGACCAACGACTCCGTCCGCTGCTCGATGAGGTCGCTCAGTACGCGACGCAGTGCGTCCACCGCCGCATCCACGGCCACGTCGGCGCGCGTCGGGGGAGCGGCGAGCCGTTCGACCAAGGCGGAAACGCCGCGGATATCATCGCGCAGCGCCGCAATTGTCGGCTCCATCGTCGCGCGCAGAGCTTCGGCGTCGGCCACCGCCGCCGCTTTCCGCACACGCCCAGCCGCCGGAGACACGGTCGCCGCGCCGCCCCTCGGCTTCGCCGCAGCCACACGCCGCGGCGCCGGCTTTTTCTTTGCGGGCGGCAGGCCCTCTGTCGCTACAGCGCTGCGTCCCGGCGCGTCTGAGGCGGACACCGCTGTTCCTTTGCTGACTTTCTTTTTCAACACCACTACTCCTCCAACGAGGCAGCGCCTCTGGCAACACACCTACTCTGAAAATGTGAGTGAAAATCGTTTCCGATACCCAGGATGGTGAAGCAAGGCGGCGGTCGGGTCAAGCGGTGGCAAGCGCGCAAAACGACGCTCCCCGCCGCATCACGCAGGCGGACCTCCGGGCACTGGCGTCGCCATGCACAAGAGGATAAAGGCAGGGTAGTCACGGCGGAGGCGCCATGAAAATCGGAATTGGGATCGGGGAACTGGCCGGACGGCCGCTGGTGCTCGACGAGTTGATTGCGCAAGCGCAACAGGCGGAACAGGACGGCTTCGCGTCGGCGTGGCTCGCCTCGGCTTTCGGCATCGATCCGCTCATAGCGGTGGCGGCCATCGCCCGGGCGACATCGCGTATCGAACTCGGCACCGCCGTGGTTCCGACCTTCCTGCGTCACCCGGTGGCAATGGCGCAGGAGGCGTTGACGTTGCAGGCCGTGACCCGCGGCCGTTTTGCGCTCGGCATCGGCCTGTCGCACCCCATGGTGATCGAGTCGATGCTGGGCCTGTCGTATGCCAAACCCTTCACGCATATGAAGGAGTATCTCGTCGTCCTGACCGCGCTGATCCGCAACGGCAGCGTGAGTTATCAGGGCCGCGAGTTCCAGGTGCACGCGAACGTGACGGCGCCGGGGACCGCCCCGTGCCCCATTCTGCTCGCGGCGCTGGCGCCGAAGATGCTGGCGCTGGCCGGGGCGGAGTCCGATGGCACGATCACCTGGATGACCGGACCCAAGACGCTGCGCGACTATATTGTGCCGCGCATCAACGAGGCGGCGGCCGCCGCGGGCAGACCGGCCCCGCGCGTCATCGCCGGGCTGCGTGTCGCGGTCACCGAGGAAGTGGCGGCGGCGCGCGAGTGGGCCAGGAGCGCCCTGCAATTCTACGGTCACCTGCCGTCGTATCGTGCCATGCTGGATCGCGAAGGGGTCGAGGGGCCCGCGGATATCACCATCGTGGGCGACGAGGCCACGGTGAGCGACCAACTCCACCAACTCGCCGCGTCGGGGGTGACCGAACTGCTCGCCATCCCCTTTTCCGTCGGCGGTGATCGCCAGGCGTCGTTGGAGCGGACGCGAACGTTGTTACGGAAACTGACTGAGGGCGGGCTGTGACCGGCACCGAACTGCGCCGTGACCTGGGACACTCTGTCTGCGAGTCAGCCTATTATGCGACGACGTTCTCCAGGGACTTTGGGCTTTGGGCCTTGGACTTTCTTTGATGTCCGTACCGAGTGGAGGCTGGTGCGACCGTGAAGAATCGGAATAAGTCCCCGAAGGAGCCGCGGATCAGCCAACCAGCGCATCCGCAGCGGCGGATCGAACCGCTGCCGTCGGATCGCCCAAAGCCGCCGGAAGAGGATCCCGACGCACCGCGGCGGGTCGCCGATATTCTGGCGCACCCGAGCTACCGTGAGGCCGACGAGGACCTCGATTTTCTGAATCGGTACGAGACGCGTGGCGTGCGCTTGCAGCTGGATTACTTCAAGCCGGAATGGTACCTCGAGCAGCACAACGTCACGCACACGATCGTCGTGTTCGGCAGCACCCGCGTTGCCGAGCCGGCGGCCGCCAAGCGGAAGGTCGAACAGCTGCAGGCGGCGCTGGCGCAAGCCCCTGGCGATCCAGAACTGCTGCATCGGCTGACGGTGGCGCAGCGGATCCAAAGCAAGAGCCACTATTACCAGGTGGCGCGGGAGTTCGGGCGCCTGGTGGGAACCGGCGGCTGCGGGCCGCAGGATTGCCGCGTCGTCGTCATGACGGGGGGCGGCCCCGGCATGATGGAGGCCGCCAACCGCGGCGCGTTCGACGTCGGCGCCAAGTCCGTCGGCCTCAACATCAACCTGCCCCACGAGCAGTACCCCAATCCGTACATCACGCCGGAGCTGTGCTTTCGCTTCCACTATTTCGCCCTCCGCAAACTGCACTTCCTGCTGCGGGCGAAGGCCCTGGTGGCGTTTCCGGGCGGCTATGGCACGTTTGACGAGCTGTTCGAGACGCTGACCCTGGTGCAGACACGCAAGATCAAACCGGTCCCGATCGTCCTCGTCGGCGAACAGTACTGGCGCCAGGCATTCAACGTCGACTTCCTCGTCGACGAAGGGGTCATCGACCGGGAGGACCGCGACCTGTTCTGGTATGCGGAAACCGCGCAGGAAATCTGGGACGGCATCCTGCACTGGCACGAACTCAGCGGCGAGCCACTGCTGCCGCCGATCTGAGCTCGGCCGTGCGCTTGCAACCTACCGGGAGGATCTCATGAAACTGTCATTTCACGGCGCCGACTGCGACGTCACCGGATCTTGTCATCTGATCGAGTGTGCGGGGAAGCGCATCCTGATCGACTGCGGCCTGTTTCAGGGCGGGCGGGAACTCACGGAGGAAAACGCCGAGCCGTTGGGGTTTGACCCCTCGAGCATTGACTATCTGCTGCTGACTCACGCGCACCTCGACCACTGCGGCCGGGTGCCGCTGCTGGACAAGCAGGGCTTTCGCGGTGAAATCATCACGACCGCGGCCTCGCGCGAACTGGCAAGGCTGGTGATGTTGGACGCCGGCCACTTGCAGGAGGAAGAGGCGCGGCAGGACGCCCGGCACGGGGCCCGGCGCGGCAATCGTAATCGGGGCGGCGCACCCCTCTACACCGAGTTGGACGCGCTGAACAGCCTCGATCATTTCGGACGCAAGGCGGCGTACGGGCAGCCCCTGGAGTTGACGGACGGCATCCGCGTGACCTTTGTCGACGCGGGTCACATTCTCGGCTCCGCGTGTGTCTTTCTGGAGATCGCGCACAACGGACGCCGGCAGACCTTGCTGTTCTCCGGCGACCTCGGCAACTCCGGCCGGCCGCTGTTGCGCGACCCCATCACCCCGCCACACGCGGACGTGGTGGTCATGGAAACGACATACGGGGACCGCTTGCACAAGCCTATCGCACCGTCGGTCGAAGAGCTGTACGGCGCCATCGCCGACACCTTCCGGCGCGGTGGCAACGTCGTCATTCCCACCTTCGCGCTCGAGCGTGCGCAGGAGATTCTGTTCTACCTGCGCCAAGGGGTCGAAACCGGCCGGCTGCCGCGTGCGATGCAGGTCTACCTTGATTCGCCCATGGCCATCTCCGCCACCTCCATCTTCGCGCGGCACCCGGAATGCTACGACGCGGAAACCTTGGCGTTGTTCCGTTCCGGGCACGATCCCCTCCGCTTGCCCGGCCTGCACTTCACGCGCGAGACGCAAGAATCGATGGCGCTGAACCGCGTCGGTGGAGGGGCGGTGATTATGGCTGGCTCGGGCATGTGTACTGGTGGACGGGTGCGGCATCACCTCAAGCACAATCTCTGGCGCGCGGAGTCCAGCATCGTCTTCGTCGGCTATGCGGCCATTGGCACGCTGGCCCGCACGATCATCGACGGCGCCAAACAGGTCCGCCTCTTCGGTGAAGAGATCCCGGTGCGTGCGAGCATTCACACCATCAACGGCTTCTCCGCGCACGCCGACCAGGCGGAATTGCTCGCCTGGCACCAGCGGATCGGGGCGCCGTCCCGTACCTTCCTGGTACACGGGGAACGCGAGACCATGCGCGCGTTCGCCCGTCACCTTACCGACACACGGGTGGAAATGCCGACCCTGCATCAGCAGTTCGAGCTGTGACGCCCACTGCTATGTTGGCCCACGATGGGACGGCGGACGCGATATCGGTTCGTGGACTTCGCGGCGGCGGCGCAGCCGGGGTTCCGCAATCACGTGGTGCCGGTCGACGACGTGCCCGCATTGGTGGCGCAGTACGGTCCGGACGAGTGTTACGCCAGCATTTTTTGTTTCTCCGACGAGGCCTTGCTGTACCTGGCCGAGCACCGTGTTGACGGGAGGCCATCCATCGCCGGCTATGATGGGAAGGTGTGGGCGCCGTTTCTCGCCCTCGACATTGACGCGGGGCCGGACAATTTGCACATGGCACTCGACATCACGCGCCACACGTATCGTCTCCTCACCGAGCGGTGGCAGGTGCCATCGCCGGCGCTGCACGTCTATTTCAGCGGCGCCAAGGGCTTTCACCTCCTCGTGGACGCGCGGGTGTTCGGGCGTCTCACCCCGAGCCACGATCTGCCGGCGATCTTCTCCCGCTTGCGGCTGGAGCTGCTACGGGCGCTGCCCGATTCGGCGCGGCCACTGTTCGACCTGAGCATCGGCGACAAGGTTCGCCTGTTACGCCTGCCCAACACGCGACATCGGGGTAGCGGCCTTTACAAGGTGGCGCTCACGGCCGACGAACTACACACCGCCACTATCGACCACATTCGCGCCGTGGCGCACACGCCACGGCCCTCGGCACGCGTGCGCGCGGGCGGTCTGCTGCCCGTGGAAGCGGTCGGTGCAGCAACGCCCGCCGTCGAGATCGTGCGCCGGGTGCGACGCGCCCTGCGCCGGGGACGAGGGCCACACCCGTATCGGATGGTCGCCCCGCCGGCGCAACCTGAAGAGGCACTGTGCGCCGCGCGACAGGCAATGTGGCAATCCCATATTTCCCCCGGTCAGCGAAACAATGCGGCCATCCGGCTGGCCTCGGCCTTCCGACTGGCCGGCTTCACACAAGAGCAAACCCGGCTGCTGCTGTTCGAATGGAACACGCGCCGGCAGACCGGCTTGCCGGAACACGAACTCCGCGCGGTCCTACACTCGGCATACGCGCGACCGTACCCGTACGCCTACGGCTGCCACGACGAAGTCATCCGTGCCTTTTGCCCGTATGTCGGTCACCTCGCCGACTGTGATGACTACCGCGAACAGCATCCCCGCGCCGGGCAGACGCTGTAGTCAGTAGCCGAGAATCTTTCGTCGAGAGTCAACAGTCGAGAGTCGATAGTTCGGCGTGCCGGCCGCGCGGCCGCGCCATCATCCGCCCACCGCGATGCGGGGCACGCGGTGGGAAATGGCGCTGACTACCTCGTAGTTGATCGTGCCAAGTTTCTCGGCGAGGTCGTCGGCCGTGATCTCCTCATCGTCTTGCCGGCCGATGATGACGACCTCGTCGCCGAGCCGCACGCGCCCCCGCAGCGCGGTCACGTCGAGCAGGCTCATGTCCATGGTGATGCGACCGACCTGCGGGCAACGCAGGCCACGGACGAGCAGGTCGCAGCGATTGGACAGATTGCGGTGCAGCCCGTCGGCGTAGCCGACGGGAACCGTGGCAATGAGGGACGACCGCGCCGTGTGGAACGCGTGTCCGTAGCTCAGGCCAACCCCCGCGGGAACCTCCTTCAAGAAGGTAATCCGCGTCTTCCACTCCAAGACCGGTTTGAGCGCCTGCAGGCGCGGGTTCGCAATCGCGGCAGAGGGCGGTAAGCCGTACAGTGCGATTCCCGGGCGCACTGCATCGAAGTGGGAATCGGGCAGATCGAGCAGCGCCGCGCTATTCGCCATGTGGCGGACCTCGATGCCGTAGCGCGCGGTGACCTCGACGATGCGACGAAAACAGCCAATCTGCTCCCGTGAGAACGTCTTGTCGGCCTCATCCGCACGCGGAAAGTGACTCATGAGGCCGCGCAGTCGCAACGCCGGATACGCCCGGCAGCGATCCAGAAACGCCAGCACGTCGTCGGGACGGATCCCCACACGCCCCATTCCGGTGTCGACCTTGACGTGGACCGCGACGCGCCGCCCGGCACGTTCGGCGGCGCGTGCCAACGCTTCGACCATCTCCTCCGTGCACACCACCGGTTCGCAGCCGCACGCGACCAGCGCTTCACTGTGCTCGGGGAGGGTCGCCGAGAGCGTGATGATGGTGGTGTCAATGCCCGCCTGCCGCAGCGCCACGGCTTCTTCCACATCGGCCACGCCGAAGGTGTTGTAGCCGAGACGCAAGAGATGGTGGGCGACGATCTCTGCCCCATGTCCGTACGCATCCGCTTTGATCACCGGCCACAGCGACCGGTGGCCCACCGCGTTCTGGAGCAATCGCACATTGTGCGTCAGCCGGTCGAGATGGATGAACGCCCGGGTCAAGCGATCTGCACTGGACGCGGCGCCGTTCACAGTTCCACCCTCCGCGTCCCCGGTGGGTGCAGGCCTCCGTGCCTGCACCAGAGACGGCGGGCACAGAGGCCCGCCGCCACCATTTTCTGAACAGACTCTTTGCGGGAAGGGAGCACCCGGGCCCATCCGAACTGATTCATCGGCAGCGGCCGCCCCCTTGCGGCGGCGTGTCGAAGGGCGCTCCTTCCTGTTTCACAGGACGCTTCTGCACATATTCGGACGTCATCGCAGCGAGCAACGCGCCGTAGGTGAGCGAAAAGGTCAATTCGTCGCCCACCCGCACGTCGCCGGCCGCGCCGGTGACGTCGACGACAAGGTAGTCGCTGGACCCGCCCAGGATTGCGAGGCCCGGGTCCGTAGGCACGAGGCCGTCGATGTCGACGTCTTCGCGGCCGACGTTCAGCAAGGCTCGCATCATGGCGCCGCGGTCTTCAAAAGCCGGCAGCCTGCCGAAGGCATCCTCACAGAGTTCCCCGACCGGACGCGACGGCTTCGTCTTCACTTCCAACACCTCGGCATGCAAGACGAACGCATCCTGGAAAGTGCCGGGCCACGGGTGCCGGTGGACTGTCTCACGCCCGAGCAGGATACCCTCGCCGATGCGTGCGTGATTCAAGCGCGCCGGCATAAGCCCGGACGCGATCAGGCCCAACCCGCTGGAGTTGGCAGCGGAGATCCAATCGAACCTGAACGCGCACGTGTGCTCGATCGCGCGTGCCAGCTCCAGCAACTGGTTCATGTTGTCGACGGACGGCGCAATCGCGCCGAAGCAGGCGAGATTCGTGCCGAGGCCGGTGATGCGGATGCCCGGCAACTGCCGCGCCTGCCGCACGAACGGAACGACGTCGGTGGGCCAGACGCCCTCGCGCAGATCGCCGAGGTCCACCATGATCATCACGTCGTGCACATGGCCACGCCGGCAACTGGCGATCGACAGGGCCTCCAGA
>JAGDMS010000222.1 GCA_017860575.1 Deltaproteobacteria bacterium | reverse complement strand
CTGCGACAGCAGGCCGGGATGCGAAATGATGCCCCTCGACGTGCAGACCGCTTCACCGGTCGGCAGGTGCAGGACCCACACGGCATCGCCGCCCTCCACCGCGGCCGGCGACGAGGAGACCTTGCAGCCGACGACCCAGCCGGTGTTGCAGACATTGAGCAGGATGTGCCAGGCGGCTTCATAGGTACCCGGATCCGCCTGCTTGCGCTTCATCTTGGTCAGGCCGAACATGTGGCCAGTGTCCTTGAACAGCTTGTCGTTCATGGCCAGTTGTTGCTTGAGCGGCACGGCCGGCTTGGCGGCCTTCGGTTTTGTCTTGGCGGCCACCGCACGTTTCACGACCGCGGCCGGTCGCGACGGTTTCCGTGTGCGCGCGGCGGCGGCCTTACCCTTGGCCGTGACGGCCTTCGTCTTTGCCTTGGCAGTTGTGGCTTTCGTCGGACTCATTACTTTTTGCCCTTCCTCGTCAGCCAAAAAATCTGGTACTCGTCGACGCGAACGTGCCAGCCTTCCGGCACGAACAACGTCGTATTCGGCGCCTCGATCACCGCGAGTCCACTGATCTCATTGCCGGGACGGAGTTCCCCCATCTCCCAGATGCTCCCCACCGACCAGCGACCCTTCTGAAAGACCTTGCGCGTCCCCTTCGAGGCGGCCTTCGGCGGCTTTTTCCCCTCGAGTTTGTAGCGATGGAGCTTCGGCTTCACGGTGTCCACCTGGGCAATCACGCTGACCTCAGTGAACTGGTAGGTCGGCTCGGCCGGCTTACCCGCGAGGGTGAACATCTTGGTAAACAGGTCCGAGTGCCGTGCGAGCAGTTTTGCCATGTCGGCCTCGGTATTGAGGCGTGCCACCGGGGACTCCACCTCGACGTCCTCGAGTTGCCCGTAGAACCGGATGTACACGACCTGCCGCAGGGTGATCTGATTGCGCTTGAACCCCTCGGCCATCAGCTCGCTCAGGAGCTCCTTTTCCAGCTCCTCCCACGTCGAGCTGACGATCTTCCCCGCGGCGATTTTGGTCGCGGCGTCCGCACCGAAGGGGATGACCGCCGCAATGCTCTTGTGGCGACGGTGCGCATAGTCCATGCAGGCGCCGCCCCACGCCGAGAAGGCCCCGGCGTGCGGCACCGTCGCAACGGCCTTCCAGGGATAGTCGCCGGCATAGCCGAGCAAATGCACCGGCCCCCCGCCACCGTACCCGAGCAGCACGTAATCACGCAGGTCGTGACCAACCATGAGGCTGCGCACGAGGTGCTCACGCATGAGCACGTTGACCAGGTCGACGCATTGCTCGGCGGCGACATAAACGTCGAGCTTCAGCGGAACGGCAACCTTCTCCTTGAAGACGCGGTAGGACTTCTCCACGTTCACTTTAATGCGCCCGCCCAGGTAATAGTCCTTGTTGAGGATACCCAGCAGCATATTGGCGTCGTTGATGGTGGGAATCTCGTTGCCGGTTTCTTGAAACACCGGCCCCGGCGTACCGCCCGCACTGTCCGGACCGAGCTTGATGCGGTTGGTTTGCGGATCGAGGCGGATGTAGGTCCCCGTGCCGGCGCCGATCGAGCGGATGTCGAGCATGGGCACGTTCACATACATCTGCTGGAACGGCGGCTCGCGATCGATCGGCAGCACACCGGCGGTGATGGCGCCGGCATCGAAGCTCGTGCCACCGACGTCCGAGCACACGATGTTGTCCTCTTTAATCACCTGCGACAGGTACTTCGCCCCCATGATGCCGCCGACGGGGCCGGACATGACGGTCTCGAACAGCCGGGGGTAGCGGATGTTCGTCACCCCACCGTAGCAAAGTACGGTCTTGAGCGAGTGTTTGTAGCCGTGCTGCGCCAGCTTGGCCTCCACCCCCAGGAGCTGCTTGCGGGCCGGCGCTGTGGCGTAGGCCTGGATGATCGTCGCATTGGCACGCGACATTTCCCGCATGGTCGGCGCGACGTCGCTCGATACGACGACCGGGATCTCGAGGCCGGCGCTCGCCAGCTCCGCGCGCACCAGTTCGGCCGCGCGTTGTTCGTGCGCCGCATTCCGGAACGAGTTGAGAAAGAGGATGGCAAGCGACTGAATGCGCTCGGCAATGAGCGCGCGGGCCGCGGCGACCACCTCATGCTCGTAGAGCGGAATGACGACGTTGCCGAACATGTCGATGCGCTCGGTCGCGCCGAACGTGAGGCGCCGCGGCACCAACGGGATGCGGTGCTTGCGGTACTGCATGTGGGTGATCTCCGACCACTGGCAGTCGATAAAGGTCTCGCGGCCCCGCCCCTGCACGATCATGTCTTCGAAACCCCTCGTCAGGATCAGGCCCGTCTTGAGACCGGACAAGTTGATCAGCGCGTTCAGCATGCTGGTGCCGGTGTAGATGGCCGTCTCGATGCTCTTGCAGAACTTCTGACCGTCCCGCGCCATGTCCAGGTTCATGTAACGGAGCGCCTCTTCCAGAGACTCCCAGTATCCCACGCTCTCGTCGTACGGTGTCGTCGGCGCTTTCCCGATGACGGATCGTCCTTCCTCGTCGACGACGATCACATCGGTCATCGTGCCGCCGGCATCGCATGCTACAAGGTACCGAGCCATTGCAGAAATCCACCTCCTCTATCGCCGTGGAAACGATGCCCAGGTGGCTACCATACGCAGCCTAATCTAACAAGCGATACATTTGGGCGCAGAGGACGACGTTCGTCACGCCGGGAACGAAGCGCCGTCCTTGCCGGCGGCAGTTACCACCGGGGTATTATTTGACGACGGCTTCGGCGCGCAGTCGGGCAATGGCCGCGGCGTCGTACCCCAGCATGGTGAGAATCTCGTCGGTCTGCTGCCCAACCGCCACCGGCGGTCCCTGGATTTCCCCCGGCGTGCGGCTAAAGCGCGGCGTGGGCGCCGGCTGCACTACGCCGTCGCGGGTGACGAAGCTTCCGCGCGCGCGGTTGTGCGGGTGGTCGGGCGCCTCGTCCATCGGCAGGACCGGTGCGAAACACACGTCGGTCCCCTCCATGAGCGCGCACCACTCGGCACACGTTCGCGTCCGAAACACGGCGGCCAGACGCTCCTTCAGGGCGGGCCACCGCGCCGGAGCGAAATGGGCGTCGAGCCCCGCCGCCTCCATCGGAACGCCGATCTTCTCCAGCAGCAGCGTGTAGAACTGCGGCTCGATGGAACCGACACTGATCCATCTGCCATCGGCGCATTCGTACGTGTCGTAGTAGTGCGCGCCACCGTCGAGCATGTTGTTCTGGCGCTCACGACTCCACAACCCAAGGGCTTGCTGTGTCAGGTGGTAGGCAAGCAGTGACACCACCCCATCGGTGATCGCAGCATCGATCACCTGACCTTTTCCAGACGCGTTCCGTTCAACCAGCGCGGCAAGCACGCCGACCAGCAGGTACATCGTGCCACCACCGTAGTCACCCAGGAGGTTCAGCGGCGGCACCGGACCGCCCTGGCGCCGGCCAATAGCGGCGAGCGCGCCGGTGATGGCGATGTAGTTGATGTCGTGACCGGCAGCATGCGCGAGCGGTCCGTCCTGCCCCCAACCCGTCATCCGGCCGTAGATTAGCCGCGGATTGCGCGCCAGGCAGACGTCGGGGCCCAAGCCGTTCTTCTCCATCACACCCGGCCTGAACCCCTCCAGTAGCACATCGGCCCAATCGACGAGGCGCAACACCGCCTCGATGCCCGCAGGTTGCTTCAGGTCGATGGCAATCGACCGGCGACCGCGGCCGGTGATATCGGCCGGGTTATCTCCCAAACTCGAACCGCCCTTGGTACGATCGATACGGATGATGTCAGCGCCCAAATCGGAGAGGAGCATGCCGGCCAGCGGCACCGGCCCGATGGCGGCCATTTCCACAACGCGAATGCCTGTGAGCGGTCCCATGGATTCCTCCTTAGGAGCAAGCGCAGGGGCGTGCGGACCGGCCCTCAGCACTTCGGGCGGCGGACGTTTTCGGCCGTGCCGACGGCGGCGGCACGCACCAAACTCGCGATTTCCTCGGGTCCGTAGCCCAACTCGGTGAGCAACTCCTCGGTGTGTTGGCCGAGCATCGGCGGCGCCTGGCGTACAGCTCCGGGCGTCCGGTGGAACTTGATCGGAACCCCCGTGACCTTGACGGGACCGAGTTTCACGTGCTGCGTGGTGACGATCATCTGGTTGTGATGGATCTGCGGGTCCTCCGCCGCCTCCGTCACCTCATTGACAGGCGCGGTCAGCACATCCGCTGCGATGAGACGCCGGACGAGTTCGTCGCGGGTAAAGTCCTTGCAGCGCGCTTCGATCACGCATTCGAGCTCGTCCTGGTTTTCCAGGCGGTGCTCGATGTCGCAGAAGCGGGGGTCCTCCACCCACTTCACCCCAAGACCCTCGCACAAGTTGCCGAAGAACTTCTCCGAGGGACAGGTGATGACGGCCTTCTTGCCATCCTTGCAGGTGAAGATCCCCGACGGCGCGAAGTACTGGCTACGGTTGCCGGTCTTGGGCGTGACCTCGCCAGTGGTCAGGTACGGGCCTAAGCCGGTGCACTGCGCGTGCATCAACGCGTCGAGCAGGCAGATGTCGATGCGCTGGCCTTCGCCGGTCTGATCGCGCACCCGCAAGGCCGTGAGTGCCGCAATCGTCACGTGCAGCGATGTCATGACGTCGATGGCGGGAATACCCAATCGCACTGGAGGCGCGCCCGGATGGCCATTGATGACCAGCACCCCTGCGTACCCCTGCGCCAGGAAATCGATGCCCCCACGACCGGCGTACGGTCCATCCGGCCCAAACGCCGTGACCCCGATCCAGACGATGTCCTTGCGATGTTTGCGGACCGACTCGTAGTCCATCCCGAGGCGCGACAACGCCGGCTCACGGACGTTGGTGATCAGCACGTCGGTGGTCGCCAACAAGCGGGCAAAGACCTGTTGTGCCGGCTCACGCTTCAGATCCAGAACGAGATCGCGCTTGCTGCGGTTGAGACTGAGATAGGCCGATCGCTCCCCGTCGCGCTCCGGCCCGAGATGACGGCTCTCATCGCCGTAGAACGATTCCACCTTGATCACATCCGCCCCGAGGTCACCCATCAACGTGGCGCCATACGGACCAGCCATCATCGTCGCCATATCGAGAACGCGGACACCGGCAAGGGGACCAGCGCTGGACGCAGACTTCTTGGTCATGGTGTTTTCGACTTGCAACTTTCGACGTTTGACTGGTTTTTCAAGGGATCACGCCCTGCTCTTTGAAGGCACCTACATCCTCCCAGGAGTAGCCGAGCGTTTCCGTGAGCACCATCTCGGTGTCCTGCCCAAGTTCGGGCCCCAGGCTGCGCACCACCCCGGGCGTCTTGCTCAGGCCGATGGGAAGGCCGCGGACCTTCACCTGACGCTGGACCTCTTCGCAATAGGTCTCGACGAAGTAGTTGTTCGCCCAGGCTTGCGGATCCGCCGCGAGGTCGGCGAGGTTTTGAACCGGGCTGGCGGTAATGCCCGCCGCCGTCCAGCGTGTCATCCACTCGTCCGCTTTCCGCCGCTTGATGATCTTGTCGAGCTGCGCGATGAGGCGCTTGGTGTTCTTGCGGCGTTTGTCCGCGCTGTCGAAGCGTGCGTCGTTTAGGACCTCTGTCGCCTCGAGGCTCTGGCAAAGCCGTGCCCAGTCCGGATCGGTGTTGGGCACACAGAGGAACACCCATTTGTCCTTCGCCCGATAGAGATTCCACAGTGGATTCTCCGCCGTCTTCCTCGACTGCTGCTTGGCGTACTTGTCGTTGCCGGTTGCAAGATAGGCTTGCAGGGTCGGTGCGGTCAGAAACAACTGCGCCCCATAGAGGGAGGCATCGAGCATCTGCCCCTTGCCGGTGCGATTGCGATGATACAGGGCCAGTATGATTCCCAGCGCGGACATCAGTCCGCCGTAAGCGTCACCGGACCCCATGCCCAGATAGATTGGTGGCTGGTCCGGCTCACCGAGGCGCGCCATCAAGCCTGTCAGCGCCTGCACGGTCATGTCGAACGACGGCCGATTCACCTGTCCGAAACGCCCGTAGCCGGTATTCGTGGCGTAGACGAGCCGCGGGTTGACGGCGCTGAGCTTGTCGTAGCCGAGGTCCCAGCTCTCGAGGAGATCGAGGCCCATGTTGGAGAGAAACACGTCGGATTTCTCCACCAAGCGGTACATGATCTCCCGGCCGGTCGGCTTCTTCAAGTCAAGCGCCACGCTCTTTTTGTTGCGGTTGATGACCAGAAAGTACTGGTTCCACTCACCGACCGGCACGTTCTTGATGCTGCGCACGCCACGGGCCTGATCACCGCCCTGCGGACGCTCGACTTTGATGACCTCGGCCCCGAAATCGGCCAGGTGCTGTGCGGCAACCGGTCCCTGAAACCACACCGTCAGATCGATGACCCGGATTCCTTCCAATGCGCTGGCCACGTCGCTTCCCTCTTTCCGTCACCCAGCTAGGCGACGACCCCCTTTGCCTGCAGTTCGCCGATGCGATCCTCCGAATACCCAAGCATGTCGTGGAGGATCTCGGCGGAATGCTGCCCCCGGCACGGCGCGGTCCGGTTGAGGCGGCCCGGCGTCTCACTCATGAAGAGGGGGAACCCGATGGTCTTGACCCGCCCGACGCCGGGACGCTCCAGATCCAGGATGTACCCGTTGCGGAACGACTGCGGATCGTTCGCCGGGTAATCGAATTGCTCGATGATGTCCGCCGAGAGTTGCCGTTCGGTCAGTTCGCGTTTCCAATGCGCGGCCGGCTGCTGCCGGAAGATCTCCTCCAGGACGCGCAGCATTTCCAACCGGTACTCGCCGCACCGCTTCTCGTGCGTGTCGAATCGTGGATCGTTCGGGTCCAAGCCAACCATCGCGGAAAAGCCCGGCCACCAGCGGTCGGTGTCCGGCATGGTCACGCACACCCAGCGGCCATCGCTTGACGGGTAGAGCACACCGCTCATGGGGTTGCCGGCATCCAGTCGAGACGCCGGATGCAGAAAGCGTTCCCCCCCCATGGCCAGGAAGGCTTGAAGGTCCAAGCTCGCGCCGTACATATTGCCGGCGAGCAGCGAGACATCCACCTCCTGGCCCTCGCCGGTGGCCTGACGATGGTGGAGCGCGATGGAGACGCCGAGCGCGATCATGACCGCGGCGTACATCGGCCCGGTACCGGCATAGACGGGAGGCTGGCCGGGCTGAGGCAGGATAGGCATCATGCCCGTACGCGCCGCCGCAAGCTCGTCAAGAACCGGCAAATCCCGGTCCGGCCCTTTCGGACCGAATCCGGTCTCTCGCGCGTAGATGATCTCGGGCTTCAGTGCGCAGACAGCCGTGTAATCCAAACCCCGTTGCTCGAGCGCAAGGCGCGGCCAGTCGGTAAGGAGCACATCCGCCTTGCCGAGGAGTTCCCGCACGATCCCCCGCCCCGTGTCGCTGTCGAGGTCGAGGGCGAGGCTCAGCTTGTTGCGATGCGCCAACTCCGCCTCGTAATCCCACGGGGCATCGCCGCGCTGCGGCGCGGACTCCTCGTGCGCGGTGGAGGCGCGCTCGATTCGAATCACCCGCGCACCGAAATCCGCTAACAGGGCGCTAGCCACCGCCGCTCCGAAGGTGGTGGTGAGTTCTACGACAACAACGTCCTCGAGTGCTTTCGACATCGGCGATGGCCTCAGACTCGTCAATCAACGCGTGCGCGGACAGCCATGCCCGCGTCCGCAAATGTGCGGCGGGCGACCCCGGCCGCCCGCCATGAGGTTGTGATCCCTCTCCCGTCCCTCGCGTCAGCGGGCAGTTACATCGTCAACCCGATCATGGCACCATGCTCGGTCGACTCCGCCATGCGGCGTGGAGTCCAGGCCGCGCCGGCCAGATAGAGCTTCGCGATCTTGCCCTCGGTCTTGAGCTGGTCATACAACGCGTGTTGCGGCACCGCCCCGTAGACCAGGACCACGCTGTCGAATCCGTCCTTGTGATACGTGTGCCCACCCACCGCCGAAACGAACTCGAGCCCGTCGGCCTTGATCTCAGTGAGAATCAGGTTCGGATGGACGAGGACACCGCAATCTTCCATGCGGCGCGCGACCATGCCGATCGAATACCGCGCAATCTCGGTGCCCAGGTGCAGCGACTTGTGGAAGACCTCCACCTGTTTATCGTGTTCGGCCAGGTATTCCGCCACACAGGGCGTCTCGTAATAGTCTTCCTGTGAGATCAGGGCCACCCGCTTTCCAGCGGCGGTCGCCTTGCCCTGCATCACCTCCCAGCCCTGGACCAAATCACCACCGCATCGGGCGACAGCGCCTTGATGGCGGCGACATCCGCATTGGTCTGGAGCCGGACATCGACTCCCAGCCGCTCCAGCTCGTTTTCCTCGAAATACACCTGGTCTTCGAAATCATCGCGCCCGGGGGCCTTCATGGCGATCAGCAACTGCCCGCCCAAACGTTTGCCCTGCTCGAGCAGTGTCACCTTGTGGCCGCGCATGGCCGCCACCCGCGCGGCTTCGCAGCCCGCAAGCCCCCCACCGACGACCACCACGCGCTTCGGGCTTTCCGCTGGCCGGTAGTGTTGCTTCCAGCGCACCTCATTGCCGACGAGCGGATTGATGGAGCACCGCGGTTTATAGGGCAGGGTCAAGGGTTCGGCCGCTTCGTCGATGCAGCGCGTACAACTGATGCAGCGGCGAATCTCGCTCAGACGGCCCTCGCGTGCCTTGTTAGCGAACTCGGGATCGGAGATGCCGGCGCGCGCCATGCCCACCAGATCGCAATACCCGTCCTTGATGAGATCCTCCGCCACAACCGGGTCGTTGATGCGCCCGGTGAACATGACGGCGATTTTCGGGTCCAGGTCGGCGCGTGCCGCTTTGCCGGCCTCGCGGAACTCGGCGTGACCATAGTACGACGACGGCACGTAGGACGGCGCCCCCCAGCAGTGACCGACATCGATGTCGACAAAATTGATCAGGCCGGTCTCGCCGATGTAATAGAGCATCTCACGCATCTGCAGCAGATCGTAGCCGCCCTGCCGAAACTCGTGGCCGCTCATGCGGATCCCGAGCGCCAGCTTGTCGCCGATCGTCTTCCGGACGCGCTCGAGGACGCCCACGACGAAGCGGATCCGCTCCTGCGGGCCACCGCCCCAGCGGTCGGTACGCCGATTGGTCACCGGCGACAGGAAGCAGTAGCACAACGTCTCGTGGGCGCAGTGAATCTCGATGCCATCCGCTCCCGCATTCTTGGCCACCGTGGCGGCCTTGACGTAGGTATTGAAGAAGAACTCGATCTCCTCTTCGCCCACGGCATGCGGCGTATAATCCTGGGCCCCGATGACAGGAATTTCCGACGGCGACCACACGGCACTGAGGTGGGTCAATTGCGCAACCGCCACAGCGCCGGCACGGTGCACCTCGGCGTAGAATTTGGCCAGGGTCTCGGCAAAGCCCGGCCCTTCATAGATTGGATAATGCGAGGCAAACCCCACCGGGAGACCGACTTCATCAGCCGCTTCCGGTGGAAACGGCGAATCGAGCAGCCAGGTTTCGCTGCCAATCCAGCCGGTACCGCCCCACGCCTTGCCGGCGTGGTGCGCGACGAAATGCTCGTCGAAGGTGCCGGGGGCCATCGAGGCATTGATCGAATTGGTGGGCTCGCAGATACGATTGGGCACCCGCATGGGCCCCACCTGCAAGGGTGAAAAAAGGTGTTCGAATTTCACTTTAGCCATGGATTGCTTCTCCTGGTTGACTTGACGATATCTAGCGCCCGGCTCTTCGGGAGGTTGCAAGTGATGTTTACTTGTCGGGGCTGACGAGAATGACGGGGAACTCCCGTTCCGTGAACATCTGAAAGTACGCCCAAAGAGCCTGCCCGTCCTTCAGCAGACGCGGCCACAACGCGGCCTTCTCTTCCCGAGTCAGCCGGCGCGCCGTCGCCGGAACCTTCTTGTCCTTCTCCTGGACCCACACGCGCGGGTTCTTCTCCAGGTTCAGGTACCACTGGGGGTACGCGTCGTAACCGCCGAGGGAGGCCACGACGAAAAAGCCGTTGCCTTCCCGCACAACGTTGACGGGAGTCGTGTACTCCTTTCCCGATTTGCGCCCGATGGTGGTCAGCAGCACGGTGGAAGTATCCCCCAACTGGGTGGATTCCTGCCCAGCGGTTGACAGAAGTTTCTCTCGGTCCTCCACCGCGTCAGCCTTGATCCGATCCAGGGAGGTGACCTTGTCCCCCACCTGCTTCCAGACCTCGTCGGGTATCGTCTGGTTGAGCATGGCGATGGTTTCGAGTGTAACCTTCCACTCTGCCTCCGTCATGAAATCGGGCTTCGTGAGTTTTTCGATTTCGAGTTTTTCACCCCTCTTCATTACGCCTCCATTTTCGGGTCGACACCCGACTGCTCGCGGCACTGCCGAGACCGTGGCGCTTCAGCTCAGTTCCTTGAAATAGGCTGAGCCTAGGGCCGGCGCGGTTTGACGGATGGACATTACTATTACTGTTTTAAGATTAAAAGCGGCGTCCACTGCCTTGCGTAGGACTAGCTGCACTTGGCGATCATGCCCTCGGCATAGCGCTTAATGGTCTCCAGCTTCAGGGCCAGCGGAGGCTGTTGTCGCATGATTTCGCCCACACCCATTTCGGCGAGGATGCCAGGGACGCTCCAAGGCGTGATCTGCAGGTCGGTAACCCCCAAATCCTCCAAGCGACGGATGTCGTCCACAGTCTCGGCATCGGGGCAATGCATCATGACATCGAAAGGCTCATTTTCGCGCCCAAACTCCCGGCGATAGCCATTCAGCTCCGCCAAAACCCCGGCGACGTCGGCCTTGTTATGAATGACGCTGACCCAGCCGTCGCCGAAGCGCGCCGCACGTCGGAGCGCGGGCTTTGACGTGCCACCCACATAAATCGGAACGGGCTTCTTGGGCACCGGCGCCATGATCAGGCGGTCGAAGTCGAAGTACTTGCCGTGAAATTCTTGCATGCCGCCTTTCATGAGCAGGCGGAGTATTTGAATGGCCTCGTTCTGGCGCGCGCCGCGGGTCTTCATGTCCTGGTGGAGCCACTTGAACTCTTCGGGCATCCACGCCAGGCCGACGCCGAGGGCGACGCGGTCGTTCGAGATCGCGGCCACCGAGAACAGCGCCTTGGCCTCGAGTAGCGGCTGGCGGATGGCCAGCCTGAGCACGGAGGGAAGGAAGCGAATGCGCTTGGTCACTGTGGCCATGTGGGTGATGGCCACCCAGGGGTCCAGGACGGGTGTATCGAGGGGCCAGAAGCGACTTCCATCGGGTGTGTATGGGTAGGGGACTGACGTCACCTCGGGGAAGAAAGGAGCGTCGGCAACCTGGATGCTGTCCCAGCCACACTCATCGGCGGTGCGGGCGATATCGAGAAACTCGGAAGGGTCGACCATGAACATGTGAAACCCAAACCGCATGGTTGTTCTCCTTAACTGGGTGTCAAGCTGAGACCGAAAATCCCGTACAATACGAGCCTTCTCAACACAAATCGCTGATCACGCCGGCGGTGCCGGGCCACCAAACAGGCGGCGGAAGAAGTTGCTGATCGCCGACCATATGACCTTGAAAACAATGGGGAGGATGCGGAGGGGCGGTGGTTCGCCTGCCGGCGCCGGCGATGGAGTCGAGGCCGGCTGGCCGGCCCCGGTTGACGCCGCTGCCGGTTGCCCCTCGGCAGGCTCCAACTGCTCCTTCACCCGCGCGATGAATTGCAGGAACAGCTGGTGCGCCACGCCTTGGATCATGCCGCGGCCCACCTGCATGATGCGTCCGGTCAGATCGACGTTGGCTTCGACCACCATCTCGGTTTTGCCCCCGGGCAACGCCTGCAGTCGGGTCGAAATGGTCCCCTTGGCCATGCCACCGCCGGTCTCGCGCCCATCCGCCACCATCTGGACGGTATGGGTCTGCTCGTCCACTTGGGTGAACTGGACACGCCCCTTGTAACTCGTCGTAATCGCGCCGACCTTGATTTTGACGGTACCCAAGAAGGTGCTCGCGTCGACCACCTCGTCGAGTTGCGCGCCGGGCATGCATGTGACCACCTTGTGCGGATCCATGATGAAGGGCCATACCTTCTCCACTGGGACCTGCACCTCAACCTGCTCTCGAATCTCGATCGCCATCCGCGTCGTCCTGAGTTCGTTTACGATAGAGCCCTTATCTTCTCGCCCCGCATAATGTCAACGACCCGTTCGTAGTCGTCAGCGGTATCAATATCGGCGGGCGCGTCCCCTGCCACGGCGACATCCGTCAGCCACTCCGGATGCGTCGCGATCAGGGCCCGCGCGCCTTCATCCCCCGCCAGACGCCCGACGGCCGGCCAGATCTCGCGCGCCAGGAACACGGGGTGACCCGGCACGCGACCCGTGACGCCGGTGTACATGGGTCGCACGATCGGTGTCGCAGCGGCCAGAAAGGCGTCTGCCACCCGGTCGATCAAGGCAGCCGTGATCTGCGGCTGATCACCGAGGAGGATCCCGGCGGCGACCGAACGTGGGTTGGCCGCCTGCAGCCCAGAGCGGAGGGAACTGCTCTGCCCTCGCGCGTAGTCCGGGTTGACGACCACCCGGGCAGCCAGCCCGGCGGGCAGCCGGACCGCTGCGCGGATCTCGTCCATGCGACAGCCGAGCACGAGAACCAACTCGTTCAAGCGTGATGTTTCCACGGCATCCAAAACGTGTTGCAGCAAACACCGGTCCCCGAGCGTCAGGAGCTGCTTGGGCCGGCCCATCCGCACGGACGCACCGGCCGCGAGAACAATGGCGGAAAGGAAGGAATCAGCTTGCCGCATGGATGGCGCCGCGCTTGTGCACCAGCGCGCTCCCGTCCGCCCCGTACTTCGCTGCCACCATCTCGGCCAGGATCGACAGCGCCATTTCCTCCGGCGTGCGCGCCCCGATGTCCAAACCGATGGGCGCGCGGACACGCGCAAGTTCGGCCGGCCCGACGCCCTCCTCCACCAGGCGGTCGCGGCGGCGCGCATGGGTTGACCGGCTGCCCATCACGCCGATGTAGCGCGCGGCCGAGCGTAAGGCCTGGGTCAACGCAGGAATGTCGAACTTCGGATCATGCGTCAGGACCACGACATACGAGGATGCGTCGAGCTTGGCATCCTCCAACAGGGGACCGGGTTGAGCCCGCACCAAGACGTCCGCATCCGGGAAGCGCTCACGCGTCGCGTACGTGCCGCGGGCATCGACGACCGTGACGTGGAATCCGAATCCTTTTGCCATGCGGCAGAGTGCCGCGGCCGTGTGGGTGGCGCCGATGACGAACAACCGCTCCGGTGATGGCAGGGACTCCACGAAGATCGTTGCGGCGTCGCCGTGCCAGGGAACGTCGATCACCGCCGTTCCACCCTTGCAAAAGAAGCCCCGCGCCTCCGCTATCACCGCCTCATCCAGGTCCGGTGCGAAGGAACCACAACACTGGTCCTCAGCCAGCACCACCAGTTTCCGCCCGAGCAATTCCGCAGGCGCCAACCCGATGCACAGCACCGCCGGACGCTGCCCGTCCACAGCCTGACGCAAGGTCCGCCACACGGTGTCCGCGATGAAGGGCTCGATGAGGACATCGAGCGACCCGCCGCAACTCAGGCCCAACTCGAAGCCCACTTCGTCGGCAATTCCGTACGTCGCCATTGCGGGGCGCCGGGTGTCCAGCACGTGGATCGCCCGCTCGAAGACGTCGTTCTCCACGCAGCCACCACTCACGGACCCCGTCATTTTGCCGCTGCGGGTGACGCACAACCGCGCTCCAGGCAGCCGTGGAGCCGAACCCCGGACGCGGACCAGGGTGGCCAGGGCGATTTCTTCATTCGCCTCGGCCCACTGGTCGAGGTCGCTCAGTATCTCTCTCATACACGCTCTCCCATTAAGCTACACGGCGGCGGCGGCGGGAGCAAAGCGCCCGTCCCTCACCGCGAGAACGCGACAGCCCCCTCGACCTACCTGGGAAGAAACGATAGCCTCCTCAGGTCGCCTCCGGGAGGAGCCATGGCGAACGCGCTCAACCACTGGAAAGATGTCGTCTGCCGCACGGTCGAGGCGCAGCGCGCGGCCCTGATCGAACTGAGTGGCCGCATCCACAGGTGTCCCGAGCTCAAGTTCGTGGAGCACCGCGCCGCGGCGTGGTTGGCAGAGTACCTTGAGGGGGTGGGTTTCACCGTCGATCGACAGGCGTATGGTCTCCCGACCGCCTTCGCCGCACGCATCGGAAACGGCGCACCCCAGGTTGCCCTACTGTGCGAGTACGATGCGTTGCCCGGCATCGGCCATGCCTGCGGACATAACATCATCGCCGCCGCGGGCGCAGGGGCCGGCGCCGCACTGGCGGCGGTGGTCGGCGCAACCGGCGGCAGTGTCGTGGTTCTGGGTACTCCGGCGGAAGAAGGCGGTGGCGGCAAAGTCCTGATGGCACGCCAGGGCGCGTTCCAAAATGTCGCCGCCGCGCTGATGGTACATCCCGCCGGCAGGGATCTCGCGGGCATGCATGTGCTGGCGCTCAGCCAGGTCGAAGCGGAATACCGCGGCCGAGCCGCGCACGCGTCCGCGGCACCGCACCACGGCATCAATGCGCTCGATGCGCTCGTCACCGCGTACAATGGTATCGCGCAATTGCGGCAGCACATTCACCCAACGGAGCGCATTCACGGCATCATCACCGACGGCGGACAGGCGCCGAATATCGTGCCCGAGCGCGCGGCCGGCATCTTCTGCATTCGCAGCGCGACGGAATTGGCCTTAGCGGAGCTCAAAAAACGGGTGCTGGCGTGCTTCAAAGCGGGCGCCCTGGCGACGGGCACGGAATTGCACCTGCGGACGCTGGGCGAAGATTACGCGGACATGTGGACCAACCAGCCGCTGATCGAGACGTACGCAGCCAATCTGCAACGCCTCGGCCGGCAGCTCGCCAACGGCACACCCGGCGCAACGGCGATTGTCGGCAGCACCGACATGGGGAACGTCAGTAAGCTCGTCCCCGCCATTCATCCGATGATCGCCGTGGCGCCGCCGAACGTGCCGCTGCACTCGGTCGAGTTTGCGCATTGGGCAGGCACGCAAGCGGGCCATCGCAGCGTGATCGACGGCGCCAAGGCCCTGGCGATGACGGCGCTGGACGTCCTCTGCACTCCGGCGCTGGTGGCGGCGATGGAGGAGGCATTTGCGCGGAGCGCCGGCAGCCGCGTCGGTTGCCACGACCCGACCGCTGTGCTTTGAAGCGGGGGTGTTCCGTGCCGTTCTCGTGGGGATGGGTGGCCTTTTCGGATCGCTTGCCCGCTACTGGCTGGCGGGCACAGTGCAAGCCTGTACCGAGTCAGGGCTCCCGTTCGGCACACTGACGGTCAACGTGGTCGGCAGTTTCATTGTGGGGCTCGTCATGGTGTTGTCGCTCGAGCGCGGCCTGCTCAATGCCGAGATGCGGCTGCTGTTGGCGGTTGGCGTGTGTGGCGGGTTCACCACGATGTCCACGTTCAGCTACGAGACGGTCGCGCTGTTGCGCGACGGGGAAGTGATGCTGGCATTGGGTAATGTCGGCGTGACGATCGTGGTATGCTTCGTGGCAGTGTGGTTCGGCGCCCTCATCGGTCGCCTGCTGTAGGACGATGGCATGAAGATCACCGGCAGCGGCAAACTCCTCCGTATCTTTATCGGCGAATCGGATCGCTACCACGGTCGGCCGCTGTATGAGGCGATCGTGCGCCGGGCGCATGAACTCGGGCTTGCGGGCGCCACCGTCTGGCGCGGGATCGAAGGATACGGCGCCAACAGTCGCATCCACACCGCCAAGATCCTCCGACTCTCGGAGGATCTGCCGATCCTCATCGAAATCGTCGATGCCGAGGAGAAGATCCGCGCCGCGCTGCCGGAGTTCGACACCATGATGGAGGCCAGCGGTGGCGGGGGCCTGGTCACACTGGAACACGCGGAAATCATCAAGTACTCACAGGGCCGGTCGTAATCCCACAGGGAGCACATGCCCATGGAAGAGAATTTCAAACGCATCCTGGTAACCACGGACTTCTCCGAGGCCGGGGATCATGCCATTGGCCACGCCTTTCGGATGGCCGCGGATCACGGGGCCGAGGTCCTGCTGCTACACGTGCTGGAACTGATTGTCACACCCAGCCCGCTCTATGCGCCGTATTACCCCACGGAACTGCTCAGCCCTGAGGTGCGTGCGCGCGCGGAAAGTGATGCACGAAGCGCCCTCCAGGAGCGGGTACCGCGCGGCGTCCCGCTG
>JAGDMS010000046.1 GCA_017860575.1 Deltaproteobacteria bacterium | reverse complement strand
TCCGGGTCGACCCCCTCTGGCAACCCCTGGTCGAGCGAGGTCGGATGACACTGCACGCACTTGTAGTGTTTGAAGCGACGGACGCCACGTTTGAAGCGATCTTCGGGGATACTTTCTTTGGCGATGTAGGTGTACGGATTGGCCGTATTGGCACGCGCCGCAAAGCCCGCTAACAGTTTTTGGAACTGAACGTCGGTCAGATTGAAGAGTGGCATTCTCATCTTCAACCACGGCCGCACCTGCTTGGGTTCCAGCAGAAATTCGTACATGTACTGGCCCTGCAAACGCCCGCCGACGCCGTCGAGGGTCGGGGGCACCATGTTCTTCCGCTCGAAGAATTTCGCAATATGCCCATCAACCTCGTTTAGTCGGTGGCAGCCGTTGCAGTTCAGGCGCGACGTCATCCAGCTCACTTCCCGCAGCGCCTCCGTCGCCGGAGTGGCGCGGATGACGTAGCGGCCGGAGAAGCTGTGCCCATCCAACGCCAACGTGTAGGTAATCAGCGCGTCGATGTCCTCGTCACTGAGATTCTGAAAGGGCATCTTGAGCTTGATCTTGTCCGTATTGTAGGCGCGCGGGTCTTTGAGCTTGCGCCGCAGCCAATCCCATTTTGTGTGCGGCACGTCTTTGGTCAGCGCGAAATCCAATTCGTCGATCGGCCGGCGCGCGAACTCGCCCAGGTTGGGGACGGAGGGGCGCACTTGTTCGAAGCCCTCCACCGCGTGGCACCCATAGCATTCGTACTGCTTGATGAGTTGCTTACCGTCCTCCGGTTTGAACGCGCTCAGATCCGGGGCGCTGGGCAAGGGCTCCGTGCGCTTCAAGGTCATCAGGTACGCTACGATCTGGCGCCGCTCTTCGTCTTTCAGCTCCACTTTCGGCATGGCGGTGTCCGGGTCATACGCCTTCGGATCGGTGACCCAACGGTCCAGCCACCGCGCCGTGACTTTGGAGCCGATGCCCGCGAGATGCGGCACCCGTTGCGACACGCTCTTTTCGTCGTCTTTGACGCCGTGACAGCCGCGGCACCCTTTCTCGGTAAACAACCGCTCGCCCTCTTCTACCGACACGCCATCGAGGTTCACCTCGGGGTACTTCTTGGTATCGGGGAACGACAGCAGAAATGCCGTGAGCTTGCCGATCTCCTCGTCGTTGAGCTTGAAGTTCGGCATCAGCGTGTCACGGCTGATGTGTTCCGGATCTTTGATCCAGGCATAGATCCAGCTTTTGGCATCCGCCAACTTGGCGTTGAGGGTGCTCAGGGGCGGGGAGAATTTCGGCAGGTACGTGATCCCTTTGACGTCATGGCAGCCGTAGCACCCCTTGCCCATGAAGAGGTCGGCGCCCAGGCTCACGCGCTCGGCTCCCTTGACGCCATGCGTGATCTCGTGGCAACGCATGCAGCCCGCCTGCATATAGGGCTTGGGGAGCATGGGCGTTGGCCAATTGGCTTCGAGGCCGTGCGCCGCCTCCACGGTGGTGGCAACGCCCTGACCGTCGTGGCAGGGCGTACAACCGAAGTTGTTGGGATCGTGATGCTTGAGCAGGTCACCCGAATGCTTCCGAAAGGGCTGGGGCGCGTCCTGGAACAGCGCGTTGTCGATCCCACGGTGGCAGGTGACGCAACGGTCCGCCACCTTGATGTCCTCCAGGTATACCTGCCCGATTTCCGGCCGTGCGTGCAGCGCCTCGTCAAGGATGCGCTGCCAGCGTGTCTGCTCGTTGGCATCCTTCCGCGCATCCGCCTCCTGCAGCTTGGCCTTCGCACGGGCGACGTACAGCTGATTGAACTCCTCCTGATACCGAACCCATGGCCTGGTCTCCTCGCTGTGAATCGCAACGACGCACAGGAGGAAGAACACGGGACTGAGGATCGCCAACGCTACGCGCATGCCAGGCGTGCCACGCATCATAACAATACCCTCTAATTCCTCTCGTGCGGGAAGACCGAAGCCCGGCCCACCAGCCAATCGTGGCCGCTCATATGTTGAACCACGGCGTGATCAGGATGTACCTCACGCGCAACGCCAACCGTAGAAAGATCTTCACGGGCACGCTGTACATGATCAGGGTAAACAACATGACGGTCACGTAACGGGTGCGGCCCAGACTGCTGTAGAGCCACGGCCAGCGACGCGCCGGCCACCACAGACCGAACCCGAAATAGGCGATGAGGAATGGCAGGCCCAGCCACCACGGGAAGCTCCACAGGCGCTCCTCGACCGCCTGAGGCAGTGCCCAGTCCTGCCACGGCCAGTAAAACTGCCAGTTGGGACCGCGCAGAAACTGCCCGATCGCAATGAGCACCCACCACAACCCGAAACCGAAGAGGAAGTGGCTCACCGCAACGCGGCGAGTATTGAACTGATACACCCCCGTGCCACTACGATTGGTGTCGAGGTAGGGGATGGCCATCAGGCCGACGATGATCAACGTCGGCATGGCCACACCCGCAATCCACGGATCAAAGTACACCAACAATTCCTGCAAACCGACGAAATACCACGGCGCCTTGGCGGGATTCTCCGTTTTTCCAGGGTTGGCCTCGGGCAGCAGCGGCGCGTTGATGGCGAGCGACCAGACCATCAGCACCACCGAGATCAACACCGCGGAGATGAACTCTTCGAGCACCAGAAAGGGGAACACCGCCACCTGGTCGCCCTTCATGCCGGGCATCGCTTCGGGACCGGCATCGCCTTCGATACGCGTTTCTGGCCGTTGCGGCATGCTCACCTTCACACTTTCGCGACCCGAATGCGGCGTGTCCGGTTACAGCGGCCGCGAAATTCCGCCATCCTTCCGCACCCGCCAGAAATGCACCATCATCAGCACCCCCGCGACCAGTGGAATACCCACGCAGTGCAGGACGTAAAACCGCAGGAGTGCGTTCGCACCCACGCGGAAATCACCGAGCAGCAGAAAACGAGCGTCATTCGCCGGTGTAATGTTCAACAGGCCATGGAACGGGCCCTCCGCGCCAATGAACGGCGTCGCCGCCGCCATGTTGGTGCCGACGGTGACTGCCCAGAACGCCAGCTGATCCCAGGGCAACAGGTAGCCCGTGAAGCTGAGCAGCAACGTGAACACGAGCAACTGGACCCCGACCACCCAGTTGAATTCGCGCGGCGGCCGGTAGGATCCGGTCAGAAATACGCGCAGCATGTGCAGCATGACCGTAATGACCATCAGGTGCGCGGCCCAGCGATGCAGATTGCGCAGGACGATGCCGAACTGCACCGCGAACTCGAGCGTTTTCATGTCCACGTAGGCGTAATCTGGCACTGGCCGGTAGTAGAACATCAACAACACCCCGGTGACGGTCTCCACGATGAAGAGAAAAAATGAGAGTCCACCGAGGCAAAAGGTAAAGTTCAGTTTCAGCCCGCTCCGCGGGATGCTCACCGGGTGGAGGTGCAGGAAAACGTTGCTCGTGACCTGGGTAACGCGATTGCGGACCGAATCGACATACTCGTGCCGGAATATCGAGCGGTAGACCTGCGAAGCGGTGAGCCACGCGACCAGGCGCTGAACGCGATCGTTCATTGACCGGTCTCCGCCGACGGCCGCACGAATGGCTCAAAACGGCAGGACGCCATGCTCTTGCTCCCACTCATTCGTCGGCACCATCACAATCGCATCCCACGGGCACCCATCCAGAAACAAACCCTCCGGACCCCGAGTGGTGCACTTCCTGCACCCGATGCACTTTAACGGATCCACCCAGATGCGGCCGTAGGGAAAGGCATCCTCTGCCGGCATAAGGATCATGCATTCATCCACCGGGCAGTAAGGTTGGCACACAGGAGCGCCGGCACAACCCGTACACACGTCAGTGATGACCGCAAGCACCTTCGGCTTCTTGGCTCGCCGCCCGCTGAAGAGGCCGTCGGCGCTCTTCTGTTTCGTGGCGGGCCGATCCACTTCGGCGTAATCCGCGCTGTTGGTGATATCCTGGAACTGCACATCCATTTACCGCGGCACTCCTAATCCGTGGACGCTCTCAGAGCTTGACGAAGGCCCCGTCGACACCGAACCGCTCCGGGCCGTAAATGATGCTCGTATCAACCACAAGCTGATTGTCGACGTTCAGTTCGACGCGCAGGCGATCCAATGGGCGCGGGGCAGGACCAGCGAAATTCACGCCGTTGCTATGGTACTCACTGCCATGGCACGGGCATTTGAAGGTCCGCAGGTCGCCAAACCAATTGACGGTGCAACCGAGGTGCACGCACCGCGCCGACAACGCGTAGACGCGGTCCCGCTCCCGCACGACGAAAAACCGCTGGCTGGACTTCCAGCGCTCATCCACGAGGATAACGCCATAACTGTCCGCGCCTTCCGCCGACCCGAGAAACGCCTCGGGCGTACCGATGCGAAAGGTGCTCGGCGGGCGGAAGACCACCCTCGGGAAGAAGAAGCTCACCGTCTCGATCGAGCCCGTCGCCAGCACAGCCGCAAATGCCCCCCACCCGCTCACCGTCAGGCCCCTGGAAAGGAGTTCGCGTCGACTCATTTCGTTGATTTGCTGGAAAATCGCCGCACTATCGATCTTCATCGCTGCACCTGGAGTATCCCTACCTAACGTTCGGTAGGCGGAGTATGATAGAGATCATAGATTGATGTGATCGAAAGTAGGAATCCTGATTTGGTTGCAGTATGGTAGCAAGGCTGCGAGAATGCGACCTATACCTTCCGACGTGGCGCTGGTGGTGGGGGTGTGGATGCGGATGGTGCTGGGAGACGAAGCATCATGATGAAAGCGGTTGATTTCGCGGTTGCGCCTTTCCTGTTGATTTGGGAGACCACGCAAGCGTGTGACTTGGCGTGTAGTCACTGCCGTGCATCGGCGCAGCCGCTACGGCACCCCGATGAGTTGACAACGGCCGAGGGAGAGCGGCTGCTCGAGCAGACCGTCGCCATGGGTACGCCGGTGTTCATCCTGAGCGGTGGTGATCCGGTAAAGCGGCCCGACTTGTACACGCTCATCCGGAAGGGAAAGGGCCTGGGCTTGCGCATGGGCACGATCCCTGCGGCCACGACAATGCTGACGGAAGATCTGGTCGCGCAGCTGAAGGATACCGGACTGGATCAAATGGCCGTGAGCCTCGACTTCCCGCGCGCGGAACTGCATGACTCCTTCCGCGGTGTTCCGGGGGCATTCAGTCGGACCATGCAGGCGATCGACTGGGCGCACAAATACGCACTGCCGCTGCAGATCAATACCACGCTGTGCGGGCGCTCAGCGCCATATTTGGGGGAGATGGCAGATCTGGTCGAGCGTCTGGGAATCGTGTTTTGGGAGGTATTCTTCCTCGTTCCGGTGGGCCGGGGGGAGGATCTCGGCGGCCTCACGGCGGACCAGTGCGAGGAGTTATTTGCCATCCTCTATCGGGTTCAGAAGACCTCCAATTTTGTGGTGAAGATCACGGAGGGCCCGCACTATCGGCGCTACGTCGCCGAGCGCGAAGCTGAAAACGCCCAGCGCGGCGCCATGCACGCGGCGGGTGCGACCCTGCCGAAGCTGCTGCAGCGCTCCGAAGGACCTGGGCATACAGTGGGTCTGGCCACGCGCGGCGTCAACGCCGGCAACGGTTTCGCATTTGTGTCACACACCGGTGAGGTGTTTCCCAGTGGGTTCCTGCCCATCTGCGCCGGCAACGTCCGCACGCAGGATGTAGCGGACATTTATCGGAACTCCGAGCTGTTTCGGACTCTGCGTGACCCGGATGCCCTGCTCGGTCGCTGCGGACGGTGCGAGTACCGCGGCATTTGCGGCGGCTCGCGGTCGCGCGCCTACGCGCTGACCGGGAGCTACCTGGCCACCGATCCGTGGTGCGGCTACGAACCGGTTCAGAACGCCGAGGGACGCCACGCCAGGGTTCGGTAGTGCGAATGCAATCCCTCAACGTAAGCCCCGACGCGGGAACGGCCGTCCGGCTGGCGGAAACGGGCGGGCCCCCCGGTCGGCCGATGCGTCCGAAATTCCGCCGCATCGCTTTGGTGGGGAATCCCAATGTCGGCAAGAGCGTCATCTTTGGCGCCCTGACCGGGACCTACGCCACGGTAAGCAACTATGCGGGGACTACCGTGGAGGTGACGCGCGCCGCGGCCCGATTCGATCCCGCGGTTGAAGTGATCGATACGCCCGGCGTCAACAGCTTGACACCCAACTCGGAAGACGAACAGGTCACGCGGGACATCCTTTTGGACGGGGTCGATCTCGTTGTTCAGGTCGCGGATGCGAAAAATCTGGCGCGTGCCCTTGTGCTTTCGGCCCAGTTGGCGGAAGCGGGAGTGGCGTTCATCTTGGTGTTGAACATGATGGATGAAGCGGCGGAGCGCGGCCTCCGCATCGACTCCGCAACGCTTTCCGCCGCTTTGGGAGTCCCCGTCATCGAGACGGTGGCGGTTCGTGGTGTCGGCTTGCGTCGGTTGGGTACCACTCTTCAGGAAGCCTCGGAGAGCGTCTATCGCGTGCGCTACCCAGCCGCGGTGGAATCCGCGCTCCTTCAGATCCAACGTTCGCTCGCTGGTCTGCACATCGGCCAGCGCTGGCTCGCACTGATGTGTCTCGCCGGTGACGAAACCTTGCGTCCGTGGCTCGAAAAGCATGTCGGTAACAGCGGGCGGAACGCCCTTAATGATGCCTACCGCAGGGTTAGCACGGAGCTCGGGCCGCATGTCGGTTACGAGATCAACCGCAGCCGGCTGCGGGCAGCGGAGCAGCTTGCGCGGCAAGTGATGCGGAATGTTGCATCCATACAACCGCCAGTGCGGTCCGACGGCCGGTACGTGCGGTTGGCCGCACTCGCAGCGTTGACGGGCACCGTCGTGTTGCTGGCTGGGGACCTGGGCGGTGCCGCGGTGCTCAACGGGATCCCGGCACGCGCGGGCGGATGGTTAGGCATTGCCGCGGCGCTCGTCCTGGCGGACCGATCGGAAGCCATGCGGGCCGCGATCGGGCGGTGGGCGAGTCAACGGGGAACAGGCCTCGTCATGCTCGCGGTGGTGTTGTACGTGGTGTATCGGTTCGTCGGGGTGTTCGCCGCGGGAACGGCCGTTGATTTCCTGGAGAATACGGTCTTCGGATCATACATCAACCCCTTCGTCACCCACGCGCTCGATAGCGTGCTCGCGACGGTGGGTCCGTCGACAGGAACCGGAGCCGTGGCAACCCGTTTTGTGCGGGACCTGTTGATAGGCCCCTACGGCCTGATCACCGTCGCCTGCACTTACGCCTTTGCCATCATCTTCCCGATCGTCACCGCGTTCTTCCTTGCCTTCTCCGTGTTGGAGGACTCGGGCTATCTGCCGCGGTTGGCGGTCATTGTGAATCGCAGCTTCCGCGCCATGGGATTGAACGGGAAAGCGGTGCTACCGATGGTGCTGGGACTCGGCTGCGACACCATGGCGACTCTGACCGCACGCATCATGGAAACACCCAAGGAACGTCTGCTGGTCACCTTGCTGCTGGCGCTTGGCGTACCGTGTTCCGCTCAACTCGGCGTCATTCTCGGCCTCTTCGGCGCGCTGCCGATCTGGGCGCCGATGGTGTGGGCTGGGGTGGTGGTTGGCGTCCTGTTCTCGGTTGGATTTCTAGCGGCCCGTCTACTGCCCGGGCAGCGTTCCGATTTGATACTCGAAGTGCCACCGATTCGGCGCCCGCAACTCAGCAATATCGTCATCAAGACCGTGGGTCGTCTGGAGTGGTACCTGAAGGAGGCCGTCCCCATTTTCATCCTGGGAACGTTGGTCTTGTTCTTCCTCGACACCGCCGGCGTACTCGAGCGGATCGTGACGGCCAGCGAGCCAGGCGTGGTTGGCATCCTACAGCTGCCACCGAAGGCTGCCGAGGCCTTCCTGATCGGATTCTTCCGGCGTGATTATGGGTCGGCTGGAATCTATGCCTTGTTCCAGCAGGGGCACCTCAGTCCTGTGCAGGCGGTCGTCGCGCTGGTCACGATCACGCTCTTCGTCCCATGCGTCGCGAACTTCTTCGTCATCGTCAAAGAGCGCGGCCTGGGCACCGCACTGGCGATGTCCGCTTTCATCTTCCCCTTCGCGTTCCTGGTCGGGGGCGTCATCAATTTCACCCTACGGGCAGTAGGCCTGCAATGAGCGACGGTGCGGGGACCATCGTCTGCCCGCTGTGCGGCGCACGCTACAGCGAATCGGATGGCCGGACATGTCATTCTGGTTGCCCGTTGCAGCACGGCTGCCAACTCCTTAGTTGCCCCAATTGCGGGTATGAAGTACCCGCCTCGACCCGCATGACCCGATGGCTCGGCCGCTGGTTCGGCAAACAGGAAGCCTCCGAATGAAGCAGGACGATAGGGAAGAACAGATCGAGGAAATCCTCGAACGCCTCTGGACCCTAGGAGAGCAGGCCGGTGCAGCGCCGCCGGACCTGACCAGCGACTCCTTCCGGTTCGACCCGGCGGACGCCATCGCGGACGCCCGCCGCCGCAACTGGGTTGGCACGGGGCGTGACGGCCTCAGCCTGACAGCGGACGGCGAACGCCGCGCCGCGGGCATCATTCGTCGACATCGACTGGCGGAGCGCCTGCTGTTTGATGTCATCCACCTGGATTCCGAAACCATGGAAGCCGGCGCGTGCGAACTCGAGCACTCGCACATCCTGTCGGAAGAGGCGACCGACCGGGTTTGTGCATTCCTCGGTCATCCCCCGACCTGCCCCCACGATCGCCCAATCCCACGCGGCCGCTGTTGCGACAAGTTCTCGCACGAGGTGCGTCCGCTGGTGACTCCGCTGAGTCAAGGCCCCATCGGGCAGGGATATCGCGTGGTCTTCATCGCGTCCCGCTCCCACCGGCGGATGGACCGTCTGGCCGCATTCGGTGTCGTGCCGGGCGCCACGCTGCGGCTGCATCAGCGTCTGCCAACATTCATGATTCAGGTCGGCGGAACCGACATCGCCCTTGAGGGGGAGGTCGCAGCCGACATCTTCGTTGTCCCCTCCTGAGTCAACGCCCGGCTGGTCCCGATATCCGGGAACACGGGCATTGGTGTCCCCGCGCCGATTTACACCGCCCGCCGCTCTGGGAAGTGCGCATTCTGCCCAATTGCTCCTGTGCCTCCGCAGGGGTCTGGACCGCTGTCCGAGCCTTGTTGAATCCCATCGCTTCGTGGTAATGGGAGAGCACAGAGACGAGAAATGTCATCTACTCAGCCCACTAACGGACGGGATTTTCTATGAGGAAGATGCAGTGTGAGACCTGCCAAATGCGGGGTCAAGGCGTGATCTGTGAGCTGCCCGCAGAGGCGTTGGCGGACTTCCAGCGTGCCGGCGTCATGGCGGTTTATAAGCCCAGGCAAGTCGTTTTCAGCGAGGGTACCCCCGCTATGGGTCTCTACATCGTCTGCCAAGGAGCCGTGAAGCTGTACCACTCTGACCGCTTTGGCCGGGAACATATCCTCGAGGTTGCCGGTCCCGGCGCGGTGCTCGGGGAGTTGTCTCTGGATGATAATCAGACCATCTCGGTCTCCGCCGAAACGCTGGTGGACGCACAACTGTGTTTTCTGCCCCGGGAGCGTCTCGTCACCTTCCTTCAGAAGCACCCGGCGACAGGTGTTCGCGTAGTCGCCGCGTTGAGCAACGAGTTGGCCTCGGCGCGACGCAAAGTTCGTGACCTCGCCCTGAAAGGAGCAGAAAGCCGCCTGGCTGGCCTGCTCGTTCAACTCGCACGCGCGAATGGTGACCCCACGTCAGGACAGCGACTGCAGCTACGCTACACCCGCCGTGAGGTGGCAGAGATGATCGGTGTATCCACGGAAACTGCGATTCGCCTGCTCGGCAAGCTCAAGCAGCGCCGCGCCATCAGTATCGATCACCGCGAGGTCACCATCACCGATATGGAGAAACTGACCAAGCTCGCCCATTACGACGATATGGAGGCGTGAGGACGCTCGCCGGCCGCACGCCTCGGTAGGGCAGATCGCCCAACCACACAAATTACCGGGATCATCGCTCAACCTGATTTGCGTCATAAAAACAGGGCCGACCGTTCGGTAGATTGGCAGTGTTGTCGGCGAGGGAGTGTGACCCGTGACGGGAAACGGGATGGAGCAGACGGTACTGCGCGACCGTTACGGTCGGGTCGTTACCTATTTGCGCGTATCGATTACGGACCGCTGCAATCTGCGCTGTTTCTATTGCCTTCCGCGTGATTGTGGTCTGTCGCGCTCGGCGGAGCAGCTCGACTTCGATGAGCTGACTGCAGTTGTCAAAGCCGGCGTGGCGCTCGGCATCAGCAAGATTCGAATCACCGGTGGCGAACCGCTGGTCCGTCCTGGCGTGATAGAGTTCGTTCGCACACTGCGTTCGCTCCAGGGAATTACCGACCTCGCGCTGTCAACCAACGGCACGTTACTGGGTGATCACGCCGCGGCACTCAAGGACGCCGGCCTCATGCGGATCAACGTGAGCCTCGACTCGTTGCGGCCGACCGTGTTTCGCGCGATCAGCGGCCGGAACGAACTCGATCGCGTTTGCGCGGGAATCAGCGCCGCGCGCGCTGCCGGCTTGCACCCGATCAAGCTCAACGTGGTGGTGATGCGCGGAGTCAACGACGACGAACTACCGGCGATTTTGGATTTCGCGGCACAGCAGGGAGCACAGGCGCGTTTCATCGAGTACATGCCACTCGGGGTCGGGCAGCGCTGGGAAGCCTCCTACGTCAGCCGCGCTGAGATTCTCACACGGATCCGTGCGCGCTTACACGGCGAGCCGCCGCGGCGTCAGCCAGGGGACACGGCGACGTATTATGCCCTCCGCAACGGCGGTGAGGTGGGTGTCATCAGCCCCGTCAGTTGCCGGTTCTGCGATCTGTGCAATCGCCTGCGGCTCACGGCGGACGGGAAATTACGCCCGTGTCTCACCAGCGAGGGCGAGGTGGATCTGCGCGCCGCCATTCGCCCGCGGGTTTCGTCCGCGGCGCTCTGCGCGTGCTTCCACGCCGCCCTTGCCGGGCGGCCACAGACCGGCCGTTACGACACCACGCCCGATCGAATCCTCGCGGGCCCGAGGCCCATGGCCGCTATCGGCGGCTGATGACCTGGGCATCGACCGTCCGGCGCTGGGAACAGCCACGACCGTTACCGGGTGTCCGCGCAATGCGCACGACCCTGCGAACGGCGCATCTGATGGCCTCCGGCATTCTCTACGGCGGGCATGTGTACAACCTGCCACCGGACCAACTCTGGCCGGCGCTCCTGGCCACCGTCGCCACTGGCGGCATGTTCATGGCCATCGAAGTGTACCGTCTGCCGCTGTGGCTGGTGCAACTCCGCGGCGTGGCCGCGCTGGTGAAGATCATGCTGGTCGCGGCGGTTCCGTTGTGCTGGAGTTTCCGCGTCTGGCTGCTCACCGCAACGGTCGTGATCGGAAGCGTCGCCTCGCACATGCCCAGCCGCTATCGGTACTACTCGATCCTGCACGGCCGCCCGATCGGCGGGCAGGAAGCCGGCTGACCACGCACTTCGAGCGCTGTCTACGACACCATCCCCGCCGCCCGCAGCGTCTGGTACGTGGTGTAGCCCCCGGAGAGGTTGCGCGGCCGCAGTCCATTCTGGGCAAGGAAGCGCGTGGCGTAGTACGCGCGCTGGCCCACGCCGCACGACAACCAGATTTCCCGATCGCGTGGCAACTCGCCGACGCGCTGGCGCAGTTGCGACAGCGGAACATTCATGGCGCGTGGGATGTGCCCGGCGGCAAATTCCTCCGGCTCGCGGACGTCGACCAGCAACGCATCCGTGCGTCCGAGTTGCATCCAGTCGGCCAACGGCATGTCACCGTTGAGGGCGTTCGCGGCAATCATCCCGGCCAGATTGACCGGGTCCTTGGCCGCACCGAACTGTGGCGCGTAGCACAGTTCTGCTTCGGCCAAGTCATGGACGGTCCCACCGAACTGGATCGCGGTGGCGATGACGTCGATGCGCTTCTCTACCCCCTTCCGCCCCACCGCTTGTGCCCCCAGGATCCGTCCGTCGGGCACGGAAAAAAGGAGCTTCAAACGGATAGGCTGTGCCCCCGGATAGTACCCGGCATGATGTCCAGGATGCAGGTAGACCTTATCGAAAGTGGTGATGCCGGCCCGGCGCAGGCCCTTTTCGGATGCCCCCGTCGATGCGGCCGTCAGCCCCAGCACGCCGACGACAGCGGTGGCCTGCACGCCACGGAATCGGGTCGCGCGTCCCGCGATGGACTCGGCAGCAACACGGCCTTGGCGATTTGCTGGACCCGCCAGCGGCAACACCGTCTCCTGCCCGGTGACCACGTCCCGCACTTCGACCGCATCACCGACCGCCCAGATGCGCGCATCCGACGTACGCATCTGGTCGTCGACGACGATGCCCCCGCGGGGACCGATCTCGAGACCAGCTTCGCTTGCCAGCGCGGTCTCCGGGCGAACGCCGATCGCCAGGATAACCATGTCCGCCGTCAACTCGGCCCCCCCCTCCGATACCACGATGAGGCTATGCCCTGTCCCCTGCGCGATGCGCGCCAAACCGTCCCCGAGGTGCAAATCAACCCCCCTGTCCTCGAGGTGCTGTCGCACCGGCACCGCCATTTCCGGGTCGAGCGGTGGCATCACCTGCGTGAGCTTCTCGAGCAGCGTCACCGACAGCTTTCGGTGGATGAGATTCTCCACCATTTCCAACCCGATAAAGCCGCCGCCGATGACGACGGCCGTCCTGGCTTCACGCTCGGCGATCCAGGCGCGAATGCGACGTGAATCAGGAATGCTCCGCACCGCAAACACACCCGGCAAATCCACACCCGGCAGTGGCGGGCGAATCGGAGCCGCCCCGGGAGCGAGGACCAGTGCGTCATAGCACTCCTGGCGCACCGTGTGTGCCCGGAGATCCCTGACGGTCAGGGTACGCGCCTTCCGATCGAGGGCAGTGACCTCGGTCTCGGTGTGCACGCTCACGTTAAACCGACTGCGGAAGGTTTCGGCCGATGCCACCAGCAGCTTGCGCTCATCCGCAATGACATTCCCGACGTAATAGGGCAGCCCACAGTTGGCGAAAGAGACGTACGGCCCGCGGTCGAAGACCACGACCTCCGCCGATTCATCAAGCCGCCGCAACCGCGCCGCGCACGACGCACCGCCGGCCACGCCCCCGACCACCAACACCCGACGCGCCTCACCCGTTTCGCCACGCACAGACACCGATTCCTCATTGCTCATACACGCTCCACCTCTCTCTTCTCACGCCGACCGAACACCGCAGCGGGCCCTCGCTCCATTCTTCCACGGCGTGAGTCGGCGTGACCACAGGAAGAGTAACGGCTCCGCGCTCAGCACAGCCGCAATTGCTCGCCCGACCGCAAGGGGCGTCGAAAGGCGGCCGTGTTGAGCGGCGGCAGCGGACGATCCAGTCGGTGGCGCCGCGCGGAGACCTCGAAGAGTGCCCTGATCTGTTCGACGTACACACCCTGACCACGCAGGCGGTGGCCGAAACGCGCATCGGTGAGCTCCCCGCCGCGGCACGCCCGCAGGCGGCCAAGGACACGCTCGCGGCGATCGGGGAAGTGCGCCGCCAGCCACCCTGCAAACAGCTCATCGACCGGAGACGGCAACCGGAGCAGCTGCCAGGACACGCTACGCGCGCCGGCGGCAGCTGCCGCCGCAACGATCCGGGGAATCTCCTCGTCGTTCAGGCCGGGAATCACGGGCGCGATGATCACGCCGGTCGGAATGCCCGCCGCACTCAACGCGCGCACAGTGCCCAGGCGCGACCGCGGGGGTGCAGCCCATGGCTCCATCCGGCGCGCGAGGTCCACGTCCAGTGTGGTCAGCGACAGCATGACCTCGACGGCGCCATGGGCGGCGAGATCCGCAAGGATATCGACGTCCCGGCCGACCAGAGCGCTCTTGGTCACGACCGATACCGGATTGCGGAACTCCCTGAACACCTCGAGGATTCGCCGGGTAATTCGCAGCTGACGCTCCACAGGCTGATAGCAGTCCGTGTTACCCGACAGCGCCACGGTCTGCGGCTGCCAACGCGGTGACATGAACGCCTTCCGCAACAACTCGGGCGCCGCGGATTTGACGAGGATACGGCGCTCGAAATCCAGGCCGGCACTGAAACTCAAATATTCGTGCGTCGGACGCGCATAGCAATAGATGCAGCCGTGCTCGCAGCCGCGGTACGGATTCACACTGAACTGGAACGGGATGTCCGGACTATTGTTTTCGGCCAATACCCCGCGGCTGGCGTCGCGGTACAGGAGGGTGGGCGTGCTGCCCTGCTCGTCCGGAAGGTCGCCGACCGCCTGCGCGTCACGTTCGACACGAATCCGATCGTATCGGTTCGCGGGATCTTCTCGAGTTCCACGTACCGCCTGGCGTCGCAGCCGCTCCATGGTGAGACTTTCGCCTTTTCTTCTTCCACAAGTCGGCCGCTCTGACAACACGGGCGTCACCTCGTCCCGCAGCCGCGCTCACTGAAAGGTGACCCGCACGCCGTCGCCGATCTCGTCGCTGGGGTGCAATATGACGAGTTCGCCTTCCTTCAGGCCGCGCAGGATCTCGACCTCTCGGCTATTGCGCTGACCGGTCTCGACGTCCCGGTGTCGTGCCCGACCCCCGTCGACAACAAACACATTCCACAGGGCACCCCGGCGAAAGAGCGCGCTTGATGGCACGTTCAGAATTCCATCGGCATCCCAGACCACGATGCGGGCCTCCAAGCGGAAGCCATCTCCCAACGGGGTGGGGACCTCGGTGAAATCCGCGATCACGTCTACACGTTGCTCCTCCACCCCCAGCGCAGACACCTTCGTAACGCCGGACGGCTCGACCAGGCGGACACGCGCATGCAACGTGCCCTCGCCGCCCCAGTCTTCCACGAGCACCGGGGCACCCGCCCGCACTTTGACTGCATCCGTCGACAGCACATCGACGACGATCTCCATTTGCGTGGGATCTCCCAATTCCACCAGTGGTTCACCGGCCGCCACCACCCGCTCGCTCTCATGGGGGACACGCAGCACGCGACCCGTAATGGGCGAGCGCAGCTCCATGCACGACCCCGCGCCGGGCACGCAGGTCGCAACTAGTGCCGTCTCCTCACCGCCCGGCGCGAGGAGTGCCGCACGCGCCGCTTGCACATCATAGTCCGCAGCCCGCGCGGCGAACGTTGCCGCCTCGAGTTCCTTATCCGCGGTGGCCTCGGCCAGCTCCGCCAGCTCACGCTCTTCGGCGGACAGTGTTCCCGCCGCGCTCAGTCGCCGCGCACGCTGCGCGCTGCGGCGCGCTTGTTCCGCGGCGGCACGTGCCTGCTCCACGCGGGCATCGGCGGCACGCTTGGCGGCCTGTGTCGATTCGAGGTGAGCGCTGGCTTCCGCTCGCGTGCGGGGGTCGAGTGGTGCCGGGTACAGCCGTGCCGCGAGGGTGCCCGTCTGGACGAGATCGCCCTGGTGCAGCGGGATACGTTCCACGCGGCCGGCCACCGGAGCCGTGATGACAAATCGATCCCGCACGCGTGTCATTCCCTCTTCGTCCACGGTAACCTGCATCGGGCCGCGGGTGGCGCGTGCCACATCGACGCGGACCGCCGCCGGGCGCAGATACACCACGAGCAGCCCCAACGCCACCACCAGCGCGAGCACGAACCACCGCCGCCTCCACTCCGATTTGACCGCCACGTCACTCCCGTGTCTTCAGGACCGCAACCAGATCGAGCCGATCAAGCCGGCGCCGGACGACAACGCCCGAGAGTACCGCCGCCGCCAGCACCACGATCAACGCGAAGGCGTAGGTCCGCACGTTGACCACCAGCGGCAGGCGGAAGATCTCCCACTGATAGGCGCGGGCAACAATGGCGCACACCCGATAGCCCATCGCAAACCCGAGAGGAATAGCGATCACGGTCAGCACTGCCTGCTCGCCCAGCAACATCATGGTCACTTCGTCGCGCGTAAAACCCAGCACCCGCAAGCTGGCCAGCTCCCGGCCGCGCTCCGACAGCGCGACCCTCGCGGTGTTGTACACCATGGCAACGGCGATCACGCAAGCAAAGACCACGAGTACCGTCGTGAAGATCCCCAGGCTCTTCGCGAGGGTCTCCTCGAAGCTGGCGAGCGCTGCTGCGCGAATTGTCACGCCGGCAACCGCGGGAGTGCGCTTGAGGTCAGCGTAGAGCCGCGGCGCCGCGACTGGATCCACCGCAAGCAACGCACCGGAGATCACGCCCGCTTCGCGCAGCAGCTGGTTCAGTGCATGTAATTCCATGTACGCTGACAACCCCACCAGTTCGTCGACCAGCGCCGTCACGACAACACTCCGGATCGGGCGCTCCGCTTCCAGAACCTCCACCGTCACCGCGTCCCCCGGTCCGACACCGAGGATCTCTGCCAACTTGGCCGTCAGCGCAATCCCGTCGGCGGGCACGTCCAGGACGCGGAGATTCTTGTCGATCAGGCGCCGCAATTCGGCCCCGGGCTCCAGGCCCATCAAGGGTACGCGCCGTGTCGCGTGCGCGAAGCGGAGGCGCACGGGCACGACACGGAAGGGCTCCGCACGGATCACCCCCGGCAGGCGCGCCATCGCGTACCGCGCGCGGGCCGAGAGCGGATTGTTGAAACTTACGCTGACATCTTCGCGTTGCACCACCCGGAATTGTACGTCAGCAAGGTAGCGCACCGCATCGACAAAGTAGCGGCCGACCACCACGATACCGACGGCAAGCGCGATGCTGAGGACGGAGAGTACGGCGCGACTGGGGCGTCGAAGGAGATTGCGCGCGATCATGCGGCCAGGCAACCACAGAAGCCGCCGCACACCGATCCGTTCGAGCACGCCGGCACCAAAGCGCGCCGGCGCCTCGGGGCGCATGGCTTCCGCTGGTGGCAGGGCAATCACCCGGCGCACCGTGGCAAACGCTCCCACCAGGGCGGCGCCTGTACTCACCCCGATCGCGAGGAAGACCACCGAAGGACCGGCAACATACCGGAGGACGGGAAATCGGTAGAACTGCACGTACATCCGGTTGATCAGCGCTCCGAGCCACAGGCCTATCGTGGTTCCGAGCAGTGCGCCGGCCAGCACCGCAATCAGCGCGAACGCGAGGTAGTGCCGGGCCACCGAGCCGCTCGAATAGCCAAAGGCCTTTAGTACCGCGATCTGGTCGCGCTGCATGCTCACGAGACGGGACAGCACAATGTTGAGCAGGAAGGCGGCAACCCCCAGAAAAATCATCGGAATGACCGTACCGGAGACGCGATTCTGTGCGATCTCATCGGCAAGAAACCGAGCGGAGATCTGCTCCGTGCGGCCGTATGCGCCCAAGCCGCCGTAGCGTTCCAGCAGCCGGTCGATCTGGGCAACCACCTCCGCCTCGATGCTGCCGGCTGCGAGCGCCAGCACCACGTCGTTGAACGCCCCGTCCATATCGAACGCGGGACCCATGGCCTCGCGGCTCATCCACATGACCCCGAAACGCTTGTTGTCCGGGAACATGTCCGTGCCGCGGATCTCGTAGACGTACTCTGGGGACAGCGCGATACCGACAATTCGCAGCCGCTCCCAGCGTCCGTTCAGAACGGCGCCAAAGGCATCGCCCACCTGCAAGCGGTTGGCCGCGGCGAACGCCTCGCTGACCAGCACCTCATTGCGCCGCCCCGGCTCCACATAGCGCCCACTGCGGATGTAGAGATCGTTGAGCATCGGGCCGCGGCGCTCGGGAATCGAGATCAGCCGACCGATCGCGGGCTCCGCAAGCCCTGGGATGTCCAGGGTCACGTCGAAGACCACCCGGGTCAGCACGGCCGTGACGCCAGCGATCCGCGCCATTTCCGCCGCAAGCGACTCCGGGGCGCGTTTGAGCCGCGCAAAGACGTGGCCGAACCGATACTCGGCGTAGTAGGACGCCCGCGAGAGGAGGAGGGAGTCGTACGCCGTGCGTGTCGTCACCACGGCGGCCACGCCACACGCCACAACCAGGCCAATGGCGGCAACCGGCCCACGGAGGTGGTACAGATCGCGGACGAGTTTGCGGTTCAGCGCGCGCACAGGTCGATCACCACTGCAAGTCCGCCGGCAACAGCCGCACCTCGTTACACCGCACCTCAACGACCTGGCCGCTCCGCAGGCGAATGACGCGGTCGGCCATGCCCGCGATCGCGGCGTTGTGTGTGATGACCGCCGTGGTCGTGCCGAGCTCGCGGTTCACCTGTGCGAGCGCCTCAAGCACCAGCTTGCCGGTCTCGAAATCAAGCGCGCCGGTCGGTTCATCGCACAGCAACACTTCGGGTTGTTTGGCAATCGCACGGGCGATCGCAACCCGCTGCTGTTCCCCCCCGGAGAGTTGCGCCGGGAAATGGTCGAGCCGGTCCCCGAGACCGACGAGCCGGAGGGCGTCGACGGGATCCATCGGCGCCTCCGCAATCTCGGTCACCAGGGCTACATTTTCCCGCGCCGTCAAACTGGGAATCAGATTGTAAAATTGGAAGACGAAGCCCACATGCTCACGGCGGAACCGGGTGAGCGCACGATCATCTTCGACGGTAAGGTCGTGATCGAAGAAGTACACCGAGCCGCCGCTCGCCGCGTCGAGGCCCCCCAGAATGTTCAGCAGCGTCGACTTCCCACTCCCGGACGGGCCGAGGAGGACCACAAACTCGCCGCGATACAGGTCCAGATCGACCGCGCGGAGCGCGTGGACGGCCACGTCTCCCATGCGGTAGACCTTGGTCAACCCGCGGGCGCGAAACACGACCTCCGACGAAGGTGCGACACCGCCCTCTGGGTGCAAGCCGGGCACAGCGCCGCCACTATAGCGCACGTATGCCATCTGCCGAACAGGGAACCACATGTTCCGCGCGCACCGGCTGTTTTGCCACTTATTCTTGAATTCTCCGCGGCACCATACTAAGAGTCCCATGCGCCTGTACTGTGCCCCGGCCCGGCTGCGTACATATGAGCCTAAAAGACAATCTCGAACAGCTCGAACGCCTACACAAAGAAGCGGAACTCGGCGGTGGTGAGGACCGCATTGAACGGCAGCACGCGTCAGGCAAGCTGACCGCCCGCGAACGCCTGGAAGTGTTACTGGATCCAGGCTCCTTTGTCGAAACCGATAAGTTTAAGACCCACCGCTGCACCGACTTCGGCATGGACAAGAAGAAGAATCCGGGCGACGGCGTGGTGACGGGTCACGGCACCATCGACGGACGCCTGGTGTATGTCTTCTCCCAGGACTTCACGGTGTTCGGCGGCAGCCTGAGCGGTGCCTTCGCGGAGAAGGTCTGCAAGATCATGGACATGGCCATGAAGACGGGCGCACCGGTCATCGGCCTGAATGACTCCGGTGGCGCGCGTATTCAAGAGGGGGTTGTCAGCCTGGCCGGCTATGCCGACATTTTTTTGCGCAACGTCCTGGCTTCGGGCGCGGTGCCTCAGATCTCCG
>JAGDMS010000485.1 GCA_017860575.1 Deltaproteobacteria bacterium | reverse complement strand
GATCGACAACGTCATACGTCCGCTGCTGATCAAGGCGGGTGCCGACTTGCCGCTCCTGCTGATCTTCGCCGGTGTGTTCGGTGGCCTCGTTGCCTTCGGCGTCATCGGGCTGTTCATCGGGCCCGTGGTGCTCGCGGTGGCGTACACACTGCTCGCCGACTGGGTCGCGGCGGTCGATTCCTCTGACGAACAGCAGCCGCCAGCTTCGGCCATGCACCAAGTCACAGAGTGATGCGGGACGATCACGCCCGCCATCTACCAGCATGCTACCAGATTCGTCATGGGCGTGTGTTGGTTTTTCGTTGACAAGCTCCGCCAACTCTGGCAGCACACAGACTCACACGGCCACGCCAATGAGGATCGCTCGGGAAGCGAACACCGTGCGAAGCCAGGACGTCGCCGAGTTTCGAGGCGTCTGCGGCGGTGCACCTGATTGCCGCGCACGGACACACGTCACGGATCACGAATGCAGGAGGAGGGACAACGTCCCTCAGATCGTCCCGAAATCTCTCACTGTGTTATCCTTGATGGGTGGAGAAGCATCCAAGCGCAAGAACAGTCGAACCGCTAGGTAATGCCTTCGGGTGTCGTGTGCCGTTTCTTTCAGTTCGTCGGGCTCAATGGGCAAGACAGAGACGATAGGGGGACGCAGACCATGAAAAAGTACGGAGCAGAATTCATCGGAACGTTCAGCCTGGTCCTTTTCGGGTGCGGTGCTGCTGTGATCTCAGGAACATCGCGTGTCGGACCGAGCGGAATAGGCTTGTTAGGGATTGCAATCGCCTTCGGTTTCGCGGTTGTCGCGATGGCCTATGCCATCGGTGGGATCTCGGGTTGCCACATCAATCCGGCGGTCACCATCGGGGTACTTACCGCAGGAAAAATGACCGGGAAGGATGCCATCGGGTATATCATCGCCCAATGCCTCGGGGCAATTCTTGGCGCCGGCGTCCTTTATCTGATCGCGTCGGGTCGCCCGGACTTTACCATGCCGGACTGGGGACTCGGCGCCAACGGTTGGGGGGAGGGATACCTTGGAAATTACAATATCCTCAGCGCTTTTGTGATTGAGGCCGTCATGACCTTCCTTTTCATCTTCGTGATCTTGGGAACGACCTCAAAATTCGGGAACAACGCCATGGCCGGACTGGCCATCGGCGTTACCCTGATGTTGATCCATCTCGTGACCATCCCGGTAACCGGAACTTCCGTCAATCCGGCACGCAGCCTCGGCCCTGCCCTTTTTTCCGGCGGTAAAGCCCTCGCCCAGCTCTGGCTCTTTATCGTTGCCCCCATTGTAGGCGCAGTCATCGCGGCGCTCGTATGGCAACTCGGTTTTGATAAAGAATAGAAGACATTCCAGGACACCAGATAGCCATTCTGGGCACGGCACGATGGATGTCTCCCTGTGCCTCGCCAATACTCCGTCCGCCGCCCTTGAACCGAGAATCGGTGGGCCCCCCCCATTGCAATTGCACAGGTGCGTTTGCAGCTTCCTGCGATGCTGCTCCTCGCCGCGGACCGAACGCCCGGCCTGGTGCACGAGCCGCCACCATTCGTGCTGCAACGGTCCCTCGGCGACTTCGCGGTCAACTACGAACTCAACGCGTATTGCGCGGAGGCGCAGGCGATGATGCAACTCTACACGGCGCTCCACCGCAACATCCTCGATCTCTTCAATGAGTACGGCGTGCAGATCATGACCCCGGCGTATGTCAACGACACGCCCGAACTGAAGGTGGTGCCGAAAGCGCAGTGGTACGCCGCCCCGGCGAGCCCGGATGGCGGCGCGCCGAAGTAGCCCCGACGCCGGCCGTTGGACGGGAAGCGGTGCTTTCCTTCGCTCATCCACGCCGGGCTGGAGGGTTTGTTGGTGCTCCACCGCCCCACCGTGGGTGCCAGGCAGAGCGCTGCCTCAGCCGACCAGAGGATTGCGGACCGTCACCCCCGGGAACCGGCCAAAATCTCGATCCGCCGACCACAACTCCGTAACCCCGTGCTGCGCGCACAAGGCGGCAATGCGCGCATCATGGATCTGGGCGCCGGAGACACGGGCTGTGCGCAAGGTGTCGCGAAGATCGTTCCAATATCCCTCCGACTCAGCCAGGAGGACCAGGCTCGGCGATTCCATCCACGCGTCCACCTGATCCACCGCGGCGGCCAACGGAGTCGGTGGCGCATAGGTGCGGGCGTGGGTGACAATGGCGAGAAACTCGTGAATGCACGGCCAGGGAATGGCCCACGGCGCGCGCCCCTCCGCCAAGTGCCGGAGACGGTCATACGCGGCCCCATGCCACGGTGAGTCCTCGCGGTGCGCGTATACCAGCACGTTCGTGTCGACGGCGATCATCCGCCGCGCCCTTCGTAGCTCAACTCGCGGATCTGGTCCCAGGAGGCGCCCGCCAGATGTGGCTGCACGCCGCGGCCCTTGAAGGTGGCCTTGCGCAGGCGAAAGCCGCCGCGCCGTTTGCGCTCCGCAATCACCCGGCGCAGCCCCTGCTCCACCAGGGCTCTGAGCGTCGTGCGCTCCCGCTGCGCCACCTGACGTGCCTCCGCGAAAAGAGCGTCTGGAATCTGTATGGTTGTCTTCATATGGCTAACCATATCGACCACTATACGTGGTCGTCAAGATCGATCGGAACGAAGACATTGCGGCAAATCGGGCGCTGTTACCGACGTGGCGGGCCGCCCTTCGTTCGACGTGCACCGCCTGCTACCACGTGCCGGTCGCTGGCCCCGCCGCTGTCGCGCTTGGTGATGGACACCCGGCGCAACCCAGTGGTAAGAGGTCAGCTGTACGCCATCGGACGGATGCCAGCATGAGCGACAGCAAGCCAGCCTTCGGCCAACCCGACATCGTGCGCTTCAGTGATGAGGACGCGTCGGCACAATTGCTCGAGCGTGCAATCACCGGCCTGTGGGAAGTCGTCAATCAGCTGACGCGCTTCCGGCGTACGACACGGGAAAATTACCGGGTCACCATCTTCGGCTCGGCGCGCCTCACCCGCGGCACGCCCGCGTATGAAGGCGTCAAGCAGCTCGCCGCGGCGCTGACGACCATGGGCTGCGACATCATCTCCGGCGGTGGTCCGGGGCTCATGCAGGCTGCGAACGAGGGGGCCGCATCCGTCGACGCGGAGGCGTTGGG
>JAGDMS010000484.1 GCA_017860575.1 Deltaproteobacteria bacterium | reverse complement strand
ACGTGGAGGTCGGGGGCGATCCCGGCCGGAAGTGGCAGTACCGGAGGGGCTCATTCCGTGAGGGTGGGCCCTTCGTGCTTCTGCGGTGCCGGCCAGACAGGCCAGCCTCCGCTCTCTACCGGGAGGGGGGCTTGCGCAGCGACTTGTTCGGGCTTTGTTTAGGGGAAATCTGTGTATGGCTAATCGGGGTGAATTCCCCTTTCGCCATGCCCATTCTTCCAACTAAGTTACGCGAGACCCGGCAACCGCGATTCAAACACCGACGCGACGTGAGCGGATGATCGACAGACAGATCGCTTCTTGAGCGACTTGATCAGACCGTCCTCAAGAATATCGGCCGGGGATCTCGAATTGTGATCCGATTCGATTAGAACTCGTCTCACCGAAAGGGAGGAATGATGCGGAAGCCAGACTTGCGTGCGGCGTTGGTGGCGACCCTGTTGGGCGTCGTGCCTTTGGCAATGGCTGGACCAGACAATACGGCGTTCAGATCGTATCGCTTTCAGGTGAACGGTTTCGGTGAAGCGTTCCCAACCGCTGGCAGCTTCTACGCGAATTCAGAAGATGATCCTCTTACCGGAGTGGGAGTTGGTCTAGTTAGCTTGTATTGGTTCGATGGCGTTGAAACTTTCGCGGTGGCTCGCTCCGGGCCGTCAATGGCCAACGCTGTGTCCGTGAACCAGGGTAGCGGCCGTGCGACGGTGTTCGCCGTGCTCGATCCAAACTCGTTGGATTGCTACACCTTCAACTATTTCGGCCCTCCCTTGACCGTGAATCTCACTGGAGCCGCCACAGGCGATCACACGTCGCAAACCGGTTCCGGGACGCAGACGTCAAGCGGAACGTCCTATAAGTACAATTTTCAGGAGGACTTCTTCACAGAAGCCTTCGTTGGGGATGCGACTCCCGGACTTGCTGACTACCAAGGTATCGCCGGTCGCACGATGCGCAGCGACCGACAACAGATAAGGTGACCAGCGATTCGCCTAGGAGCATTCGCTGAGAAACCCGCTTCGGCAGGTTTATTTCTTGACGAGAGGCAGCCCGCCTCGCGCACGTCTCAGTAGTCACTCCGCTGCGGCTTGGAAGATCCAGGAACGGATACCCACCACCACGGGAGACGCACGGTGCAAGAGGTCATGCAGTGCCTGAAGAAGTACGGTCAGCGGCTCGACCTCGAGATCTCTGCGGAGATGCGGGTGCCGCTGGCGACGGTGCGCAAGCGCCTCGCCGAGGTGTCCGCGGCCGGCGACGTGGCTGACGCGCTACGAGGGCAGCAAGACGGTCGAGGCGTGGCAGTGCCGGGTGTCGGGGTACGTCCCGGCGCCGGCCCCGGGGAGGACGCCGAAGGCGGCGTAGCGGCGCAGAACGAAGGCAGGGCGCGGGACCGATCCCCGCGCGGAACGGCAACACGTCGGGGGCTCGTCCCGCATACATCAACCATGGAGAATCTGCTGAAATGAAGCCACGTCTCCTAGCAGCGATAGCAGCAATCGTGATCACGGCTCCCGCTTACGCTCAGGGGGCACCCGCCGTCAAACCTAGCCCTTCGACACCGGTAACGGTGGTGAACACGCCATTGCCCGTCACCGTTCCCGGTGGCGTTTCCGTTACTGGTGGAAGCGTTTCCATCAGCAACACCGCCGCAAACCCTGTGCCGATCAGTGGCACCGTTTCGGTCGGAAACCTGCCGGCGACGCAGTCGGTGAGTGGAACCGTCAACGTGGGCAACCTTCCCGCGGTGCAACAGGTGACTGTGACCAACGCCGCCAGCGCACCTGTCTATGCAAGGATGTTGAACGCACCGGGAAGCAGCCCCTTCGTTACCGTTCTGACTGCGGCAAATCCCTCGTACGAAGTCCCACCGGTAATTAATGGCCATGCCGTGCAGTCGCTGGTGCTGACACAGCTCAGCGGCGGGTGCACCGGCATCGGGAGCTTCTTGCTCTCGCTACAGGACACTGTGGGCGGCGCGGTGATGGCGAGTTACATCTTTCCGGTGAGGAGTCTCGAAGGTCCTTCGTTCTTTCCGATCTATGCGCAGCAAATTCAAATCTACATTCCAACGGGTCATGCGGCGACGCTGAGTGATGCCGTAGCTCCGCACGGCTGTCAATTCAACTTGTCCGGCTACTTCGTCACGCAGTGAGTCCGAAGGCTTCGCACTGCGATTGATCCTCCGACAGACCCCTGATTGGAGAGGACCTCGTCGTCAATTGATCGCTTGCGGCGAGGCCGCGACACGTAGCGGACTTGCCCGTAAAGGAAGGCCGCGCCGAAGCCGGGTCTCGATCTATCCGACACCAACAGCGCCGGTCCAGCTCGGGAATCCTGGTGTGGAAGCGGGTCACTTCCCCGGAAGGTGTTCCAACAAGGGCGAAGTCACGAGTCGAGAAATGCCGAGACTAGCCGGCGAGCTCCAGTGCTCTTTCCTCGAGTAGATCAATCAGTGCGCGCTCCACGTAACTTCCACCCACGCCTATACGCTGATCCGCTGGAACCAGCTTCAATGTGTCGGCGACATCAGTGTACCGCCCCTTGGCAAAATGACTCAGGGCATCAACCAGCCTGAGCGACAGCCGCGTCTGGTCGCTGGATTCCTTGGCCACAATAGCCGCCCTGCTTCGTTCGAGCGAAGCAAGATCGCCCGCCGACGCCTGAATCCCCGCAAGATGCAGCGCTATGAAGGGGTGCGATAGCATCGAGCTGAAGCGCTCGAACAACGACGTAACCGCAGCCGAGACCGGACGGGTGGTTCCTGTGCGCAAGTATTCACGCAACAGAAAGCCGCCACAGTCCGCCAGGGTCAGCACAGGACCGCAGGAAGTGGTCTCGGGCGCACAGTGGCGCTCATAGCGCCGCCATGCCTGCTCGGTCAACCCCAACTGCCATTCCGCCAATGCCAAGTGCCACTGAACGTGCCCATACATGGCGCCGCCCTCGGCGGATTCGCGGTGTTCGTTCAGCCAGTCGCCCAGCAGATCCACCGACTCGTCAGGTTTGCCCTGATCGTGCAGTACATGGGCATAGCTGTGGATGACGTAGAGAGACTGTGGTCGCTGCTGCAGTGCCCGCTCGACAAGCAAACGACCGCGGTGCTGATCGCCGGCCTCGCTGGCGGCGAAACCCAGGCGTGCGAGACATGCCC
>JAGDMS010000483.1 GCA_017860575.1 Deltaproteobacteria bacterium | reverse complement strand
GGGGTCGGCGCAGCGCTGCAGCGGCTGGGACTCGCGCGCCCGGGCTTCGTGGACAGTGGGCGCCACGACACGCGCCGCTTCTTCACCATGGTCGGGCAGGCGCACCGCATCGAGGTGGAACGGCGGTCGGGGCTGCGGGCGGCACAGCAGTTGTACCGAGCCACCGCGGCGTAGGGCCGCGCGCTCGACCGATCACGGAACGGCGGCGGTACCGCTCCGGTGCGGCCCCACGGGCGCAACGCAGGTTGCAACCGAGGCCGCCCCCCGAGTCACCGGAAGCGACGAGCCACTGACCGGGCGCCGCCACGTGCACGCATTTCCCCGATTCGCAGCTTGAAACGTGGCTCCAAGCGCCGGAATCGAGTGGGTGTCCTTGGTTCCCCGAGAGGAACTTCATCGCTGAAGGTCACCAGCGCCCGCTCACCGGCGAGGTCTTCCGCGGTCGCTTGCTCGAAAGCCTCGCGGCTCTGTACGGGATTGTCGATGATGTCGGCGAGGTCCTCGACCGCGGGCTCCGCCTTCAGGGCGGAAGCAATATCGCGGCACAGCTCGCAAAAGATATCCTCTAACAAGGCTGAGCGTTGGCCTTCGGCGCCATCGGAAAGGTAGTAAATAGTTTCGACACTGTGGACAGTCTCAAAAGGAGGTACAGCGATGTCGAATGCACAAGATCGTACGCCATCGACCGCAGACCGCGGAGTGTGGGGAGAGAGCGACGCAGACATCTGGGAGCGCCGATTCGAACTGCAACGCACGCCATTATTTGACGCAGTTCTTGAATCTATTGACGTCGAATCCGGGATGACGCTTCTCGACGCAGGATGTGGCGGAGGAGGCCTCGCGCTTGCCGCGTATCGAACGGGCGCGCGTGTCTTCGGCTGCGATATTTCGGAAGGCATGTTGACGCGTGCCCGACACAAGGTGCCAGCAGGCGAGTTCCGGGTCGCGGATATCGCAGCGCTTCCCTATGCTGATGATTCCTTCGATAGAGTCGTTGCTTGCGACTGCCTTCTTTCTGTCCGTGACGGCCATGCCCAGAAGGCGGTGAGAGAGCTGAGCCGGGTGGGCAAACCGACCGGGAGCCTCTGTCTTGTGATCTGGGAAGAGCCGCGCAAGAGCGCTCTCAGCCGTGTTGTGACTGCGATACACAAGCTCTCACCGACCCCGCCCCCGGTCTCGCCGCTGGCGTTGAGTGCCGAGGGCGTGTTCGATGCGCTCCTGCGAGAGGTAGGCCTTCGCATGAGAACGGACCGAACCGTGCGGGTCACGTACAGATTCGCTACCTTTGATGATTTCTGGAGCGTTTGGAGCGTGTTCGGCGGCATCAAGCTCATCACTGATGCGGTCGGGGAAAGCAGAGTGAGCAACGCGGTCCGAGAAGCAATCCAGCCTTCGATCCGTTCAAATGGGGAACTCGTAATGGACAATGCCTGGCGCCTGGTTGTTGTGAGCACCAAGCCAGTTTAAGAATTTCGTGACTCACATGCTCAAACGGAACCAACGTCCCACCAACTCCACGGTTCACGAAGCGGCACACGCTGGCGTACTTTGCCCCGAAGCCGTGGTCGCTCACCAGGTCCTGGTAGATCGCCATCGCGTTCCGTCCGTGTTCCGGCGCCTGCTCGATCAGTTCGCGAAACGGCTCACACGCACTGGCAGTCGGGGCCCGGCCCGAGGGCGGGGGCGGCGCGGGCCCGTCAGGGGCGGCGGGTGCCGCGGCGGGGGGTGTGCGGATCAGCACCGAGTCGGTGGACACCTCCGCACCGTTTGCCGGTTTTGCCCCGGAGAGGTCGGTGGACACCTCTTTGGCCGGTTTTGCTGCGTGGCCCCACCGCCGGTGCGGGATCGCGATGGCCGCCGCCTTCAGGTAGGCGCTGGCGGTCTCCCGCCGCACGCCAATTGCGGTCTCAATGCGTCGCAGCAGCCATCCCAGCCGCCCCAACGCGATCACTTGCTGTCGCTTCTGCTCGCCCAAGACGTTTGCCATCCCGGCGGCGAGACATGCCTCGCCCGCCTGCGTCAACGCCCTGGCGTGCCAGTTTCCTTTGGCCGGTTTTCAGCTCTCCATCACTGGCCGGTTTTGGGTGTCCACCAAGGCATCCGCACCGCGCTGGGTGTCAGGGCCCGGCAACGGCAGGTCGAGAGTTGGGGTGCGTGCAGCGTGCTGCGAGATCCGAGCCTGCCTTACGGACGCGATTTAGCGCCCGAAATGGTACCGCTAAGCGCGAAATGACACCTGCTTCGAGCGGAAAGTGTTGACGTACCAGCCGGTTATCAAGGTCCGACCCCACTGAAGGGGGACCCCACTGAAGGGGGACAGATCCCTTGCGGCGGACCACGTTCAGCGCGACCTTGACGAAGTTGGCTTCGTAGATTTCGTCATCGATCATTACTTTGGTCCACCCCTCGGGGAGTGCTGGGTGCTGTGCACGGTCAGGCAGAAACAGGATCGGCCGTTTGTTCGCGTGGCTGAGCTTGCATACGAAGCGATCTTCGGTTGTGGCACCGCTCCGCTGGACGTACGCGGCCAGGCGCCAGTCAGCGATTTCACGAACAAGCTCCTGAAATGCTTCCCGATCCTCGCTTGCTACGTTGGACGCGAGCTGAAAGCGCTCACCATGCCCAGATTGCTCGGGTCGGACCAGCACAACCTATTGAAGAGTTGTCCATTTTCTCTGAAAACGGCGCTTGAGAAGTGCCTATTGCCCCGTTTTCAAGGCGCTAATGGGCACTGTAAGACCTGGCAACGATCGCCCGCTCTTCCTTGCACCGGCCATTTCCGATCAGAAAACGAAGCCCAAGGCCTCAGGAGGCCTGGCTTAACGCGGATTGTCGGACCGACCAACGTTGACACTCTGGCCGACTTTTCCTACTTGTCACAGCTACTTATAGCCCGGCCTGGACCAAGCTGTGATCACCACTCCTGCGTGGAACCTGGTGGCGAGGGTATCGGTCTCGACGCAACCGCCGTCAGTCGCTCGGCAGAACCGAGACCATTGCGGTCGCATCAAGGCTAGCTCCACGCTACAATTAGCACAGCCATGACCATGAGCACCGACGCCGTCGAGGTCCCGTTTACCTCCCTGCACCCCGACACGCTGCGCGGCGTCGTTGAGGAATTCATTACGCGTGCCGGGACGGACTACGGT
>JAGDMS010000221.1 GCA_017860575.1 Deltaproteobacteria bacterium | reverse complement strand
GAGGTGGTGACCACGTTCTTGCCCGATTCCAGGATCCGACAGACATCCTTGATGCACTGCTTCAACCGGGTTTCGCCGTGCGCCGTGTAGCACACGCAGTCGGCGTCAAGAGCCAGCAGGGCATCGACGTCCCGCGTAGCTTTCACCCCAACGGGAGCGCCGCCCGCCAGCGTGCCGGCGTCCTTCCCCTCTTTGCTTTCGCTGTGAACCCAGAGGCCAACGAGTTCCACATCCTCGCGCCGCAAGATCGACTGTAGCGCCAAGCGCCCCACCCAACCCGTCGACCACTGGATAACTCGGTACTTCTTCATGGCGTTTCTCCTTTTGATGGCGCGAACCGATCACATACCGAACCGGCCACAGTTGACGAAGAGCGCTTGGCCGGCAATCGGTCGCGGCCGGCCTGGGCCACTTTCAACAGTCGAGCTTCGAAGGGGCTCATGGTCTCCCTGTCTTCAATCAGCTGTATTGCCGCGCCAACTGGGCCACGATAGATAGGACCTTGGTGGCCCGGGGATAGCCGACGTAGGGTGTCAGAAAGATCACCACTTCGTTGAGCTCCTTCGGCGTGATTTCACGGTTGGCCAGGGCCGATTCGGCGTGAATGCGGAACGGTCCCTCCTCGCCCAAGGCAATGAGTGCGCCCAGCAAGGCGAGGCGGCGGTCGCGCATGGTCATGACGTCGCGCGACCAGACCTCGGCAAACTGCTGCTCGATACAGATTGTGCCGAAATCACCGGCCTCCTTCGGCGGCGCCGGTATCACGTTCCCGTACACCTTCTTGAAGGTCGCGATCCCCAACTCCCAGCGCTTGTCGTCAGACATGTGATGGTCCTCCTGTATCCTTCAATTACCAACGATGGCCAATTTTCACGACCGCTTATATCGCCAGCGTGGAGCGGGCGCGACGCTGCCCAGGGACTGTGCCCGTCCGCCGATCTTGTTGATCGCCTTGAGCGCGAATGGACGGTTGGGTGAAGGGTATTGCATGACAGCGCAGGCCTCGCCCCCAGTCCCGAGCCTCGATTCAGAGATTTGCCGGCTCGCCCGCACGTCTTCTCAGTGCGCGAGAGGGTGGGGGTGAGGGCGGCCTACTCCGAGGCGGGGATCGTGCACCTGATCGATTGCGACCGGAAGAGTAAAGCTCCAGCGGCGTGCTAGCTGCACCGATGAGGCGCTGTCGTTTGAAGGCAGCATCACCTCACGTCGAGCGTAACCGCACATTGGGGAACCGCGCCGCGATGACGCGCCGCATCCCGTCGCGCCAGTGCACGCGGCACGGACCCGCCAATTCGCGGCGGCGCGTGTTGTCGGTGATGAAGGAATTGAAGGCGTGATCGCTCTCTTCGAAGCGTGGCTCGATCCCCGCCAGTTCGCCGAGGTAGCGGCAGAACTCGACGTCGGTGACCGCCTCGTCACCGCCCCAGTTCACGATCGTGGCTGGCACCGAGGCGGCCGCGAGAAACGGTGCCACGTGCGCCACCAGATCGTCCTCGTGAATAGGCGAGCAGTAATTCGGCCGACCGCGCAGGACCGGGATCGCCTTGCCACGCAGCATGGTCGCAAAATGTTGCACCGGCACACCGCCGTGACCGGCGGTGCCATAGGCAACGTTGAGGCGGGCAATCGTGGAGCGCAGCCCCAACTGCCGCGCCAGGGTTCGCACCACTGTCTCCGCGCCAATTTTGGCGACGCTATACGTCGGGGCGTAAAGCGCATAGCCACCGAGCGGGTCAGTTTCCTTGTACGCGTGCAGCGGATCGGGGTGGTCACGGTAGACCCCGCAGGAGGAGATGTGCAGGAATGCTTCCGCCTGCCGACAGTGCGTCATGAGCAGACCGGTACCCTCGGCATTCACCCGCAGGGCCGCGTCGAAATCGGTCCCATAGACGTCAACGGCGGAGTGGATGACGTGGGTGAAGTCGCGGGGGACGTCGCCAAATTCGCCCGTCCCGATGTCACAGAGCACCGTCTTGATGCCACGCGCCTCCAAAGCGGCACGCGAGTCCGGTTTCGTGAATCGCGCGATGCACCACACCTCGTTATTCCGCGCCAGCGTATGCGCAATCGGACCTGCAACTTGGCCGGTGGCACCGGTGATCAGGATCTTCTTGCCAGCGAGAGACATCGCATTCCTTTCTAAGGCTGCACGGTTGCACACAGTCTTGGTCCGGAGGCTACCTTCCTGCATCCGGCAGGCATACCAGACGCGCGGTCGGGACCACATCGGCGACGTCTGGACCCACCCACCGCACGCCGACCGTGCCCCGCGCATGCCCGGCGGTGTCGAGCCAGTTGGGCACGCCCGGGTCGCGGTGCGCGACCACGCAGCGCACGGAGCCGTCGGCGCGCACCTGGGCGCTGCGGCAGTTCAGGGTGATCTGGTGGTAGCGGTAGTCGAGCGTCTCGGTCCAATGGTTGTGGAGGACGATCATCCAGTATTTGCAACGTGGCGGTGTGAACTCAATGACCAATGCTTCCTCAGCGCCGAGCTCGAAATAGGCCTGATGGTACTTGATTTGCGTGTCCTTCCAGAGACGCGTGTCGTTTGTCTCGGCATCGACGAACACGTTCGGCTGCGCCGCCTGGCGACACGACCACTTCCCCATCATCTCGGTCACCGCACGGACATAATGTGCCGACCGCATCAGCCCATGGTAGAACTGGGCCGGATCGAGCGGCGCCGGTGCCGGGCCCTCAGCCCCGATCCGCTCGATGTGCAGTTCCGCCGGACGCTCGTTCTTCTTGTCCGTGAACGTCTCGCGGATCGAGAGACCGCGGGTGTCGTGATGCAATCGCAGCCATGCGCCCGGATGCTCGTGCTGCGAGAGGATCAGTTCGAAGGTACCGTCCGGTGCGACCTTCAGCTCCTCATCATGCAAGGTCGTCCCAACGCCCTGGCCTGATCCGCCGAAGCCGCCCGCCCGGAAGGTGTTGAAGGTGAGCCGGCACGCCTCGCCTCGTGTGCCCCAGACACGGTAGTCGTAGCACCCGTCAATGGTCGCCCCATGGTAGATGTTGTCGGGGTTCTCTGCGGCAATCTTGATCGTTTCGCCAATCAGCGCCACCAGCTTCGGGCGCAGCGGATCGTTGGACTCGATGTAGGTTTCCAAAGCGTACCGCAGTAGGCGCGTAAGGCTGCGAAATCCTTCGGCACGATCGAGCACATCGTCGGGGTTGCCCTCCGCCAAGATCGCGTCTCCCGCCGTCTCCAACACCCGGCAGAACTCCTTCCAGGCCACGCCGCTACGTACCTTTTCCGTGATCTCCCCACGAGGCGGTGCACTGCTCATCAGGCTTGCCCTCCTCTAGTTTCCCCCAGATCGAAGCGCTCGAGGTATTCGGCGAAGCGCTCGCGTACCGCGTCGAGATCGAGTCCGAAGTCTGCCGGGTTCGGGTCATGGCGCCCGTAAACTCCTTGCGGGTTCTCCTCCGCCCACCTCGCCATGGCCGTCTCCGCCTCGGTGGTGAAGGGCCACCCGAGCCACTCATATACCCGCGCCACCGTCGCAATCGGATCGGCCACGATGTCCCGCATCTGGAGATCGAGGAAGATCTGCCGGTGCGCCTGGCGGTAGGCCATTGCGCGACCAATGCACTCACTCCATCGCTCGAGGTGTTCGGCGCCGAGGCTCAGCCGATCCACGCAATCAGTGCCCATGCCGCGGCTGGTGGCGTACAGGCTGCAAATCGACGCCAGCAGGCGCGCCGGGTCGCGGTGGGTCCAGATAAATACCGCGTCCGGGAAGACAGCGCGCACCGCACCCAGACAGAACATGTCGGCCGGGTTCTTGAGATGCCAGCGTGTCGGCGGACAACGCCACTGCAGCAGCTGCAGGACTCCCCGCTGGAAGCCGTAGGCGCTGGCCATGCCTTGCGCGAGCCACCAGCGCTCGTACGTCGGCATTGCGGCGTAGGCCACGAAATGGAAGCTCGCGAAGGTCATCATCAGCAACTCGCTACCTTCGGCCGCGCTCGTCGCCGTCGCCGCGTGCAGCACCTTGAGCGCCGGCACCTGCTGGTGCAGGGCATCGATCTTCCGCTGCCGCTCGGCGATACGCGGATCGGTGTGGTAGGTCGCGGCCTCGGGCGGTGGCGTGGGTTCCGCCACCTCCCAGTAGCGCAGCGAGCGTGTTGCCGGATCCTGCAGCATCAGGTTCGACAGCGCCGTGGTGCCCGTGCGCGGCAGCCCGATGATGATCGCGGGGCGGGTGATCTGCTGCAGGGATATCTCCGGGTGGCGCCGCTGCCAATCGACGATCCCCAGGCGTGTCTCCAGTAAGTGCGTCAGGCGCCGGGCGAACGCCAGGCGACCGACATCGTTGAGCTGCGCTTCGCGCTCAAGAGACGCGATCAGAATCTCTAACCCATCTCGCCACGGCGGGTCGCCGAATTCGGTGAGCCCAGTCTTGGTCGTCGCCCGCTCGATTAGCGCCTGAGCACTCAGCGATGGACCCATATGTCACCCACTAACATCGAGCGCGCGCGCAGGAGGTCCTCATGAGCCAGCCGCCGATCGAGCGATCCGGAACTCCTCTGGCTTCACCTCTTAGCTTTTCTTACCGGACCGGCCCGTCAGCGCCTCGAACGCCTCGTCGCCGTAGATCCGGCGCGACAAGCTGGAGTGGTCCTCGTGTTCACAGACCGACAGGCCTCCGCAGACGCTGTACGCCTGCCCGGTCACCCAGCGGGACAGACTACTGACGAGGTACAGGACGCTGTCGCCGATCTCCTCGGCCTCGCCGGGGCGGCCGAGCAAGGTCCGGGCCAGCACCGCCTCGCGCAGTTCGTCGTCCAACGACATCATTACCCCTTCGCTCAGCACCAGCCCGGACCGGATGCTGTTCACCCGGATGTTAAAGGGAGCGAGTTCCAACGCGGCACACCGCACTAACGCATCGAGGCCGGCCTTGGTCACCGTGTACGGCGCCATGTACAGCGCGGTGCGGAGCGCCGACACCGACGAGATGGTCACGATCGCACCACCACCCGAGTCCTTCATCGCCAGCGCGGCGTGTTTGATGGTCATCGCCGAACCAACGACGTTGATATCATAGGAGAAGCGCCACGAGTCGGGAGTCTGACCAAGAATCGGCCCGGGGCTGCCCGACCCCGCATTGGCGACGGCGATGTCCAGGCGACCACTCCGGTCGCCTGCAGACGCCACGGCGTTGGCGACGTCCTCCTCGACGGTGACGTCGCACCCCTTCCAGCGCACCTCGGCTCCAGCGCAGACATCCGGCTGGAGCCTCTGCGCAGCGTTCTCGAGGACGTCCTGGCGTCGCCCCACAATGGTCACCGTTGCTCCGGCCTGGAGCAGGCGCCGAGCGATGCCGAAGCCGATCCCGGTTCCGCCGCCCGTCACAAGCGCGGTTTGTCCTCCCAGGTCGATATTGATGCTCATGCGTTGTTAGCCTTTCCTCCTGTCCCTTCACGGACAGGCATCGACTGGCAACCCGACGCTGCGCGCGACAACTCAGTCGACAACTCCCGCCTCACGCAACTCCCGAATTTGAGCCGGCGTGTAGCCGGCGTCACGCAAGATGGCTTCGGTGAACTCGCCGGGCTGCGGGTCGACGTTGCGGATGGTTCCCGGTGTATCCGACATCCGGACCATGATCCCCGTCTGCTCCACCATGCCGCGCGTCGGGTGCGCCACGCCACGGATCATCCCGCGCTCGCGGAGGTGCGGGTCGTTGACCAGATCGGCGATGGTGTGCACCGGCGCAACGCACGTGTCCGCGTGCATGAGCAGGGCTACCCACTCAGCACAAGTCTTCGTGCGGAAGGTCTCGCGAAACCGCCGGAACATGTCCTCGCGCTGCACCCCCTCCGCGTACTGATGCGGGATCAGGTCCTCCATTCCCATCAGCCGGCAGAGGTTCTGGTAGAACCAGGGCTCAATGGCACCGACACTGATGTACTTGCCGTCGGCGGTCTCGTAGAGGGTGTACCACGGGTATTCGCCGGTCAGCAGAGTGGCGCCGCGCCGCGGTTCGACACCCGTGCTCAAGTACTCGTCGATCATCACCGACATCATGTTCACGATGCCATCGGTTGCCGACACATCGACATACTGGCCGCGACCGGTGTGCTGGCGGGCGACGATGGCCGCCAGGATCGCGATTGCCGCGTGCATCCCACCGCCGGCGCTGTCAGCCGCCGTGGCGCCTGGGATGACCGGAGGCCCGTCTTTGCCGCCGGTCATCCCGACGGTGCCGCCGATTGCCTGATAGTTGATGTCATGCCCGACCACTTCGCGGTACGGACCCGTAGCGCCATAGCCGGTCAGACAGGCGTAGACCAGGCGGGGGTTCAGCTGCCGCAATGCGTCGTAGTGCACACCGAGCCGTTCCGCCGCGGCGGGGCGGAGGCCAACCATGACGACATCGGCTTGCGTTGCCAACCGGCGGAAGACGCCCAGCCCGGCCGCGCTCTTGAGGTCGAGACCCAAAACCTTGGTGTTGCGACGCATGCCATAGGCCCAGAACGGCGCCTTCCATTGGCTGCGGCCGCGCTTCGCCAACACCGATGCCGCTTCGGCCACCCGCACGACGTCGGCGCCGAGGTCGGCCAGGATCTTGACGCAGTGAGCGCCGGGACCCACGTTGGTGAGGTCGACTATCCGGAGGTCTTGCAGTGCCCCGCTCATCCGCTTCTCCGAGACAATTGCTAAATCGATCGTTATTCGGTTGCTAGTTGTTATGTTGTTAGTTGTTATGTTACTGATGTTCTACTACCATGCTTAAAAAGCATAACACCGCAACAAGCTAGCAACCTAACAACTGCCTTTTACTGGTGCAGTTCCTCGATCGACGCCCGCAGCCACTTCTCGTCCCGTTGCAGCTCGGGCGCGCCATCGATCAGAAATGTGGAAAAGATGCCCTTGCAGCGCTCTTGTGCCTTGGCCGCAAACTCATCGCCAATCGCGACGATGGCGAACTCCTCCATCATCTCGTCACTGATGAGTTTGGGCATTTCCTGCCACTTCCCCTCCAATGAGAGTTGGTGGAGCTGCATGCCCAGATCCTTCCAGCCGTGGAACTCCAGCACCGAGTGGTACGTCCGCGTCGACGAGTAGAAGGAGATGCGCTGCTTGACAGCCGCCTTCGCCTTCTCCAGCCCCTCCTTCGTCTTGCTGACGGCCAGAAACGGGCAGCCGACCACATCGATCCCGGCAGCGTCCCTGCCGGCTTTCGCGGCGCCCTCGGCGATGGCGGGCAGCACGACCTCTTTCGTGTGCCGGAAGGTGGACAGGGGATGCAAGCGGATCCCCTCGCACAACTCGCCGCCGAGACGGCACATATACGGGTTGACCGCGGCGAGATAGATCGGCACCTGCGGGTGCTCGATCGGCCCGGGATTGAAGAACGGCGTCATCATGCTGAACTGGTAGTGCGGCCCCTTGAAGTACGTCGGCTTCTTGGGGTTCTGAAAGCTGGCAAACATCGCTCGTACGCATAGGAGGTAGTCACGCATGCGTGGGCCCGGCGCGGCCGTCCACGGTGCCGCGTAGCGGCGTTCGTTGTGTCCTTTCACCTGCGTCCCGAGCCCAAGTTGGAAGCGCCCGTTCGAGAGCGCCTGCAGGTCCCACGCGACCTGGGCCGTCACCAACGGGCTGCGTGGAAACGAAATCGCCACGTTGGTGCCAAGCGTGATGCGCTGGGTGTGCTCCGCGGCGATCGCCAACGGCACGAACGGATCATGGCCAGCCTCCGGTGTCAGCGCACCATCGAAGCCCAACTCTTCGACCTTGCGTGCGGCCGCGGCGATCACCGCTACACTCAGCCCCTTCGCGCCCGTGCCCGCATACTGTGCCGTGTCCGGGCTCAACATCGTTGTCTCGACTCGCATTCGTTTCTCCTTTCGCGGACGGCGCCCGGAGCGGTGCAGCTGGTCCGACTACGCCGGTCCCCGGTGTACACGTCGACGCTCCTCTAGATCCCTCGCCACCATTTACTGCGACTGCCGCTACGGATGCCATGGTCGACGACGAACCGCAAATGCTCATCGCGAAGCGGCCCCATGTGACGATTCTATGGGCGCTATGCAAACAAAGTCTTTGACGGCAATCCTCAGGGTTTGATTAACGTGGGCCCGTATCAGCTTGGATCGGTGCAGCCAGGTGCGTGAGCTGAGAAAATCAAGGTGCATGGCGTGCGGCTGAGATGAGTCCCACGACGGTTGCGATGGCGGGCACGCGAGCGCGCAGTCGCATCGACCCTCGCTTGGCCATTGATCGACAGCAGCGAGACGTGCGCGTGCCATCGCAGGAGAGCAGGAAATGATCGTGTTGTCCCGGCGCGGATTTCTGAAACTGAGCGCTGGCATCGGCGTCACGCTGAGCCTGCAACGGCTGGCCTGGGCGGAGGGCCAGGAGGGCACGCCGGCCTCACTTCCGGACTATCGTGGCTGGGAGGACGTCTACCGTCAGCGCTGGCAATGGGACAAGGTGGCCCG
>JAGDMS010000482.1 GCA_017860575.1 Deltaproteobacteria bacterium | reverse complement strand
AGAAGGCGCCTTCAAGGTCTCTGTGCCGCGGAGCGACCTGTCGGTCACCGCCGCCGGCGTCCGGCTGACGCCGCCGATGGGCTTGACTTCCTGGGCGGCATTCAAGCGCGCCGGCGCGCACACCATGGTCATGGGTGACACGGTGCTCCTCGAAGACCAGGTGAACGCGGTGATGAGCGTGGCCCTCGACAACGGTCTCGAGGTGACTGCCCTCCACAACCACTTCTTCTGGGACACGCCCAAGGTGATGTTCATGCACATCGCCGGCATGGGTGATGCCGAGAAACTCGCCGCCGCGGTGGGCAAGGTGTTCGCCAAGATCAAGGAAACGAGCGGCGGCAAGGGCGAAGTGCCAACCGTGGACATCGACCCGTCGAAGACATCGCTTGCGCCAGAGAAAATTGAAGCCGTCCTCGCTGCGAAGGGGGACCTCAAGGACGGCGTGTATAAAGTGGTCCTCGGCCGAATGGCCCAAATGCACGGCACCGATATCGGCAACACCATGGGCGTCAACACCTGGGCCGCCTTTGCCGGCGCCGACGACAGGGCCGTCGTCGACGGCGACTTCGCCATGCTAGAGCCCGAGCTACAGGGCGTGCTGAAGGCGCTGCGCGGGAACGGGATCAACATCGTGGCCATTCACCAGCACATGACCGGCGAGTCACCGCGGATCATGTTCCTACACTACTGGGGCGTCGGTTCGACAGCCGCGCTGGCCAAAGGGTTGAAGGCCGCGTTGGACACGCAGAAGCGCTAGGGCATAGATGCACACCGCAGCGGCCCCAGTCACAGCGATCACAACTTCTCAGGCAGCGCCTTGCACACTGCGACAGTTGCTCGCGAACTTCATGCACTTGGGGCGTTCGGCTTCGGCGGGCCAATCGCACCCGCAGGCTGCATGCAGCGCGACCTTGTTGAGCGGTGCGAGTGGAGCTCGAAGCAGGACCATGTTGAAGGGTTGGCGCTCGCCCAGCAGTGCGAGGATCTTTCCCGCCACCAACTCGGCAGTCGATGCGACTCGACACGAAACCGGCTCGTCGTCTTCCGCGAGTTGCCACACCATCCGATCCTCCACCGGCTGCAGCGGGACCCGATAGAGGAAGTTCACGTCCACTTCGACCCGGCGCTGCCCCCCGAGCGCAGACTGATAATTGAGAAAGAACTTCTGCCCTGCGTGCGCCTCGCGGGAACGCTGTATCTGATAGCCGGCGCGCCGTGCGACGCGCTCCAGCGCGGCCGCAACCAGCGGGCGGTCGCTCTGCATCTGCTCGCGTTCGGCCGCGCCGATGTCGTTGAAGTCAAGGTCGACCGACAGCCGTCGTGGAGCGCCGTAGCACAGGTTCAGCGCCGTGCTGCCCTTCAACACCAGACGATCCCCCAGCATGGCGTCTTGCCGAACGGCACGCAGCAATTCGCCGAGGCGTAGGACGATCTCCAAAGGCTCCATCGCAAAATCCCAGCGGCTTTGAAGTCGCTGCAGCGTCTCGCGGCTGGGGATCATCGGGGCCCGCCTTCGAAGCCAACCCCAAGACTCAGATGTGCCGGCACGACAATGTTCCAGGGGTGCTGCAGCCTTCCACCAGGTCGATGGCGCTCCAGGTACAACGGCTGCCGGGGGGCGCGACGGGCGAGCCGCTGCATCACAGGCGCCGCGTTATCCGCGACTTCAGGGTGCCGCTCGAGGAACCAGCCAACGGCCCCGTAGAGGATCTGGCGGTCGAGCAGCTGCAGGTAGGCTTCGAGCCGGTCCAGGTCGAGATCACGGAAGCCTGCAGCCGACTCGACGAGTTCATCGATGCCACCCACCCATCGTGGTGCGGCAAAGCCGTCCGTGAGGGTGCGCTCGGGGCAGGTCACACGCAGGACGGTGCCCAGCCGGTCGAGTTTGCGGACCCCGAAATCCACTTGGTTGGCCCGCACGAGTGCGGTCGGGTGTGCGAGCGACGGCCAGTCCATGCCCTCCAGTCGCAGCATGCGCCGGGGGTGCGCCGTGAAATAGGGGAAGCGGTTGAAGACGGAGTGCGCGGCCCAAAGAAGGTCGAGCGCCGTGTGGTGCGACAGGATAGCGTCGGGACGCAGGGCGGCAGCGACCAGATAGGGGTCGGGGAGGAATCGCTTGGGGTCAACCCCAGGAGGCACCACAGCGTAGAGGCCGCGGGTGACGCGGCGGAGCCGGCCGGTTTTCGTGTAATACTTCGCTGCGTTGCCCGCCCGCGCCGCCGCCCGTGGTCCGGCGACGGCGTCCGCCCAGGTCCTGAGGGTTAGGACCGGATGCTGGCCGAAGAGGTGATCCGGATCGATCGTTCGAGGCGGAACGAACTTGCTTGTTTTCGCCGTAAGTGCGTAAATTTTATCCTAGAACGCCATAAATCAGCAAGTCGCCGTCGCCCTGTCAATTCTCACGGGCGAACGCCCTTCTCTACACCGTGATGCCGCTCTACTGCTGACAACCGTTACCCGCAACTTCTTCCACGATCCACCGCAACGTATTCCACGCCCCGACCGGATCGGGCTGCCGAGACGCGTAATCGACCCCCAGCAACCCGTCCGGCAGGAACCGGTGGTACTTGTCGAGCCGTTTCCGATACCTAGGGCCGAGGACAACCGTCCAAAGCCCCGCAGTGCACGGCGCACGGTCGAGTTGCACCCTGACACGCTGCCGCTCCTCGAACTGATCCGTCCATTGCACATCGAGCCAACCATGCCGGTGTTCGTCAACATCGCTGGTCGCCAACTCGACCAGCGAACGTTCAAGACGCACTGGTACGACTGCCTGCGGTCTCTTGGGATTCGCCAGCGGGGAGTCTACTCCACCAAAGACACGTTCGTCACGATGGCGTTGTTGGCCGGCGTGAAACCCGCGTGGCTGGAACAGCAGACGGGCGTCGATTACACGACGCTGCGGAGGCATTACGGCCGCTGGATGAGCGGTGAAGTAGCAAGTGAGATGCAGAAGTTAACCGCACTCGTCCGCCCGTCATCCGCCCCCAAAGTGTTCCCTCTGGCGGCGGGTTCGAGGGGACACTTTCCAACAACCTTTGAAATTCAAGCAGTTACGAAATGGTCCCAAGGGGATTCGAACCCCTGCTACCGACGTGAGAGGCCGGCGTCCTAACCACTAGACGATGGGACCAGAGCGAAACATTGGCGATTGATT
>JAGDMS010000481.1 GCA_017860575.1 Deltaproteobacteria bacterium | reverse complement strand
TACCCTTTACCATATTCGGTTTATTAAGCGTCGCTTTAGTCTTTTGGTGGTTGCGCAAAGACAGGGTAACTCTCATCACACAGGTGCTCTTTGCAGTCGGATTCCTCTGCTCTACACCGCTCATTCTTTACTCACGTCAGTGCCGATATTACGGCGCGACATTGTTTTGTTCGGTTGCCATTCTCTATGCCTATCTGCATTGGCGCGGTTTGCGGCGCGAATTCGCTGCTTTCATATTCCTATCGCTCTGCCTGCTTTCTCTCAATTACATCAACTACGCTGCGTTGTACGCATGCCTGGCGGCTGATTATCTTCTCTGGGAACGCAACCAATTTCGACTCACCGTTCCCGATTGGCTGGTTCTGGGTATTCCCCAGGCTGCAATAGGGGGATTGGTTTTTTGGATTTGGAATCCGCTTTCCAAGAATGTGGTGCAAAACACGTCATCGGATTGGCTTGCGGACAAAATCACTCTCTTTTGGTGGAACCTGCGGGACATGAACAGCGGCGAATTCGGGGCCGTCTTTCTCTTGATTCTTGCCCCTGTCCTGTTCCAATCATGCCGGAATAAATGGATACTGCGAGCCCTGCTCGCATTGATGACGTATGTTATTGCGGCTACACTTATCTCACCGCAACCTATCAGCCAGGCCTCGTTTGCCGACATTCGTTATCTCGTGCCGCTGATTCCACTCTGTATCGCTCTGGCTGTGCAGATGATCCTTCTGATCGCGGGCAGAAAAACATGGCTTGCACTGGGACTGGCGCTGGTCGCGTTTGGGACCAATTTGCCGAATGGCGGCCCCTTACTCTGGGGCGGAGCGCGCTCGACCATTGTGGATTACGCAGGTGAATTGCTGAATCCGCCAGCCGAACCTTACAGCGCTGCGGCAAAGTGGATCAACGAAAACGTCCGCGACAGGGAATCGATCTGGGTGCTGCCGGATTACATGGTTTACCCGCTGATGTTCCATGCGCCGAAGGCAACTTACGCATGGCAACTGGCGGCGAACAATCAGGACCCACAGTTTGCCGGACTGCCGCCCATCCATTTCCAGATGCGCGTGCCGCCGGACTATGTAATCGCCTTCGGACCGGTCGCGCAACAAGTGCCGCTGGCCTTCGCGGGCTGGCATGGCGTTCGCTACGAACAGGTAACAACGCTGGATTGCTATTGGAGGGATCTTTATCGCCCGGAGCTGTTCTGGCGCACCTTCAAACCGATTACCGGCTACAACAAGCAGACCGAAGCGATTTACGTATTCAAGTTGCAACGGGCTTGATCCCTGCACCGGGCCGTCGAAGACCGGAAACACGCATTCGCCTCGATCCGGACATCAAGAAGCCGGAGGAAGGACGAACATGGTAGCCCCCCACGCTGGCCACGCCCCTTGCCCCGACTGTGCCCCGTCACGCCCGCGGCTTCCGGACCACGGCCGCGGCCAGGTAGCCGAAGTGGCGGCCGAACCACGGCCAGCGCCGCTCGAACACGCCGAACGGCCACAGCGACAGGGAGACCAGCCCGTCCAGGCGGATACCGCGCCGGAACAGGAACGTGTCCGCCATCCGGATGATCCCCGGGATGGCCAGGATGCCCGCGCGTTGCTCCACCGCGAACCCGGCCTCGGTGACGACGCGCCGCAGTTCCGGCCAGGAGAACGCCTTCTCGGGGCTGTAGGGGTAGCAGCCGAACAGCTCGAGCGCCCCCACGATCAACGGCCGCAGGAACGGGTCCCAGTAATGCGGGACGCCAATGATGGCTAGGCTGCCCGGCCTCAGCACTCGATGCACGTCGCACACCGACTGTCGATACTCCTCCACGTGCTCGATCGTGCCCATGGTGTAGACCAGGTCGAACGACTCGGACGCGAACGGCAAGGCGCGGATGTCGGCCTGCACCAGGTGCATGGCGGGGCCAGCAGGCGGCGCGTTGCGTCGCGCCCGCCGCACCGTGACCGTGCTCACGTCCAGCCCGTAGACCTCGGCGCCCTGGTCCTGCATCCAGTGCAGGATGCGCGTGTTGACGGCTTCGTTCCACAGATCGAGCTTGAGCACGCGCAGGCCGCGCCACGACGGCACGGTCCGCCGCAGCAGCGCAATCTCGACGTCCCGGTAGTACTGCGTCGAGACGGCCGGGAACAGGTCTGGGAACTGCTCAGCGACCCGGTCCCAGTGCGCGCGTTGTGTGGCAGGGCTTGTCATATTCAGTCCGTTGTCGCCTCCGCGCCGCGCGTGGATGGCGGGACCAGGACGCGCACGGTCTCCGCCAGGGCCTCGTCGATGGGAGTCACGCTGTACCCGAGTTCCGACGCCGCCTTGCCGGAGCTGTAGCACCACGCGTGCGTGTACATGTCCAGCGCCGCCTCGTAGCCGCAGCCGCGCTCGGAACCGCGGCACCGATCGACCCAGCGTGCCGTGACACGGACCGCACCGGCCGGCAGCGACAGGCTCAAGCGCGGCGTGACACCGGCCGCGGCGAGGACTCGACGGTTGAACTCGCGCGGCGAGACGTCATGCCCGCCCAGGATGTATTCCGCGCCCGGCATCGCCCGGGTCTCGGCCAGGAGCATGCCGCGCACCACGTCGCCGACGAACGCGAGCGTGCGCCGCTGTGCACCGCCGCCGATCACCCGGTCGATCCGGTGCCGGAGCAACCACCGCATCTGGCCGGCCAGCCGATTCGGGTGATCCGACGTGTCGGGGCCGAACACGATGGTCGGGCAGAGCGTGACGATCGGCAGACCGCGGGCGGCAAGGTCGCGCATGCGGCGCAACGCTTCTATCCGTGACTCGAGGTAACCGGAAAAAAACGGTGGCTCTGACGGTGACGCCGTTTCGTCTGCCGATGCGGCGCCGGTGCAGCCATAGACCAACGCGGCCGAGACGTGCAGGAAACGCTTCACCCCCGCTTGCCCCGCGGTTTCCGCAAACGCCAGGGCGGCATCCACGTTGACCCGGTGGAAATTCGCCCGGCGCGTGCCTGGAATGGCGCGCACCGCGGCCAGATGGATGACAGTCATGCCCGGTTCGAGGCGTGAGCGGTACGCCGCCAGGTCCCCCACGTCGGCACGGATGACCTCGAGGCCGGGGAACGCGGCGGCAAGGCCGTCGTCGCGGCGCACCAGGGCTTTGACACGACGCCCCTGCCGCTGCAGCGCGA